>CAYRMW010000018.1:0-34608 GCA_964425595.1 uncultured Lachnospiraceae bacterium
CCTTAGCATCATCGCTGCCGACAGGATGGTCGCGATAGGGTTGGCCACATCTTTGCCCGCGATATCCGGCGCCGAGCCGTGGCTCGGCTCATAGAGGCCGAATTTGCTCTCATTCATACTGGCCGAGGACAGCATGCCGATCGAGCCGGTGATCATGCTGGCTTCATCCGAAAGGATATCGCCGAACATGTTCTCCGTCAGGATCACATCGAACTGGCCGGGATCCATCACCAGCTGCATGGCGCAGTTATCAACCAGCATATGGGTCAGCGTCACCTCCGGGTAATCCGCGGCCACTTCCTCCACCACCTTCCTCCAAAGGCGGGAGGAGTCCAGCACATTCGCCTTATCCACACTGGTCACGTGCTTCTTTCTCTTCATGGCAATATCGAACGCTTTCACCGCGATCCTGCGGATCTCGTTTTCGTTGTACGTCAGCGTATCCACCGCCGTCCTCACGCCGTCGACCTCTTTCGTCCAGCGCTCCCCGAAATACAGCCCGCCGGTCAACTCCCGCATGATCACCAGGTCGAAGCCATCGCCGATGATCTCCGGCTTTAAGGGGCAGGCACCGGCAAGCTCCTCATAAAGATATGCCGGACGGATATTGGCAAAAAGGTTCAGTCCCTTACGGATCGCCAGAAGGCCGGCCTCCGGCCGCAGGTTCGGCGCTACATCGTACCATCGGGAATTGCCCACGTCTCCGCCTACCGCGCCGAGAAGGACCGCGTCGCTTCTCTTCGCGGTGTCCAGCGCCTCTTCGGTCAGCGGAACGCCGTAAGCGTCGATGGAGCATCCGCCCATCAGCACCTCCGTATACTGAAACTCATGGCCGAATACCTGCCCTGTCCTGGCAAGCACCTTGCAGGCCTCTCTGACGATCTCCGGTCCGATGCCGTCTCCCGGAATCAAGGTTATCTTCGCATGCATCCTGTTTCTCTCCCTCATAACTTATATTCATAGCAACCCGCCCTTCTATTCTCTGCGGCGGGTTTCAGTAAAAACAGATACGTTTCCTTCCATAATATCGTATTCAACCGGAAATTTCAACAAAAGGCGTCGATTTTATTGCCCGGATAATATATGAGTTTGGAATTAAAGGTATAATTTATTTTCATAGAAGAAGCTTTAGCTATCTTTTTCTCTTATCTGCGGCGAAAGCATGACCGCGCGGCGGCCACCGATCGTACCACGCGAAAAACCCTCCTGCCGGATACCTTACGGTACCCGGCGGGAGGGTTTGCTTTTATCAGACAATAGGAGGAAATCCGCCTTCTCCTCACCCGGCTCTGTCCCCTGTCCGCGAACCGGGCCGTCCGGATGAGCGGACGATCACCGCTTCTTCTGCAGGAAAGTCGGGATGTTGATCTGCACTTCCTGATTTCTCGGGCGATAGGAAGGCGCCTGCGGCTGCGCCGGTGCTGTAGGGGGAGTCTGCGTGTAAGCCGGGGCCTGGTCCTGGGCTGCCGGAGCCGGGGCCTTGGGTGCTGTATAAACCGGCGCAGCCGGCTGCTTAAATCCGGCGAAAGCAGGCATTCCCTGAGGCACCTGCGCGTCGGCTGTCTTGTGTACATCCAGGCCGGTAGCGATCACGGTAATGGACACCTCGTCCTGCATATCGGGATCGTACATCGCGCCGAAGATGATGCTCGCATTCTCGCCGGTCATCTCCTGCACGTAGGTCGCCGCCTCGTTTGCCTCGATCAGGCTGATATCGCCGGAAATGTTGATGATCACGTGGCTTGCGCCCTCGATCGTCGTCTCCAGAAGCGGGCTGGACACGGCCTGCTTTACCGCCTCGATCGCCTTGTCGTCGCCCTTCGCGTTGCCGATGCCGATATGGGCAATGCCCTTGTCGGTCATCACCGTCTGCACATCCGCGAAGTCGAGATTGATCAGGCCGGGAACATTGATCAGGTCGGTAATGCCCTGCACGGCCTGCTGCAGGACCTCATCCGCTTTCTTCAGGGCCTCCGGCATGGTCGTCCGGCGGTCCACGATCTCCAGCAGCTTGTCATTCGGGATGACGATCAGCGTATCTACGTTCTCCTGCAGGCGCTCGATGCCGCGGAGGGCGTTGTCCATACGCGCTTTCCCTTCGAACTTAAACGGTTTCGTCACTACGCCTACCGTCAGGATCCCCATGTCCTTGGCGATCCTGGCGACAACAGGGGCCGCTCCCGTCCCGGTACCGCCGCCCATCCCGCAGGTGACAAATACCATGTCCGCCCCTCTGAGCGCCTGGGCGATCTCCTCGGAGCTTTCCTCCGCGGCCTTCTCGCCGATATCCGGTCTGGCTCCGGCGCCCTTCCCTCCGGTCAGCTTTTCGCCGATCTGCATGGTCGTCGGCGCCTGGCAGCTGGACAGCACCTGCTTATCCGTATTAATGCCTATAAACTCCACACCCGGAATGCTCTCGTCCACCATCCGGTTTACCGCGTTATTGCCCGCGCCGCCCACGCCCACTACAATGATCCGGGCAGCGCTCTCCGACTCGTTTATTTTAATTTCCAACAAGACTGTTTCCTCCTTATCCGCATAAAACCTCTAGTCTAGCTAATATCATATGTGATTTTTTTAAAAATAGCAACCGTTTTTTTCATATATTTGCAGGAATCCCGCTCTATTTTTTTATGAAAGAGTACCACTTGTCGCTGTCATTTTCCTCGTAAGTGTCCAGATACAAAGTGCCCGACATCCCCTCCAGCTCCGGCAGCATATCATGCAGTTCTGAGATCTTGCCGTTGACATCGTCATCACTGCCCAGGTACACCGAGATATCACCGATGATCAGGGTGGCGTTTCCGGAAGAATCATATTTGATCTGGTCCACGGCAAGCTCATATACGCTCAAAACCTGGGTCAGATTCATGATCTGCTCAAAAATCTCCTCATTTTCCACCGGGAGCGGCTGGTTCAGCACGATCTGTCCGTAATCCAAACCGGTGATCCATGGAACGCCGTCCAGACGGGTGCTGGCACTCTCCACGATAATGCCATCCTTATCAAAATACATATAGCTGCTCATATACGACACATAGCCGACCACGCTTTTTTCGTAAACGATCACTTCCACCGAGAATGGGCTCTGGAACACGATGCTGTAATCCTCCACAAAGGGGATCTCTTCGTGCGGACAGAACTTATCCTTCAGAAAAAGGAACAGGCTGTTGCGGTCCCACCGGCTCTCGAAGATCAGATCTTCGATCTGCCCGGCAGTGTATTTGTTGTTTCCGGTTACCGTCACTGTATTGACCCGCACCGAAAGGATCACCAGCACCGCCAAAAGGAATACCGCCAGGGCGATCCAGCGTCCCATATGACTCTTTTTTTCCGTCTCTGCCTCTATTTCAAACATATCGCTCCACCTGCCCGATAAACTTGGGCCAGCGCCCGGTCCGAAAGGAAAGCCTTACGTTCGGATCCTGATCTGATTGGAAACGCTGAGCACTAACCCCATCTCGATCATCAAAAACAGGATCGAGGTTCCGCCGTAGCTGATAAAGGGCAGCGTGATCCCGGTGTTGGGGATCGTGTTGGTCACCACTGCGATATTCAGGATCAGCTGGATCGCAATGTGGGCCATCACGCCGACCACCAGCATGGCGCCAAAAAGATCCGGCGCATTGGATGCGATCACCATAAACCGGTAGATCATAAACAAAAAGATCAGGATCACCGAGATCGCTCCAAACAGTCCCAGCTCCTCGCAGATCACCGAGAAGACCATGTCGTTTTGCGCCTCCGGGATAAAGCCCAGCTTCTGCATGCTCTCGCCAAGTCCCTTGCCCACCAGGCCGCCCGAACCGATCGCATACAGGCCCTGAAGCACCTGATAGCCGCCGTCCTGCGGATAGGCCTCCGGCTGCAACCAGACATAGATCCGGCTCAGCTGATAGGTCTGCACCAGGCCGATCTTTTCCAGCACCGTGGCGATGGGACTGGCAAAAGCGTAGAGGATTCCGGCCGCGCCCATGCCCAAGGCAAACGGCCATTTCAGTTTGGAAGCCACAAAAGCCATGACAAAAGCAATGCCCGCAATGATAATACCGGAGCTTAAGTTATTTTTGGCTACCAGCCCGGCGATGGGAAGCGTGACCGCCGCCAGGATCAAAAGTCCCTTGATATTGTCTGCCTTCTTTCCCATCCTGGTGATCATCGCGGCCAGCAAAAGGATCAGCGCGATCTTCACCAGCTCTGTAGGCTGGAACTGCACAGGCCCCAAAGCCAGCCACCGCTTCTTTCCGTTTACCTGCACGCCGAGAGGCGTCCACATGACCATAAACAGGAGCACATAGGAAACAATATAGCTGAAAAGGGCAAACTTGGCATAAAAATGATAATCGATCTTGGACATGATCATCATGATCAGGAAGCCGCCCGTGGCGATAACGGCCTGCCGCCGCATAAAGTACCCGGCGTCGCCGTTATACTTAAGCTGGGCCGAATACGAACTGGAACTGTAGATCATCACCAGCCCGAACACCGTCAGGAAGATAATGGTAAAGAGCAGACTGTAATCATAAAACCGCCGCTCTTTCTTTTTCCCCGTCTGTTCCGCCCGGCCGCCTGCGCTTTTTTGCGCCCCGTAGGCAGCCCCGCTCCGGATATTCCCCTCCGCTGCTTTTACCCGCACGCCGGGCGAGGATTTTACCCGGCGGTTTCGTTCATCCGAGGGCCTGTCCGGCCGGCGGCCGCCCGTCTTTTTGGAATCCGGTTCCCGCTTGCGCGGCCGATGCTGCGCCTCCGCCTCTTTCTGTGGAGCGCGATGCCGCTGTGCGGCGCGCGGCCTTTCCTGCGGCCGCCTGACCGCTGCTTTCTGCTGACTTGCCATCCGCCGCCCTCCCTTCTTTCATATTCCCCCCATCCCCGCCGTACCGGCGAACTTACAGTCCGTGCACACACTCCTTGAAGACGCGCCCCCGCTCTTCGTAATCGCGGAACATCCCCCAGCTGGCGCAGGCCGGACTCAGCAGCACATTATCGCCCAGATTGGCGTACGATGCGCAGACCCGCACCGCCTCCTGCATATCTTCCGCGTACATGATGTCATGGAATCCGTGATCCCTGGCGCACCGGGCGATCTTGTCCCGCGTCTGGCCGATCAGGACCAGGTAGCGTACTTTGCCTTCAAAGGACTCGATCCATTCATCAAACGTATTATGCTTATCGTAACCGCCCGCGATCAGGATCGTCGGCCCCGGCATCGCGCGGATTGCCTGGATCGCCGCATCCGGATTCGTCCCCTTGGAATCGTTATAATAATTTACGCCGTAGCGCTGGGCCACAAATTCAATGCGGTGCTCCACCGGCCGAAAGGCCTCTGCCGTCTTCCGGATGGAAGACATGGGCACGCCCATGGTCCGGCTGATGGCCACGGCAGCCATCACGTTTTCGTAATTGTGACGCCCGAGCAGGTGCAGGTCATGGACGTTGACCACCTCTTCCTGTCTCCCGTTCCGGCGCCAGACGATCGTATCGCCATCCAGGAAAAGTCCCTCCTCCAGACGGCTCCTGCTGCTGAAAAAGATCACCTTCGCCTTCAGCGTAAAGGAGGGGATTCCGGTCTTATCCTCTTCGCTCCCCACTCCCTTGGCCTTGCCATCCCTGCCGGCGTCCTCACCGCCCTCGCTGACGTCCCTTCTGTCCGTATCCTCCCCGCCATCCTGATCCGCTTTTTCCGGCTTCTCCCTCAGCCCGAAGCTTCGGAGTACCGGGTTGTCGTAATTCAGGACGATGGTGTCTTCTTCCTCCTGGTTCATGGCGATGCTCTTCTTGATCGCGATATAGCGTTCCATGGTGCCGTGGCGGTCCAGATGATCCGGCGTGATGTTCAGGATCGCGCTGACCTGAGGGCGGAAATCCATGATCGCCTCCAGCTGAAAGCTGGAAACCTCCGCTACCGTCACCGTGGACTCCTCCGTCTCCATCGCCACCTGAGTATAGGGCACGCCGATATTGCCCACCACAAACACATGCTCAAAATAATCCTTCAGCATCTGTCCCGTCAGAGCCGTGGTGGTCGTCTTTCCGTTGGTACCGGTGATGGCCGCCAGCCGTCCTTTGGCACAGTGATATGCCAGCTGGATCTCACTCCAGATCGGGATATTCATGTCATCCAGGATAGCCACGAAAGGCGACTCAAGCGGGATCCCGGGGCTGATGATGCAAAGCTCCACCCCGAGAAGATCCGTGCGCTTTAACTCACCAAGGAGCACCGTCACCTTCTCGTGATCGTCCAGCTTTTTTTTCAGTTCTTCCGCGTCCAGTTTATCATTGCTGTCATAAAGCAGCACCTCACCGCCCATATCCAGCAAAAGCTTCGCCGCCGAGATCCCGCTGATCCCGGTTCCGGCTACCAACACTTTCTGACTGTTCAATCTACTCACCCTCCTATAATCCTAAGTATGCCACCAGGCAGAGAATCGCCGTTGCCACGGCAAAGACGGCTGTCACTCTGGTCTCCGACCATCCGCACAGTTCAAAATGGTGATGGATCGGGGCCATCTTAAAGATCCGCTTCCCTCCCGTCTTCTTAAAGTACGTCACCTGAATGATCACGGAAAGCACCTCGATCAGATAGATGAAACCGATGATCACGATAAAGAGCGGGATCTCCATCATAAAGGCGCTGGACGCCACAAATCCGCCCAGGGCCAGCGAACCGGTATCCCCCATGAAGACTTTGGCAGGGTAGACATTAAACAGGAGAAACCCCATCAGGCTCCCCACCACCGCGCCGGTAATGGGGCTGATGCCGCTGTTTTCCCGCAGGGAAACAACCGTCAGGAAGGCGCCGACCAGAATCGTCACGCTGGTGCACAGCCCGTCCAGCCCGTCGGTAAAGTTCACGCCGTTGTCCGTCCCCAGCACCACCACAAACACCGCCGGCACAAAGAGAATGCCAAGATTCAGATAGATCCCCTGATCAAATCCGCCGGTGAAGGGGATCAACATCCCCGTCCCCACTTCGTTACTGGTCACCAGATACCAGGCAAAGATGCCGGTGATCACGATCTGGCCGAGCAGCTTCTGTTTCGGATTCAGGCCTTCCGAGCGTTTCATGACAATCTTAAGATAATCGTCCAGAAATCCGATCACCCCGAATCCCACCGTCATAAACAGGATCGGGCGGATCCTGGGGTATCGACCCTGGAAAACCAGCGCCGTGAGGATGATCGCGGCCAGAAACAGCACGCCGCCCATCGTCGGCGTACCCTGTTTTTTCAGATGGGCCTGCGGCCCTTCCTCACGGACCTGCTGTCCAAACTTCAGCTTATGCAGAAAGGGGATCCCGATCGGGCATAAGCCGACGCTGACGCAGAAAGATAAGATGACCGCCAAAATCGTTTCATTAACCATAAGACACCTCTGTTTTTGTATCATTCATTTCCGGAAGACTCTGTCTCAGCCGTCCCGGCGTCCGAATCCTCCGAAGACGCCTGCGCCGTCTCTTCCGCTCCGGTCTCTGCCGCGCTGCTTTCTTCTGACGCCTGTTCGGCCGCCTGGGACGTGCCGCTTTCCCTCTGGCCGTCCTGGCTCTCCACACCAGGAAGCGCTGCCGGAATACCCGACGTTTCTCCATCCTGCTCGATGTATTCATCCGTCTCGTAAACCTTGGTCTCCTCTTCTTCCTCTCCGGTCTCTTCCGCCGCCGTTTCTTCGCTCTCTCCTGTCGAGATGCCTTCCTCCTGCGGCAGCTGCGCCTGCACTTCTTCCGGCACTTCGATGTCCTCGGTATCCGGGAACACATTCATATAAGGCAGGATCTCGGCGAGGATCTGCTGCACAATATTGCCGGCATAGGAGCTGTGGGCCTGCTCATCGGTGTGCGGCGTATCGATCACCACGTACACCAGAACCTGCGGGTCGTCCACCGGCGCGAATCCGGCGAAGGATACCACATAGTTCCCGTTTCCCCGCGGGTACTTCTCTGCCGTTCCCGTCTTTCCGCCTACCTTATAGCCCTCCACCTGGGCCGCGCTTCCCGTCCCTTCGGATACGGTCCTGTAAAGCGCCTCCTTGATGAACTGGGCCGTGGAATCGGATACCGTCTCCCGGACCAGTGTGGCCTCGATCTTTTTGACGACCGAACCGCTCTCGTTTAAGATCTGCTTTACCACATGCGGCTCATAGTACGAACCGCCGTTGATCACGGAACAGTACGCCGCCGCCATCTGAATCATCGTACAGTTGTAATTCTGGCCGAATGCGTTGGTGGCCAGATCGGTCACGCCCATGTCGTCCTCATGGTAGACCAGGGTGCCGGTATCCGCCTCGCCGGGCAGATCGATCCCGGTCTTTGATCCGAAGCCGAAAAGCTCCTGATACTTGACAAAGCGCTCTTTCCCGATCATCGCCACCATCTGCATGATAGCGTCATTGCAGGACTGCATCAGCGTCTCCGCCACGGTCAGATTGCCATGGCCGGTGCGCTTGACGCACTTGATCGACCATCCGCCCACTTCCTGGACGCCGTCGCAGAAAAACGTCTCGTTCCCCGTAAGGACGCCCTCCTCCAGCCCGGCTGCGATCGTAAAGATTTTCTGCGTGGAACCGGGCTCGTAAGTATCGCTGATGCAGAAGTTCCGCCATACCTTATTCCATGCCACCTGCGTGCCCAGCGATATGACCTCGTCATCGGTGTAGTACTCCGACACCTGATCTTCGGTGATCCGGTCCTCATCTGGATTCTTGCGGTGGTAATCGTCGACCGCTTCCTCGAGGCCAAACTGCCAGATCTCCTCATCCGTATAGCGGTCCCCCAGATCTCTGGGATTGTTAAGATCAAACCGGTTCTTATTCGCCATCGCCAGGATCTCGCCGTTATTGGGATCCATGACGATCGCCGCGCTCATCTCGCTTCCCGTCGTCTCCTCCCACTCATCCAGGTATTTCTCCACGATCTTCTGGATATTCACATCAATGGTCGAGACGATGGTATGTCCATTCTCCGCGGGCTTGATGACCCGCTCCAGATTCGTTTCTTCATTCAGATAGCCGTATTCCCGGCCGTTCGTCCCGATCAGCTCATCGTTATAGTACTGCTCGATGCCGCCGTTTCCGTTGCTTCCGTCGCTCTGCGCGAACCCGATCATATTGCAGGCCAGCGAATTGTAAGGATAGACACGCTGGTATTCGTCTTCAAACCATACGCCCTTGACGCGTTCCCTGGAACCGGCGTTTGAATACTCCGCATTCATCTGCTCTTCCAGCTCCTCAAACGCAGTCTTTTCGTCATAGGAAAGCCTTCTGGCGTAACGGATGTAGTAAGAATCCGACCGTTCAAGGATGAGTTCCCGGATCTCACTGGCATCATAGCCGAAGGCCTGAGTTAAAGCGGAAACCGTAGCTTCCAGGTAGCGTTCCTGATCCGACATGATCTGGTTCGCATCAATGATCAGGTTATAGACCTTTTCGCAGGTAGCCAGATAGGTTCCGTTCCTGTCCACGATATCGCCCCTCTGATAAGGGATGACCCGGCTGTCATAGCGCTGCTGCGACAGCACGATCTGCGTATAATCCTCCTGCTTTGTCTGTACAATGTTATATAAAACTGCCGCTAATGCAAACAAAGCCAGCGTAATTACCAGTACGGTAATCGCCAGCTTCTCCTGCATGTAATCCAAAAACTGCCTCGGACCAGCTTTGGGCTTTTTACCCGGCCCTTTAGTATTGTGGGATATCCTCATATTGTCTTACATACTCGCTTTCCGTCTTGTTATACAGAATGACCTGGTCTTTGTTCGCGTATACCATTCCTAAATCCTCTGTTGCTACTTCATACACGTAATCCAGATCTACGTATGTATTAATGCTGGTCTCCAATGCGTCATTTTCTGATTTCAGCGTTTCAATTTCCGACTCCAGCGTCTCGATATTGTAGATGTGGGCCGTGATCGAGGACTGCACCTGCAGATAACTGACGCAGAGATACAGCGTACAGATCGAGGCGATCGTCAGGACGATCACGCAGGGAAGATCCATCTGAAGGGCCTTCTCCTGATTCCTGCGCACTGTATGGCTGTGCCGGACTTGCTTCCGAACCTCTGTGGACGAATGACGGCGCGGAGCCTGACCCGGCTGCAGCTTGCGGACGGTGTTTCCATGAATATATTCCTGCGTTCTGTGTAAATTTTTCTTCTCCGCCATCGACCTGCTCCTCCCTTACGTTTATTCGTTTACGCCCCCGCTTCCGGACCGGAAGCCAAAGCCTTTTCAAATACCCGCAGCTTCGCGCTCTTTGACCGCCGGTTCTCCCCCATCTCCTCTTGCGATGGGAGAACGGGCTTTCTTGTGATCACCTTCCCCCTGCTCTTCTTCCCGCATACACAGATCGGGAACTCCGGCGGACAGGTGCACGGGTTTTCATTTTTTCTGAACTTATTTTTTACGATGCGGTCCTCCAGGGAATGAAAGGTGATGATCGCCAGCCTTCCCCCCGGGTTCAGCAGCCCGATCATCGCATCGATCGAATCCTCCAACACCCGGAGTTCGCCGTTTAACTCGATCCGCAGCGCCTGAAAAGTCTGCTTGGCCGGATGCCCGCCCGTGGCCCGGACCCGCATGGGGATCGCCGCCTTGACCGCTTCCGTCAACTGACCCGTAGTCCGGATCGGCTGCTCCTGGCGCATCCGTACGATGTGCCTGGCGATATTTCGGGCAAATCGCTCTTCGCCGTAATCCCGGATGATCCGATACAGCTCCTCCTCGCCGCAGGTATTTACGATGTCCGCGGCAGTCCTCACCTGCCGCTGATCCATCCGCATGTCCAGAGGCGCATCTTCCCGATAGGTAAATCCTCTCTCCGGCGTATCCAGCTGGTAGGAAGAAACGCCGAGATCCAGGTAGATCCCATCCACTCCCCCGATTCCCAGATCCGCAAGAACACGGGGAGTGTCCGCATAGTTGCTCCGTACGATGGTCACCCGGTCCGCGAATGCCTGAAGCCTCTCCGTCGCCGCACGGATCGCGTCCGCGTCCTGATCAATCCCGATCAGGCGTCCGCCATCGCCCAGCCTGGCACAGAGCAAAGAAGCGTGTCCTCCGCCGCCCAGAGTGCCGTCCACGTAGACCCCATCGGGCCTCACGCGCAGGCTGTCGATCGTCTCGTGCAGCAAAACGGATGTGTGTCCAAATTCCATTTAGATTCCCAGTCCTTCCATATTCTCCGCGATCTCTTCCATGTCGTCGTAAGAATTCGCTTCGACCCAGCGTTCTCTGGCCCAGATCTCAATGCGGCTCCCCACGCCGACCAGGACAGCGTCCTTGCCGATCCCGGCAAACTCACGGAGAACAGCCGGAAGGAGGATCCTTCCCTGCTTATCTACTTCACAGGCAGTGGCGCCAGCCAGAAAAAAGCGGGAGAACTTACGGGCGTTTGCATTGGTCAGGGGCAGGGCGTGGAGCTTTTCTTCCAGGGCTTTCCATTCAGCGTTCTCATACACAAACAGGCAGCCATCCAATCCTTTCGTCACCACGAATTCATCCCCAAGCTGCTCTCTGAACTTCGAAGGTACGATCAGACGTCCCTTCGCATCGACTGTATGATTGTACTCACCCATGAACATAACTTATCACCCGGCACCTGTCTTCCTGCAGCCAACCCACCCGACCGCCATCCCGTCCCACATTTTACCACTTTCCACCACTTGTATAATCATTTTAGTACATCCCCAAAGAAATAGCAAGGAATTTTTCCGGGAAAATCATATGGGGGACTGAAATCTTCAGTCCCCCCGCATACGTTCATCCGTTTTTGCCGGCCGTATTTTTGCTTTAATCCGCCTTTTGCGGCGCCGCCTCCGGCGTCTCTTTTCCCATCCTGCGCAGCCTGCCATGCTTCCAGATCAGCACGCCGGCCGCTGCCGCCGCCAGAAGCACGGAAAGGCACTGGGACACCGGAAGCCCTGTCCCAAAGAAAATAAGCTGATCGGTCCGCAGCCCTTCGATCCAGGTCCTTCCCAGTCCATAGCCGAGGAGATAGATCCAGAACATCTCGCCTTCAAACTTCTTTCTCTTCCGGTACCAAAGCATGAAAAGCAGGACGCCGAGATTCCAGAGCGACTCATACAGAAACGTGGGATGCACCTGAATATACTCCACGCCGTCCTCCACAATCTTATGTTTCAGAAGTTCCTGGGAGATCATCGACGGATTGATCAGCGACATCTTGATCCGCATGGCGAAAAGGCTGTCCGTATAGCCGCCGAAAGCCTCCGTGTTAAAGAAGTTTCCCCACCGGCCGATGATCTGGCCCAGGATCAGTCCCAGCACGCCGGTATCCGCCATCGACAGAAACGATACCTTCCGCACCCGGGTAAACACAAGAAGGGTAAGCGCGGCGCCGATGACGCCGCCGTAGATCGCCAGGCCGCCGGCCCGCAGATTCAGGATCTGCAACAGATCATCTTTATAAGCATCCCACTCAAAGATCACATAGTAGGCCCTCGCGCCGATGATGGAAAAGATGATGGCGTAAAGCGCATAATCCAGATAAAGATCCGGGTCCTGCCCTCTCCGCTTCGCGTCACGCACAGCCAGCCAGATGCCCGCCAGCATCCCGCAGCCGATAATGATCCCATAAAAAGCGATCCGGAACCCAAATACGCTGATGCTCCTGGGAAGATGCTCGATGGTGATCCCCAGATGCACAAAGCGCAGATCCGCTCCCGTTGTCGTCATGTATAATCTCCTCTCCGCCTTTGACTTCCCTACATTGTACTCCGAATCGACAGAAAAAGCAATGTGTTTCGGCGCGGCGGAGTAGGCATGATATCCCGCTTCCCAGGAAATTTTACTCTTCACGCAGAAGCTGTACCAATAGAGAAAAAAGTAGTATAATGCAGGTAAAAAGGAGGTAACTGCCATGAAAACACGAGAACAACTGGGCGGCATCTATGCCGCCAGCATCACCGCCTATGACGCGCAAGGCCGCGTTGACGCTGCCGCCCTGCAGGCGGTAATGCAGCGCAACCTGCAGGAAGGCGCCGCCGGGTTTTTTATCGGCGGAAGCAGCGGCGAATGTTTTCTGCTGACCGAAGCCGAGCGCATCCAGGTCTTTGAAGCGGCCGCAGCTTTCAAAGGCCAGGCCAACCTGATCGCCCACGTGGGGGCCATTGGCACGGCGGAGGCCGTGCGCTATGCCAGAACTGCTATGGATCTGGGGTACGATTTCTGTGCCGCCACGCCTCCTTTCTATTATGGCTTTTCGTCCAAGGAGATCTGCAGCTACTATTACGCCATCGCTGAGGCATCCGGCGCGCCGGTGCTGATCTACAACTTTCCTGGCAACACCCACAAGGAATTTGATGTGGCAAATCCGGATTACATCACCCTTCTGCGCAGCGGAGCCATCCTTGGCGTAAAGCAGACCAACTACAATCTGTTCCAGATGGAGCGCATCCTGAACTTAAACCCCGAACTGATCGCCTTCGACGGCTATGACGAAACGATGGTGGCCGGCCAGGCTCTGGGGTGCATCGGTTCCATCGGCAGCACATTCAATATGATGCTTCCGCACTACAAAAAGATCTTTACTCTCTTCGATGAAGGGAAGCGGCAGGAGGCGCTTACTCTGCAGCATAAAGCCAACAACTGCATGGAGGCCATGTGCCGGGTCGGCCTGATTCCGGCCATCAAGTACGTGCTGGCCCGCCAGGGTTATCCCGTGGGTGACGCCCGCGCCCCCTTCGCCCCGCTGAACGCCGACCAGAAAGCCTATGTGGATGCCGTACTGGAGCGGGACATGGTAACCGAATAACGTCTGTCCGCGAAGAGAGAAGGGGCTGTCAGGAAACCGACAGCCCCTTCATTCTGCTATTCTGTTGTCATCTGATCAGCCGGCCGGCTTTGCCGTAAAATCTTCAATACCACGGCAGCTCAAAGGAAGGATCAGGCCTCGCCGCTGTTGATCGCGGCCTGCGCAGCAGCCAGCCTCGCGATCGGCACGCGGAACGGTGAGCAGGACACATAATCCAGGCCAATCTTATGGCAGAACTCAACGGAAGACGGGTCGCCGCCGTGCTCGCCGCAGATACCAATGTGCAGCTCAGGACGGGTTGCCTTTCCTAACTTGATCGCCATCTCCATCAGTTTTCCAACACCCGTCTGATCTAACTTGGCAAACGGATCGTTCTCGAAGATCTTCGCGTCATAGTACGCGTTCAGGAACTTTCCGGCATCATCACGGGAGAATCCGTAGGTCATCTGCGTCAGGTCGTTGGTGCCGAAGCAGAAGAATTCCGCCTCCGACGCGATCTCATCGGCAGTCACGCATGCTCTCGGGATTTCGATCATGGTGCCGACCTCATACTTTAATTCCACGCCTGCAGCGGCAATCTCCGCGTCAGCGGTCTCCACTACAAACTTCTTGACATACTTTAATTCCTTAACATCGCCAACCAGTGGGATCATGATCTCCGGCTCTACCTTCCAGTCCGGATGTGCCTTCTTTACGTTGATCGCGGCACGGATCACCGCCTTGGTCTGCATCCGGGCGATCTCCGGATAAGTCACCGCCAGACGGCAGCCACGATGGCCCATCATCGGGTTGAACTCATGGAGAGAAGCAATGATGGTCTTGATCTGCTCCACCGTCTTACCCTGGGCGTCAGCCAGCTTACGGATATCCTCCTCCTCGGCAGGCACAAACTCATGCAGCGGCGGATCCAGGAAGCGGATGGTCACCGGATTGCCTTCCAGCGCCTCATAAAGCTTCTCAAAGTCTCCCTGCTGTACGGGAAGGATCTTCTCCAGCGCGGCCTCTCTCTCCTCCACGGTGTCCGCGCAGATCATCTCGCGGAACGCGTCGATCCTGTCCCCGTCAAAGAACATATGCTCCGTACGGCACAAACCGATACCCTCGGCGCCCAGCTCGCGGGCCTTGGCCGCATCAGCCGGAGTATCCGCGTTCGTACGAACCTGTAATCTCCTGTACTTATCTGCCCAGCCCATGATCCGGCCGAACTCACCGGCGATAGTTGCATCGGTCGTGGGAATGATTCCCTCGAAAATATTCCCGGTGGAGCCGTCGATCGACAGCGGATCGCCCTCATGGAACACCTTGCCGGCCAGAGTAAATTTCTTATTCTCCTCATCCATGGCGATCTCAGAGCAGCCGGACACGCAGCAGGTTCCCATGCCGCGGGCAACGACCGCCGCGTGAGAGGTCATGCCGCCGCGAACCGTCAGGATGCCCTGCGCGGCCTTCATGCCTTCGATATCCTCCGGAGAAGTCTCCAGGCGGACCAGAACGACCTTCTCGCCTCTCGCGGCCCACTCCTTGGCATCCTCCGCGGTAAAGACGATCTTTCCGCAGGCAGCGCCGGGAGACGCAGCCAGTGCCTTCGCGAGCGGCGTGGCCTTCTTCAGGGCCTCAGCGTCAAACTGCGGGTGGAGCAAAGTATCCAGGTTGCGGGGATCCACCATCTGGACAGCCTTCTTCTCATCGATCATGCCCTCGTCGACCAGATCGCAGGCAATCTTTAACGCGGCCTTAGCCGTTCTCTTTCCGTTGCGGGTCTGCAGCATATAAAGCTTTCTGTCCTCGATGGTAAACTCCATATCCTGCATGTCGCGGTAATGATCTTCCAGGGTATGGCAGATCTGCACGAACTGATCGTAAACCTCAGGCATCACTTCCTTCAGCTGATCGATCTTCTGGGGCGTACGAACACCGGCAACCACGTCCTCGCCCTGCGCGTTCATCAAAAACTCGCCCATCAGGTGCTTCTCACCGGTGGCCGGGTCTCTGGTAAAGGCAACGCCGGTGCCGGAAGTCTCACCCATGTTTCCAAAGGCCATCATCTGCACATTCACTGCAGTACCCCAGGAATAGGGGATATCGTTATCGCGGCGATATACGTTCGCTCTCGGGTTGTCCCAGGAACGGAATACTGCCTTCACCGCCTCCATCAGCTGCTCCTTGGGATCGGTGGGGAAGTCCGCGCCGATTTTCTCTTTATATTCCGCCTTGAACTGGTCAGCCAGTTTCTTTAAGTCCTCAGCCGTCAGATCAACGTCCTGGGTAACGCCCTTTTCTGCTTTCATCTTGTCGATCAGCTCTTCGAAATACTTCTTGCCGACCTCCATAACGACGTCCGAGAACATCTGGATAAATCTGCGGTAGCAATCCCATGCCCAGCGGGGATTGCCGGACTTCGCAGCCAGTACCTCTACTACTTCTTCATTTAAGCCAAGGTTCAGAATGGTGTCCATCATACCCGGCATGGAAGCTCTCGCGCCGGAACGCACGGATACTAATAATGGATTTTCCTTGTCACCGAATTTCTTTCCGGTAATTTCCTCCATCTTGGCAATATACTCCATGATCTGTCCCATGATCTCGTCATTGATCTGGCGTCCATCCTCATAATACTGGGTGCAGGCTTCCGTGGTAATGGTAAAGCCCTGAGGAACCGGAAGTCCCAGGTTGGTCATTTCCGCAAGATTCGCGCCCTTGCCGCCCAGCAGGTTTTTCATGGTCGCATTGCCTTCGCTGAACAAATAAACCCATTTCTTTGCCATATGATTATTTCCTCCTCAAGATACTCAAGATCTCTTCTTTTAGTTTCCGTTTTTCGCTTCGGCTGTTCCCGTACCGGCATCATGACGCTTCCTGCCTGTTTCCTCTCAGCTTATCCGAAATTCGGCCTGGAAATAGTATAACACAAATCTTTTTTCAGTAAAGTTTTTTTTCTCCAAAAACGCGGAAAACTTTGTGTATTTATCTGTAATATTCCCTGAAAGCACTTTCATTTTTAGTCAACTTTCGAATATCGGACACTAATTCGCATATGCGAACGTTCTGTAAAGTCTGGTCCATTTTTTCCGAATGGCCATGAAAAAACCGCTGCGAAACATTCCCTCCGCAGCGGCAAACCGGTCCTAAAACCGGAATTTATCTTCAAAATAATCCTTAAGTGAATCGATGGGGATCCGCACCTGCTCCATGGTATCGCGGTCGCGGACCGTCACCGCGTGATCCGTCTCGGAATCGAAATCATAAGTCACGCAATACGGCGTCCCGATCTCATCCTGTCTCCGGTAACGCTTTCCGATGGCGCCCCGGTCGTCAAATTCGCAGTTGTAATATCTGCGCAGCTCCTGATAGACCGCCTCCGCGCCGGCATTCAGCTTTTTCGACAGGGGAAGCACGCCGATCTTGACCGGCGCGATGGCCGGATGGAAGTGGAGCACGGTGCGCACATCGCCCTCGCCGATCTCCTCTTCGTCGTAGGCCGCGCACAAAAACGCCAGCGTCACCCGGTCCGCGCCAAGCGACGGCTCGATCACATAAGGGATGTAGCGGTTCTTGGCCTCGTCATCAAAGTAGGTCAGATCCTGGCCGGAAGTATTCTGGTGCTGGGTCAGGTCATAATCCGTCCGGTCAGCGATCCCCCACAGTTCGCCCCAGCCGAAGGGGAAGAGGAACTCGATATCCGAAGTAGCCTTGCTGTAAAAGCTTAATTCTTCGGGGGAGTGGTCGCGCACCCGCATCTCCTCCTCTTTGATGCCAAGCGCCTTTAACCAGTTGATGCAGAATTCCTTCCAGTACGCGAACCACTCCAGATCAGTGTCTGGCTTGCAGAAGAACTCCAGCTCCATCTGCTCAAACTCCCTGGTCCGGAAGGTAAAATTCCCCGGCGTGATCTCATTGCGGAAGGACTTGCCGATCTGTCCGATGCCGAAGGGGATCTTCTTTCTGGACGTCCTCTGCACATTTTTAAAGTTAACAAAAATACCCTGCGCTGTCTCCGGGCGCAGATATACCGTGTTCTTGGCATCCTCGGTAACGCCCTGGAAGGTCTTGAACATCAGGTTAAACTGGCGGATATCCGTAAAATCATGCTTTCCGCAGCTGGGACAGCAGATCTTCTTCTCCTCGATGTAATTTTTCATCTCATCCTGGCTCCAGCCGTCCACGCTGCTCTCCGGAACAATGCCGTTCTCCGCCATATAGTCCTCGATCAGCTTGTCCGCGCGGAAACGCTCCTTGCAGGCCCTGCAGTCCATCAGAGGATCGGAAAAGCCGCCCAGATGGCCGGACGCCACCCAGGTCTGGGAATTCATCAGGATCGCGCAGTCCACACCCACATTATAGGGGCTCTCCTGGATAAACTTCTGCCACCAGGCCTTCTTTACGTTATTTTTCAGCTCCACGCCGAGATTTCCGTAATCCCAGGTGTTTGCCAGTCCGCCGTAGATCTCCGAACCCGGGTACACAAAGCCCCTGTTCTTTGCCAGCGCTACGATCTTCTCCATGGTCTTTTCCATATCCTCTACCTCACTTCTGCCTTTCTTTCCGGATGTCCCTGCTGCCGGCAGATCTTCCGTTCGATCTTATTTTCATTGACCGTTTGTCCGAACCCACAGGCTTCTCCTATCATACCTGCTTCCCACCGCTTTTTCAATAGCAAATTTCCGATCCGCCTGCCCGGACCGGACACCATACCCCCGGCGCCGTTTCGCGGCATGCGCCGGTCCGATCAGCTTTGCTCCAGCGTGCGCAAAATCTCCAGAGAATGAAAATGCCGGTCAATATACCGGCGCATATTTTCTTCCACACATCCCGCGAATTCCCGGAGCACATCCTCCTTCAGCGTGAAGCGGTACAGCGACTGGACCGGTGCGGCGACCACGTAGGTCCATGCGTAGGCCGCCGCAGCGCTCACCTTACAGGGCGGATCTGCGGTATACTCGCCATTGATCACCATGGATTTCAGTTCATAGATCCGCCTTATCAGCGCATTGGGGATAGACGGCTTAAGCAAAGCCCGCAGCGACTGATAGATCAGCTTAAGCATCTCCGTCCCGTCCAGGTTCTCCCGGCTGTAGTAATCGGCCAGCTCCAGGAAATACGAACCATAGCAGGCCGCTTCCATATCCATGGCGATCTCCTCGAAATAATTGGTGATCTCCGCCCCGCGCAGGCTGTAGGCGTCCCGTCCCTCGTAAAGCCGGAACACACCGAAAGCGAAGGTGCGGCCGCAGGCCATCAGCGGACTTCCCGGCCGTCTCGCGCCCCGGGCAAACGCCGTGATCTTTCCCCTCTCCCGCGTCAGGATCACCAGACGCCTGTCCGCCTCGCCGGCGGGCGTCGAGCGGATCACCATCCCCGTCAGGCCGACCGTATCCCGCATGATCCTCTCCCCCTCTTTTTGCCGGCCGCCGCAAGACGCGTGGATTACCGCGCGTCTTTTGGATTATAGCCGTAATTTTTCATATAAAGCTCGCTGTCGCGCCACTCCCGGCGTACCTTGACCCAGAGCTTTAAATTCACCCGGGTACCCAGCATACCCTCGATCTCCGTCCGGGCATCGCTCCCGATCTGTTTCAGCATGCTCCCGCCTTTGCCGATCACGATGCCCTTGTGGGAATCTTTCTCGCAGATAATGGTCGCCTCGATGTCCGTGATGCCGTTTTTTCTCTCCTGCATCTTTTCGATCGTCACGGCGATGCCGTGGGGAACCTCGTCATCCAGGCGGCGCAGGGCCTTTTCCCGGATCAGCTCCGCGGCGATCTGGCGCATGGGCTGGTCCGTCACCGTATCTTCATCGTAAAACTCCGGTCCGTACGGCAGATAGCGGAAGATCAGCTCCGTCAGCCGTTCGGTATTTTTCCCCTTCAGCGCAGACAGGGGCACGATCTCCGCAAAGCTGCAGATATCCTTATACGCCGCGATGAAGGTAAGCACCTCATCCGGATTCTTCAGCGTGTCGGTCTTATTGATGACCAGGATGACCGGCGTCCCGGCCCGGTTTAACTGCTCCGCGATATGGCGCTCCCCGGCCCCGATGAAGGTGGTGGGCTCCACCAGCCAGAGGATCAGGTCCACTTCCCTGAGCGTATGCTCCGCCACATTCACCATATACTCGCCCAGCTTGTTCTTGGCCTTATGGATACCCGGCGTATCCAGAAAGACGATCTGCCCCCGCTCATCGGTGTATACGGTCTGGATGCGGTTCCTCGTCGTCTGGGGCTTACTGGAGGTAATGGCGATCTTCTGTCCGATCAGCCGGTTCATCAGCGTTGATTTTCCCACGTTCGGCCGCCCGATCAATGTGACGAAGCCGGATTTTTTCTGCCTGTTTTCCATATATCCTTTTCCTTTCTCTTCCGGGACGCCGCCGGCCGCTCCCGCCCCCGCCTTCTGCCGCTTAGCGGAACAGATTCTCTACCTTGCAAAACATAGCGCTTTCTGCCGTGACCTGCTCCCCGTTTCCGATCACGCACAGGCTGCCGGTATCCAGGATCGCCTGGATGATCCCGGCCAGGTTCCGGATATCCTCCTGATCCGCCTCAAGGATCTGCCGCCGTTCTTGCGTTAGCATCTCCATGGTGACACCGGAAAGATAAGCCGATACTGCCCTCGCCCCCTTCATGGACGGCGTCAGCGGCGTATCCAGCTCGCTGATCGCGCCGATCACGTACTTTGTCATGTCCCGCTCTTCTGCGGCAAACCGGCGCAGATACTCCGGGATCTTTTCATAGACTTCGTTGGTTTCCCTCAGATTCGGATCGCGATAGGAGACCAGATATCCGTCCCCGCTTCTTCCAAAGCCGCTCATGCAGCCGTACGCTCCGCCCTGTACCCTGAGATTCAGCCACAGGTAATCATAATTCAAGATCACCTTAAGGACACGCAGTGCGCCGGTATACGCCAGACCGTTCCCCGCAAAGGAACCGCAGCGGGCCACATAGTTTACCTGCGAAGCGGTTTTGAAGCCTTCGTTCCTGTTCTCCGGGCAGAAAACATACGGATAGTCGATCCCATCACTCTCGCCCAGACACCGGACGAAGCCTTCCATCCCGTCCGCCAGCTTTGCATAGCCGTTTTCGTCAGCTGTAAAGCTGACCAGCAGGCGATCCCGGACAAACAGCCGGCTGCATACCTGGCGCAGCTTGTCCGTCAGCGCCCCGCGGTTCTTTGGGTCCTCATATTCCCGGCAAAGCCGATCGAGGAAGAAATAATAGCTGATGCCTCCCGTCCGGTCGCTGTAGCTGGACGCAGGCGAGAAGTAAGAAGCCGCCCGGGCCGCCGCCGCCGAATGAGACGCGCTCTCCAGGCGCATCCTGACCCTGGAACGCGCCTCCACCAGGATCTCGCCCAGCCGCTTCTCATCATCCAGACGGGACCGGTGGATGATCTCCTCCAGAATCGAGAACACGAAATCCGCCTTATCATACAGCACCTTCGCCCTGGCGATGAAGGCGCCGGTAAACTTCTCCGGTTCCTGCAGATTCGCATAGGAGGTCACCGAAAAATCGATACCGCCGCTGTTCAGATAGATCTCACTGGTCAGATCTTCGTATCGATGGTCCTCTGTGTCCACGTAACCCAAAACCGATTTCAGCAGCCCCACATAGGGAAGATCCTCCGAGGGAATGCCGTTCGTATTGAACAGCAGGCTGATATAGCCGATCCCCGCCGTAAACATGGAAGAAAACAGTACCGGCACCCCGCAGACCTCGCGCCTGCCGCAGGCAATCTCCTCACATTCCCGTTGAATATCCTTCCGGTCAAGCATCGGGATCTTCTTTAAATCTTCCTGGGACGACGGTGTCTCCTGGTACTCTTTCAGTTCCCTAGTGCTCCGGACCAGGGCATCGATCTGGCTTTCACTTAACGAAGACTTGTAGGCCTCCAGGCGGCCGGCCAACGCCTTATCCTCCTCAGCCGTCAGATTTTTTTTCGGCGCCAGAGTGACCACCGCCTCAAAAGGATTATCCAGAAGGTATGTCCGGATCAGGTTCTCGAAATAGCCCTCCTCCGCCGCCCCCTTCAGGAAATCAAACGTCTCCTGGTACTGCAGATGCATCATCGGGTCGCCGTCGTAAAGCCAGCTGTCCAGGCACCAGAGGCCATAGATCAGTCCCTTTGGCGCGGAGCCGTAATCTGCCTCCCGATAGCGAAATTCATAATAGTTCAGACCGGCCAGAAGGCTCTTGCGGTCAATGCCCTGGTCGGCCAGCTTCCGCAACACGCCTTTGACCACCGCCAGGAATTCCCCTTTCCGGTCCAGAGAAGTATTTTTAACGATAACCGAAAAATACGGCTGGAGGATGCCGTTCTCATAGCCACCAAGCACATCGTCGCCCAGCCCCGCCTCGATCAGCGCCTTCTTTAAGGGCGCGCCCGGCGCGTCCAGGAGCGCGTACTCGAGGATCTGGAAAGCCACGTAAAGCCGGGGATCCAGGCCGGTGCCCACGACGGTATTCACCGAAAGGTAGGCGCGCTTTTCTTCCTCCTCATCCTCCGTGATGGAGTAGGGAAGCTCCAGACTGACCGGCGCGGCAAACGGCTCCTGCAGGCCGATCGCGGAATCGATCCGGCGGAATTTATATTTCCCCAGGTACTCCTCATCCAGCCAGGTCAGCTTCTGCGCCATATCCATCTTGCCGTACAGATAGATAAAACTGTTGGACGGGTGATAGTACCGGCTGTGATAATCCAGGAACGTTTCCGCCGTCAGGGATGGGATCTCTGCCGGGTCGCCGCCGGACTCAAAACCGTAGCAGGTGTCCGGGAAAAGCGCATGGGAGATCGCGCGGTCAAGAAGACCTTCCGGCGAGGAAAACGCCCCTTTCATTTCGTTATAGACCACGCCGTTGATCGTAATGGGCGCGTCCGCCGATTCCATCTCATAATGCCAGCCTTCCTGCATGAAGATCTTCGGCTCCCGGTAAATATTGGGATGAAGGACGGCATCCATGTAGACATCCATCAGGTTCTGGAAATCCTTGTCGTTGCAGCTGGCCACCGGATAAACCGTCTTATCCGGGTAGGTCATGGCATTTAAAAACGTGTTCAGGGAGCCCTTGACCAACTCTACAAAGGGATCCTTTACCGGAAATTTCTCTGAGCCGCACAGCACGCTGTGTTCTAAGATGTGCTGCAGCCCCGTACTGTCCCCCGGCGGGGTGCGGAAACCGATGCAGAACACTTTGTTGTCATCGTCATTCTCCATCAGGAAGATCCTGGCCCCCGTCTTTTTATGACGAAGAACCACGCCCAGAGAATTCATCTCATTCAGTTCCTTTTCCTTGACCAGCTCATACGCCGCAAGCTGTTCCAAACCTGATCTTTTCATCAATGCCCTCTGCCTTTCTTATCGTGATGTCCCGGCGCCGGTCTGCCCCGACGCCTCGTTTTACATATTGCCCATAAACTTGTCTTTCAAAATGGCCAGGCTCTCCCGCACACACTGGTGGATAAACAGCACGGGATCCGAGCTGGCCGCCACACCGGCAAGGGAGATAAAGCCGTTCTTCTTTCCGATCTGCATCGCCCGGAACAGATGGTAATTGCTGGTCAGCACCCCGATCTGGAGCGGCTTGTCCGGCACCAGCTCCGTCTCCTTGGGCGCGGACGGAATCCGGAGCAGCTCACGGCTCCCCGGCCCCCGGGACGGTACCGGCTCCCCGGCAAAGCGCCGGTCCGGATCCTCCATGCCCCGGGAATCCTCCCAAAGCTCTTCCGTCTCCATGAGGAACCGGTCAAGCTCCATCCTCTGCCTGCTGATCCAGTTCTGCCGTTCCTGCGCCTCCTGCTTTTCTTTCTGCCTCTCCGCCTCGATCAGCGCCTTGCTGTAGATCATGTTTTCGCTCGTGTTGGTCGAGTTGATTTCAAGAAGCATCCGCTCCGGCTCGATCCCATTATACCGCAGATATTCTGCCATCGCCATCGCTTCTGATGTCGGCTCATCCTTTCCCTGCCCGCCGGACAGGACCACGGTGGTCTCCGGATGCTCCTGCAAAAAGCGGATCGTCCGGTCCAGCCTCTGCTTTAAGGTCAGGCTGATGTCATCCTCACGGACCTTCGTGCCCAGGACGATCAGATAATCCAGATACACCGGTTCCTGCTGCGTCAGTCCGCTGAAGATCAGCACCTGGAGGATCACGAAGATCGTCACACCGGCAGCAAAAAGCGTGATCGCCGACACCGGGACCCAAAGAGGGACCTGCTTTTTATGGCGGCAGTAAAGCACCCATCCTCTGCCCAGGAGGACAAAAAGCAGCGCCATCAGCGGCCATATCCAGATCAGCGATGTATGGATACCGGAGTATACAACCAATATGCCGAAATAAGCCAGGCAAAACACAGCCAGGACACCAAAGGTAATCGACAGCATCTTCTTCACATCTCCTCTTCGTTTCCCTTACCGGGCAGCGTTTCCACTTCGGTATACACAAGCGGCTGCCGCAGGCTCTCCGCATCCCCATGCAGCCAAAGCCTCTCCTGCAGCAGCCTCTCCCCCTTTACGCCATTCGGAGTTCTTCCGGCTCCCTGCGGCGTAAAATATCATATTGCTGAAGTTCACGTCCTAAATCGACCCAGATCTTCTGCCTGGCATGGGGAGCGCTCGCCTGCGGATCGCCCGCCTCGCTCCAGATCCCCTGTACCCGGACGTTAAGATTTCGTCCGTCCGGCTTCATCACCTCGATCGTCTCCCCGACCGTAAATTTGTTTTTCTGTTCCAGCAGGCACCTTCCCGCCTGATCGGTCCGCTCCACGCTTCCCAGATACGTATAATTCCGGATATACGTGCTGTTGCGGTAGATCTGCGCATCCGCCCCCGGTTTTCCAAAGCAGAAGCCGGTGGTAAATTCCCGAGTGGTGCATTTTCCGATCTCTTCCTTATACCACTCCAGATTCGCACGGTACTTGTCCGGATCCTCCCGATAATCATCGATGGCCTTCCGGTAGGTCCTGGCCACCGCAGCCACATACAGCGCCGTCTTCATCCGGCCTTCGATCTTGAAGCTGTCGATCCCCGCCTCCATCATCTCCGGCACATGCTCGATCATGCACAGATCTTTGGAATTAAACAGGAAGGTCCCCCGTTCATTTTCATAAACCGGCATGTATTCGCCCGGCCTGGTCTCCTCCATCACCGCGTATTTCCACCGGCAGGGATGCGAACAGGCGCCGTGGTTGGCGTCTCTTCCCGCCAAGTAATTGCTCAGCAGGCAGCGGCCGGAATACGAGATGCACATCGCGCCGTGGATGAAGCTCTCGATCTCCATCTCCTCCGGGATATTGTCCCGGATCTGACGGATCTCCTGAAGAGACAGCTCCCTGGCCGACACCACCCGCTTCGCGCCCTGACGCCACCAGAACCGATAGGTTCCGTAATTGGTATTATTGGCCTGGGTGCTGATGTGGATGTCCGTGTCCGGAAGGATCCGTCTGGCCAGATCAAACAGCCCCGGGTCCGAAATGATCAGGGCATCCGGCCCCATCCCGCCAAGCTCCGCAAAATACGCTTCCGCCTCAGGCAGATCCGCGTTGTGCGCCAGGATATTCGCGGTGATATAGACCCGGGCGCCGCGCGCATGGGCAAAGCGGATCCCCTCACGGATCTCCTCCATGGAAAAATTTTTGGCCTTGGCCCGCAGGCCAAACGCCTCTCCTCCGATATAGACCGCGTCCGCGCCGTACACCACGGCCGTTTTCAGTACTTCAAGGCTTCCTGCCGGTATCAGCAGCTCCGTCTTTCTCATACGCTTTCCCTGCTCCTCTTTACGCTGACCGCAACGCCGTCCCCGATGGGGATTAACGCCGTCTCCAGCCCCTCCGTATGCTTCAGTACATACAGGTATTCCCGCATCCGGCTGTGGATCGTCCGGTTCCGTCTTTCCACCGCAAAGCGGGACTGGATAATATCCCCGTCCTGCAGCACATTGTCGGAAATAAGCATCCCGCCCGGCGCTAAAAGCTCCAGCACCCTGGGCAGCCAGTGGATGTACTGGCCCTTGGCCGCGTCCATAAAGATCAGGGCATAGCCCTCCCGCGAAAGCTCCTCCATCCGCTCTCCGGCATCCCCGACCAGCAGCGTGATCTGCTCCGTTCGCCCGGCCTGCCGGAAATTCTCCAACGCCTGAAAAATCCTTCGTTCATCCCGCTCCACCGTGGTGATCCGGCAGTCCGGCCCCGCCGCCGACGCCATCAAAAGCGCCGAATACCCCACCGCGCAGCCGATCTCCAGGATCTGTGCCGGCTGTACCGCGGCCACCAGGGTCTTTAACAGCGCGCCGGTCTCTTTGCGGATAATGGGGATCTGCTGCGCCCGCGCCTGCTCTTCGATCCGCGACAGAAGGGGGTCGGGATCCGGTTCCAGAGAAAGGATATAGTCCCTGATTCGGTCGTCCTGTATCATTCCGCCGCTCCTTCCGTTTCGGTCACCGGCAGGACACTCAGCTCTTCCAGCATCTCTTTCGAGGTCATCGTCGTGCTCAGCTCATAGGTCCCCGGGTAAATCTCATAATCATAAAAAATCGCCTGGACCAGGAAAATATACCGGTTCTCGATCAGCCCCATTTCCTCCAGCATCTCGCCCACTTCCGCGGCATCCTGATCTTCCTCCACCACCACGGTAAACGTCACGCCCGGTTCTTCCGATACGGCCTTGCCCGCAAAGACCGCATAGCCAAAGGAAAAGCCTGCCGTCACGCCCTCATAGAGCAGGAGAACGATCAGCGCGTAAATGATCAGTCGGAGGGATACCCTGATAATGGCCCCGGTAACCCGGTTGATGTCTTTTGTCGTATCGCCCACGGTATCCCTCCTCTCCATTTATCCTATACTTCCATAATGATAGGAAGAATCATGGGACTCCTCTTCATGCGCTTCCAGAGGAAATCGCTTAAGTGGTCCTTGATCTCATTTTTTATCTTGCCCCAGTCGCTGACATGACGCGCCAGGCAGCTCGCCACCGCGTCGTCCACCACTCTTCTGGCTTCCTCCAGCAAATCTTCCGACTCACGGACATACACAAATCCCCGGGACACGATATCCGGCCCGGCCAGCAGCTGGTTACTGTACTTTTCCAGGGTCAGCACCACCACGATGATGCCGTTCTGCGCCAGATTCTGGCGGTCACGCAGCACGATATTTCCCACGTCGCCTACGCCGAGGCCATCCACCATGATCGCGCCGGAAGGCACATGGCCGGTCACCTCGCCCTTGTCCGCTCCCAGTTCCAGGACATCACCGGAATTGATCATGAGAATATTTTCCTTGGGGATGCCCACCGCCTGGGCCAGGCTCGCCTGAGCCGCCCGGTGGCTGTACTCGCCATGGACCGGAACCGAATACTTCGGCCTGACCAGCGTGTAGATCAGCTTGATCTCTTCCTGGCAGGCATGGCCGGAAACATGCGTATCCTGGGTGATCACTTCTGCCCCCTTCATGGACAGCTCATTGATCACCTTGGCTACCGCCTTCTCGTTTCCAGGAATCGGGTTGGAGCTTAAAATGATCACGTCATTCGGAGTAATGGACACTTTTTTATGGATCGAAGCCGCCATCCGGGACAGCGCTGCCATGGACTCGCCCTGGCTTCCGGTCGTGATCAGCACCGTCTTTTCCGGCGGATAGTTTTTCAGCTGCTCGATATCGATCAGCGTCCCCTCCGGGATCTTGATATAGCCCAGTTCACTGGCCGTTCCGATCACGTTTACCATGCTGCGGCCTTCCACCACGGCCTTGCGGCCGTATTTATAAGCCGAGTAAATGATCTGCTGCACCCGGTCCACATTCGACGCGAACGTAGCCACGATGATCCTCTTATTCTGATGATCGGCAAAAACCGAATCAAAGGTCTTTCCCACGGTCCGCTCCGACGCGGTAAATCCGCGGCGGGTCGCATTCGTACTGTCGCACAGAAGCGCCAGGACGCCCTTCCTGCCCAGCTCCGCGAACCGCTGCAGATCGATCGCGTCGCCGAACACCGGCGTATAGTCGATCTTAAAGTCGCCGGTA
Organism: uncultured Lachnospiraceae bacterium; assembly: GCA_964425595.1. GTDB lineage: Bacteria > Bacillota > Clostridia > Lachnospirales > Lachnospiraceae > Caccovicinus. The sequence continues at coordinate 27,767 of CAYRMW010000018.1, forward strand.
TGGATGATGGTGCCCGCCGGCGAAAAGATCGCCAGGGCCGACGCGTCGCTGATGCTGTGGTTGGTCTTGATAAACTCCACGCGGAAGCATCCCAGATTGACCGACTGGCCATGGCGGATCACCTTCCGCTTGGTGCTCTTTAACAGATTGTGCTCTTTTAATTTATTCTCAATCAGCGCGATGGTCAGCTTTGTCCCGTAGACCGGCACGTTCACTTCCCTGAGGATATAGGGAAGGGCGCCGATGTGATCCTCATGGCCGTGCGTGATGACAAAACCCTTGATCTTACTGATATTCTGTTTTAAGTACGTCACATCCGGGATCACCAGATCGATACCCAGCATGTCATCGCCCGGGAAAGCCAGGCCGCAGTCCACGATAATGATACTGTCCCGACATTCAAACGCCGTAATGTTCATGCCGATCTGCTCCAGACCGCCCAAAGGGATGACCTTCACGGTCTCATTCTTCGTCTCTTTTTCTTTTCCTTTCAATCTTGTACCTCCACTGAAATTGGTTTACCCATCCGGATCACTTTTGAAGCTCCACGTCCGCATCGTCCAAAAGCTGGGTAAAAATCGTAAATAATGCATTTAATTCCTGTTCGTCCACGACAAATTCATAAGAAGCCTCCGGATCCTCCGGGGCAGAGGTATCCTTCAGGATATAGCACTCGCCGTCCGCCTCTGCGTCCTCCGCGTCCGTCACCAGCAGATAACTCCTTCCCGCAAGGCGCGTTTCCTCCACCACAAAAAAATCCAGGCGCTCTCCCTCCTCCGTCCGGAGGGTGATCTTTCCTTCACTGTTCATCATTTCCTCGTTTCCTCTGCCCGTATGCCGCCGGCCGCCAGACTGTCCAAATAGTTCTGAAGGATGAAGACTGCCGCGATCTTGTCCATAACGGCCTTCCGGTTCTCTCTGCGCACGCCGCTCTCCATCAGGACGCGCTCCGCCGAACGGGTAGACAGCCGCTCGTCCCAGAGGATCACCGGAAGCCCCGTGCGCCGCTCTAATAACGCCTTAAATTCCTCCGTCTTCCTGGCACGCTCTCCCGCCGTGCTGTTCATATTTTTCGGATAGCCCAAAACGACCGCCGTGATCTGATATCCGGCGATCAATTCCTCAATCCTGGCGCAGGTCCGGCGAAGCTTCGTTTCCTCTTTCCGCACAATGGTCTCCACCCCCTGCGCGGTAATGCCCAGAGGGTCGCTCACCGCCACGCCGACTGTCTTCGACCCATAGTCCAATCCCAATATCCGCATCGTTTTCTCCGATCAACCTACCCTTAAGCGCCAAAAGGACATAAGTCCCCGTGGGCAATTTTTCCCACAACAAAACCAGTTGACTCGCCGCCAACTGATTTCTGCTTCCTTATATCGCTGACGCTTCCTTTCTCTCCACGCTAAACGTCCCGCCGGCACATGCAGAGCAGATCCCTTCTGCTAAACCGCCCGCGCCCGCCTACTTCTTCAGCTTCGTCTCAATGTAGACAGCCATCATCTCTTCCAGAAGCTCGTCCCGCTCCACCTTCATAATCAGGCTTCTGGCGTTCTTGTGGCAGGTAATGTAGGTTGGATCTCCTGACATAATATAACCAACGATCTGATTGACAGGATTATACCCTTTCTCTGCCAGGGCAATATAAACCTGTTCCAGAACCTGCGCCGCGTTGGCCGTATTCTCCTGGAGAGTTATAAACTGCGTGTCATGCATATCGCCCATCTTCATCACGTCCTTATCACTATTCTACCTTATTCTAAACCATAAACGCGGTTTCGGCAAGAGCATCTTTCTATAATTTGCGTAAATTAACGGCGGTTTCCCCCATTTCCGGTTCAAATTCCGCGATTTTTTCATTCAGCATCCCCACAAGCCGCCCCCTGACCACCTGGCCGGACGCCGCGGGCAGGCCGGTCCGCGCCAGTTTATCCATCCTGACCGCGGTCCGGATATATTCGCTGGTGTAGCCGGTCATGTAGCTTGCTCCGCCGATCGTCGTCTCTTCCTCCCAGAGAACAGATACCTGCTTCCCCACCGACCGCTTCCGGTAGTCCGACGACATCTCCGCCTCCAGAGAAAGCAGGCGGTCGCTGCGCTCCCCTTTCACCGGCTCAGGGACCTGATCCGGCATCCGGTCCGCACGGGTACCCTTGCGCCGGGAGTACTTAAACACATGCATCTCGTAAAAGCCTACCTGACGGAGAAAACGCTCTGTGGCGGCGAATTCCTCCCCGGTCTCGCCCGGGAAGCCCACGATCACATCGGTGGTGATCGCCGGATCCGCATAAGCCTGCCGCAGCCGCCCGCAGCACGCCAGGTATTCTTCCGGCGTATAGTGCCGGTTCATCCGCTTTAGGGTCTCCAGGCAACCGCTCTGGAGCGAAAGATGAAAATGCGGGCACACCTTCGGCAGCGCCGCCAGCGAACGCGCAAACGATTCGGTCACGATCCGCGGCTCTAACGAGCCCAGACGGATCCGCTCCACGCCATCGATCCGGTGGAGTCTCCGGATCAGGGATAAAAGAGGCGCGCCGCATCCGTCTTCGCCGTCCGCCGAAGCCTCGCCGCCTTCCAGCCAGTCCGCTTCGCCGGCCTCCCCGCGGCCCATGCCGTAGGAACTGAGATGGATGCCGGTCAGCACGATCTCGCGGTAGCCGGACCCGGCCAGCCTGCGCGCCTCCTCTTCCACCTCTTCCGGGCGGCGGCTGCGCACACGCCCCCGGGTGTAGGGGATAATGCAGTAGCTGCAAAACTGGTTGCAGCCGTCCTGCACCTTAATAAACGCCCGGGTATGCTCCGATACCCGGCTGATCCGGAGGTCCTCATACTCTCCGGCGCCGTCGATATCGATCACATGGCTGTCTTCCCCTGCGCCGCGGCGTTTTGCCTGCTGTCTGCCTGCCTGCTCTTCCTGTCTGCGGAAATGCTCCTCCAGGATGGGGATCAGATCCTTTTTCTTATTATTGCCGATAATGATGTCCACGGCCTGATCCTCTTTCAGCGCATCGGCCGCCGCCTGCACATAACACCCGGCCGCCACCACCACCGCTTCCGGATTCTTCGCCTTCGCCCGGTGGAGCATCTGCCTCGACTTTTTATCCGCCACATTCGTCACAGAGCAGGTGTTGATGATACACACATCCGCCGCCTCGCCGAAGGGAACGATCACGTATCCGGCCGACCGCAGAAGCTCCTCCATTGCCTCCGTTTCGTAGGCGTTGACCTTGCACCCGAGATTATGCAGGGCTGCCCGCTTTCTCATATATCAAATCTCCAATCTTTTATGCAAACTCACTATTGACTTTTCGCCTTCATCTCTGTAGTATGGAATCAGTACAGGATTCGGACTGTACGGGAATCGAGATATCTGCCGATATTAACCTAAGGAGGCCATTTGAGATGAAGACTGTTCGTATTTCCCTGAATTCCATTGACAAGGTCAAGTCCTTTGTCAACGACCTGACCCGGTTTGACGTGGACTTTGACCTGGTGTCCGGAAGATACGTCATCGACGCGAAGTCGATCATGGGCATCTTCAGCCTGGATCTGTCCAAGCCCATCGACTTAAACATCCACGCGGAGAGCGGGATCGAAGAGATCATGAACACCCTCTCCCCTTACATTATTGACTGACCCTGCTTGCGCAAAAGCCCTTTCGAAAGGGACGGTAAAGGCAATAGGAGGCTGCTGATACGGCAGCTTTTTCTATTGCCTTTTTCTCTGCCGCGGCAAAACGGCCTGGCCGCCCGGTCCCAGCAACGCCTGCGAACCTACTGACAGATAACCGTCTCCGCGCTTTCCACCGCCGTTTCCACCAGCGCGTCGATCTTTTCCGCAAGCTTCTCTTCTGAGCGGCGGATCACCGAAATATTCGGCCTAGTCACCGGGTGCTTCGCCACAAAAATGGTGCAGCAGTCCTCATACGGCTGGATCGACGTGGCAAAAGTCCCGATCTTTTCCGAAATATCCACGATCTCCTGCTTGTCAAACCCGATCACCGGACGGAACACCGGCATCGTACACACCTCGTTGGTCGCCGCCAGGGACTGCACCGTCTGCGACGCCACCTGGCCGATGCTCTCACCGGTGATCAGTCCCAGGCACTTCTCTTTTTCGGCGATGATCTGGGCAATGCGCATCATATACCGCCGCATGATGATGGTCAGCTCCTCGTGCGGGCATTTCTCATAAATATACAGCTGGATGTCCGTAAAATTCACGATGTGCAGCTTGATGGGGCCGGCATAGCGAGACACCAGCCTGGCTAAGTCCACCACCTTCTGTTTCGCCCGCTCGCTGGTATAGGGCGGCGCATGGAAATACACCGCCTCGATCACCACGCCGCGCTTGGCGATCATATAACCGGCCACCGGGCTGTCGATGCCGCCGGATAAGAGCAGCATGGCGCGGCCGTTGGTGCCCACCGGCATTCCGCCCGGCCCGGGGATCACCTGCGAGTAAAGGTTGATCCGGCTGCGGATCTCGACATGCAGCATGACCTGCGGCCTGTGCACATCCACAGAAAGACCGGGAAAGGCCTCCAGAATGGCTTCGCCCAGATCCCGGTTGATCTCCTCCGATGTCAGCGGATACTGCTTATTCGCCCGTCTGGCATTGACCTTGAAGGTAAACGCCTTTTCCGGGTAAACCTCGTCCACATAGCGGATCACCTGCTTTTTCAGTTCCGCAAATCCCAGATCTTCCACCTGCACCATGGGACAGATGCCGGAAACGCCGAACACCCGTTTCAGCGCTTCCACCGCCTCGTCGAAATCATAATCCGTCAGCGCATTGACATAGATCCTGCCCGACTCCTTGGTCACCGCGAATTCTCCCTCTGTCTCCTTCAGCGCGAAGCCGATCTGCCTGACCAGGGCATCCTCGAACATGTAGCGGTTCTTTCCTTTTACACCGATCTCGGCGTACTTAATTAAAAATGAATGATACTTCATACGATCCCCTCTACCCTCTCTGGTACCGCCGAAGAACCGGAAGGAGCTCCTTCAGCGCAGCGATGGTATACTCCAGCTCCTCCTTCGTATTTTCGATGCCCAGGCTGAACCGGAGCGTCGATTCCAAAAGCTCTTTTCTCACACCGACCGCCTTCAGCGTGCCGCTGATGGCCGGATGGTTGGAGGAACACGCGGAACCGCTGGAGACGTAAATATTCCGCTCCTCCAGCGCATGCAGCAGGACCTCGCCCCGCACGCCCTGAAAACTGACGCTGACAATGTGCGGTGCGCCGCCTTCGCCCTTCGCGCTGTTGACCGTGACGCCTTCCAGCTCGCTGACACGGTCGATCAGCTCATCCTTTAGCGCTGTCAGCTTCCGTATCCGGTCGGAAAATCCGGTGTACATCTCCTGCGCCGCAAGGCCAAGCCCCGCTACGCCCGGCACATTTTCCGTCCCGGACCGCATGTCCTGCTGCTGTCCCCCGCCGAGGATCAGCGGATGGACCTTTGTCCGCTCGTTCCGGTACAAGAATCCCACGCCCTTCGGCCCGTGGATCTTGTGTCCGCTCACACTGAGCAGATCGATCGCCTGCTTTTTGGGCCGGATCACGTACTTTCCGTAGGCCTGGGTCGCGTCCACATGAAACAAGATGGACGGCTTATACCCCTTGACGATCCGGCCAATCTCCTCCACCGGCTCCGCTGCGCCGATCTCGTTGTTCACATACATCACCGAAACCAGGATCGTCTCCGGGCAAAGTGCCTCCTGAAGGGCCGAAAGGGAAATATGCCCCTGCCGGTCCACATCCAGATAGGTCACCCGAAAGCCCCGGGTTTCCAGGAAGGCCAGCGGTTGATAGACCGACGCATGCTCGATCCGGGTCGTGATCACATGGTTCCCAGACCGGCGGTTCGCCATGGCTCCCCCGATCAGGGCCATATTGTTTGACTCCGTCCCGCCGGAGGTAAAAATGATCTCCTTCTCCTGCACCTTCATGGTCCGGGCGATCCTCTCCCGAGCCTCCCGAATGCAGCGCTCCGCTTCCATCCCCTTCCGGTGCAGGGAAGACGGATTTCCGTAATCCTCCGTCATGACCCGGACCACAAGATCTTTCACGGGATCCAGCACTCTGGTGGTTGCCGCGTTATCCAAATATACTTCCATTTCCTGTCCTTTCCCGCGCAGCCGCTCCATGCTCCTCTTCCTGCTCCCGGAGGATCTCTAGACGCATCATCAGCACGGATAAGAGCGCAAGCCCTGCCGTCTCCGTCCGCAGGATCCGGCGCCCCAGCGACACCGGGAACATCCCTGCCTCCCGGGCCGCCGCCGCTTCCGCTTCCGTAAAGCCGCCCTCCGGGCCGATCCATACGCTGATCTTTCCTCCCGGCCGTACCCGCTTAAGGAGCCTGGCCGTACCGGCCATTCCCTCCGCATTCTCATAGGCAAAAAATCCCAGCGTCCCGGCCGCATCTGCTATGGCCTCCGAAAAGTTCATCACCGGGCCGATCTCCGGGATCCGGCTGCGCTTCGCCTGCTTGGCCGCGCTCTCTACGATGGCCTGCCAGCGTTTTCTCTTCGTCTCTTCTTTTTTCCTGTCCAGCTTCACCACGGCATTTTGCGTGGCGACCGGCACGATCCGCCCGACGCCAAGTTCCACCGTCTTCTGGATGATCAGCTCCATTTTGTCGCTTTTGGGCAGCCCCTGATACAGGGTAATGCACGCCGCAAGTTCCCTTCCCGGGACCGGCGACAGCGCCTCCACCAGGATCTCCTGCGCCGACAGCGCGCCGATCCGCCCCTGGTAATCCTGCCCCTGCCCATCGCTGATCAGAACCGGCTCACCCGGCCGCATCCGCAGCACATTCCGGGCATGATTAACATCCTGCCCG
>CAYRMW010000018.1:34708-40178 GCA_964425595.1 uncultured Lachnospiraceae bacterium
TGCGGTCTTCCTTTCCTTACCGGCGGATCGCGGTCACATTGACCCAGTCGCCCTGATGGTTCACCTCCACCACCTCAAGCTGGTCATTGGCCGCGAACGCGTCCAGCACATCCTGTTCCTTCATATCTATAATGCCTGAGGTGATCAAAACGCCGCCCTTCTTTAAGTGCGCCGGTATCTCCCGCTGCAAAAGAATGATCACCGGCGCCAGAATATTCGCCGTCACGATATCATACTTTCCGTATCCGGCCCAATCCTGCACACGCGGTTCATCCAGGATATTCCCCCGGATCACGTGGAAACGGTCACCGGTGATCTGGTTTGCCGCCAGGTTCTCGCCCACGGCCGCAATCGCATTCTCATCCAGATCCGTTCCCCAGACCTCCTTTGCGCCCATCTTCAGCGCGGCGATCCCCAGGATCCCGCTCCCCGTGCCCACATCCAGCACCAGGCTGTCGCCGGTCACGTACTTCTGCAGCTGGCGGATGCACAGCTGCGTCGTCTCATGCATCCCCGTGCCGAAGGCGGTCCCCGGATCGATCTGGATCAGCAGCTTATCCTTATGCTCCTCCGGGACCGCTTCCCAGGTCGGCTTGATCAGGATGCCGTCCACCGTAAACGGCTTGAAATACTGCTTCCAGTTATTGATCCAGTCCTTATCCTCCGTCTCCGAAGCCTGGAGGGAAGCCGCGCCCAGATCCGCAAAAGCCGAAAGCTCCTCCAGCCCCTCCCGGACCCGGGCAAGGATCTGCTCCGTATCCTCCTCTTCATCCACGTAAAAGCTGATCCGGGCCACGCCATCATCCGGTCCAAGCTCCGGAAGAATGTCGATAAACATCCCCCTGGTCTCCTTCTCCGTCAAAGGCACCTTATCCTCGATCTCGATCCCCTGGATGCCGATCTCATCCAGCATACAGCTGATCAGATCCTCCGCCCCCACCGTCGTCGTCAGCGTAAATTTCTTCCATTTCATCTCCGGTCTCCTCCTTCATCCGCCATGCCGGGCGCTTCCCTGGCCCACCGGGCGAACAATGCCGGCGCGTGCAGGTTTCCGCACAAAAATTGCATTTCCCATCATAGCACAGTTTCCCCGCGCTTTCAAGCACCCGCCGCCTCTCCATCCGGCATTTATCCGGCGATCCTCCGAAAAAAATAAATTTTTTCGAAAACAATGCAATAAAACCGGCCTCTCCTGCATTAACCTGTTGAACGGATGAAGATGCACTGCGCGTGAGTCGTCCTTTCGGGCAAAATTAAACCAATCAATTCCTATTGCATTACACCATCACACCCGCCCGGCAGGCCTTCTCCCGTAGGCAGATTCAGATTACAAATCTAAATGGCAATTAGAATTTGTGTATCCATGAAAATGGAGTGCGATGCAGCCTGGTGACGAGGCGCTAAGCACTCCATTTTCGTTATCCGGAAAGGTCTGCCGCCAAACCTCACCGATGCGGCTCGCCCTCCATCTCCTGCCGCTTCTCCAGATTCTCCTCCAGGTGTTTCAGCACCGTGTTAAACTGCTTCAACGTCCGGAAAAAGATATCGCGCTCCGCATCGTCCAGCGCGTTTAAATCCTCCTTCATCTTCTCCCGGGCAATGCTTTTCTCATGGCCGATCAGCCTCTCTCCCTCCTCCGTCAGCCGGATGATCACCAGCTTCCGGTTCTTCTCGCTGTGAAACCGCTCGATATATCCGGCTTCCACCAGCGCCGATACCAGGCGTGTGGCCTGCTCCTTGGAACAGCCCACGCTGGCCGCCGCCTGCGACATGGTCAGGCTGCGCCCGTGCGACAGCTCCATCAGCAGATAAAACTGGTACTTCGTAAACCGTACAACATGATCATCCAGAGAGTGCAGGAGCAGCTTCCGTGATGTCAGAAAGATCTCAAACAACTTTTGCACGCCGTCTTCACTGGTCCACCGTTCCATAAATCGCCTCCACGTTTTCCCGTCTAAACCGCACATTGTATAGGCCAATTATACTGATAATCTTATCAGAAGTCAATCGTTGCCGATTGCTAACCGTTGACTTTTATCAACAAAACGTGTATAACTATAAATGGGGTAAACGCGCAGTTTTACCGATTCCTCAATGAATCCGATGTACCCGGATCTTTTTCTCCGGGGGCTGTTCACTAACTAAGCCATCAAGGAGGTCATTTATGGCAGATAACAGACAATACGTAGAAGACTTTGCAAAGTCCAATCTGGATCTTTGCCTTTCCCACAATTACATCGATCCCGAATTGTTCACCACCTACGGCGTCAAACGCGGACTCCGCGACAAAAACGGCGCAGGCGTTCTGGCCGGTCTGACCAATATTTCCCTGGTCCAGTCCAAAAAAGAGGTGGACGGCAAGATGGTCCCCTGCGAAGGCCGGCTTTTGTACCGCGGCTACGACATCAACGACCTGGTCGAAGGCTTCCTGAACTCCTCTCCAAAGCATTTCGGTTTCGAAGAGATCGCCTACCTTCTCTTATTCGGCGATCTTCCCACTCCTTCCCAGCTGGCCGATTTCCACGATGCACTGAACAAAAGCAGCTTTCTCCCCACGAACTTCGTCCGCGACGTCATTATGAAGGCGCCCGGCAAAGATATCATGAACTCGATCACCAAGAGCGTGCTGACGCTGGCCTCCTACGACGACCGTGCTGCGGACACTTCCCTGCCCAACGTCCTTCGCCAGTGCATGATGCTGATCAGCACCTTCCCCATGCTCGCCGTATACGGCTACCAGGCGTATTACCATTATGAATGCGGCGAAAGCCTTTACATCCACCGCCCCGACCCGAATCTGTCCACAGCGGAAAACATCCTCCGGATGCTTCGCCCGGACATGAAATATACCGATCTGGAAGCAAGGGTACTGGATCTGGCCCTCGTCCTCCACATGGAACACGGCGGCGGCAACAACTCCACCTTCACCACCCGCGTGGTCACTTCCGCCGGTTCCGACACCTACTCCGTCATCGCCGCCGCTCTCTCCTCCCTGAAGGGGCCAAAGCACGGCGGAGCCAATATCAAAGTCGTCGAAATGATGGCTGACATGAAGGAACACCTCACCGACTGGGGTGACCAGGACGCGGTGGCCGCCTACCTGGAAAAGCTGCTCCACCGGGAAGCCTTCGACAAAAAGGGACTGATCTACGGGATGGGCCACGCCGTGTACTCCATCTCCGACCCCCGCGCGCAGATCTTTAAAGCCTTCGTCGAAAAACTGGCCGCGGAAAAGCACCGCGACAAAGACTTCCAGCTCTACTCCATGGTCGAAACCCTGGCGCCCAGGATCATCGCCGGCGAACGCGCCATCTACAAAGGCGTCAGCGCCAACGTTGACTTCTACAGCGGCTTTGTATACAGCATGCTGGATATCCCCCCGGAGCTCTTCACCCCGATCTTTGCGATCGCCAGGATCGTCGGCTGGAGCGCCCATCGGATCGAGGAGCTGATCAACGTCGACAAGATCATCCGCCCGGCTTACCAGAGCCTCCTTCCCCTGGAGGCAAAGCCCTATGTGCCCATGAACAGACGCTCCTGATCGCTCCCAGGCGTCCATTTCCTTTTGCCGCAAAACGGCCCCGCCGCAGCCTCTCCGGCCGGTCTTATCCCGCCGGACCTGCCGGGTCCGTTTTTTTATTCCCGCCATTCCTGCCTTGGGCTCCGGGCCGTCGCCCGGGGTGACCACATTCACGGCATCCGGCCCCGCCCCAGATGGCGCAACGTCTTCCACCCCAGCCAGCCCAAGAATGTCCCAAGCGTATTCATCACCATATCATCCAGCTGAAAATAACCCCTCGCCGTCACGTGCTGCGCGGTTTCGATCCCGAGACTGCACAGAAATCCCGCCGCGACGCACCAGCGCCCCTTTTTCAGCCCGGGCACCAGCGCCGGCGCCAACAGGCCAAAGGGGATGAACATCATCACATTTTCCACCACGTAAGCCCTGGCCTGGGCCCCCGGCCCCCACGTACCCAAAAGCTCCAGGTTTACCCCGCTCCGCGTTCCCGGTTCCCTCGACCAGAACGCAATCTGAATGATCACATAGCCATACAGCACCGCGCAGAAGAGCCTGCCCCAGAATGCTGCTCCGCCGCTTCGCCGCTCCCCCCTCTGCCTCTGCAGCCATACGCCCGCGCCGGCCACCGCCAGCGCGATCAGGATCCCCTGCGGAATATACCTCACGGGCTCCTTCAGGTCATCCAAAATACATGTCCAGATCATCCTGCCTCCATTCCTGCGGTCCGCCGCAGCCAATCATCTATTCTCTTCATTTCTTCTTCAAGATGCTGTATAAAGTATCTTAACGGATTTTCCCCGACCGCACAACGTCAAATCCCGAAAAATCATCCAATTCCATCAAATCTCCAGCCGGTTTCTTCCATTATACTTCATCAGCACCTCCACCTTTCTGGTCAGCGAAACCTCGGTATAGATCTGCGTCGTCATCAGACTGCTGTGCCCTAACAGCTCCTGCACATCCCGTATGCCGGCCCCATTATTCAACAGCTGCGTCGCGAAGCTGTGCCGGAGAAAATGCGGCGTCGCGCCCGGATTGATGCGCGCCCGGTTCCGGTATTTATAAAACACATTTTCAATACTGTATATGCTTAGCCTGGTCCCTCTCCTGCTGGTAAATAACGCCCGGCTGTCCGACTCCTGCTCTGTCCGCAGGCAAAGCCACTGCTCCATCTTCTGCGCTACCACCGGCGAAGAAATATACAAAAGCCTTTCCTTATTCCCCTTTCCGTGAACCAGAATCGCCTGCTCCTCCCTTCGGTAATCCTCCAGATTCATGGCGCTGATTTCCCCGATACGCAGCCCCAGGCAATACAACAACTCGATGATGCACATGTTCCGCACACACAGCATCCTGGCATGCGCGGAAGACACCTCCTGATACTCCTCATTCACCGAACGGATCAGCCGCCGGATCTCCTCCATCGTAAGCGTCTTCGGCAGCGACCGGGGCAGCTGGAACCGCCGGGAAGAAAAATTAAAAAAGCGCTCGCCCATCCGATACTTTTGATTCAGGAACACACAGTACTGTCCGATGGAAACATACTTGCGCCGAAGCGACCGGGCCGCCATTTTCCGCTCCATCTGCAGATAGTAAAAATAATCCGCCAGCACCGCGCTGTTCAATTCTTCTTTCCCCGTCGTCTCAAGCCACCGAATCATCCCGAAAAGATCTCCAAAATACGCTTTCGCCGTGTGATCCGAAAGATTCCTCTCTAACGTGAGCATCCGGATAAACTCCCGGATATCTCCTTCCTGCCGCGACTTCTCAAACTTCATATCCATCCTTCTCCTTCCTTTGTACTTTTCCCCCTCCACTTAATGTCAGGTTCTTCCGTAGTTTAACCCATGCGCCGGGAAATTGCGTCGGAATTTTCCCCGCCGGAACATGAAACGTCTTTTTGCGGCGGGCAGGAAACCGCAAATAATGGTTATTATTTGGAGACGGTGT
>CAYRMW010000019.1:0-39993 GCA_964425595.1 uncultured Lachnospiraceae bacterium
CGGGCGATGACACCCCGATCATTCAGGGTTCCGCTCTGAAGGCTCTGGAAGATCCCTCCGGCGAGTGGGGCGATAAGATCATCGAGCTGATGGATGCGGTTGATGATTACATCCCGGATCCCGTACGTGACAACGACAAGCCGTTCCTGATGCCGGTAGAGGACGTATTCTCCATTACCGGACGTGGTACCGTTGCTACCGGTAGAGTAGAGCGTGGTACCCTGCATCTGTCTGACGAGGTAGAGATCGTTGGTATCCACGAGGAGACCCGTAAGGTTGTTGTTACCGGTATCGAGATGTTCCGTAAGCTGTTAGACGAGGCAGTAGCCGGCGACAATATCGGCGCTCTGCTGCGTGGTGTTCAGAGAACCGAGATCGAGAGAGGCCAGTGCCTGGTAAAGCCCGGTTCCGTTAAGTGCCACAATAAGTTTACCGCTCAGGTATACGTTCTGACCAAGGACGAGGGCGGCCGTCATACGCCGTTCTTCAACAACTATCGTCCGCAGTTCTACTTCAGAACCACCGACGTTACCGGCGTTTGCGAGCTGCCTGCAGGTACCGAGATGTGCATGCCTGGTGACAACGTAGAGATGACGGTAGAGCTGATCCATCCGGTAGCTATGGAGCAGGGTCTGCGTTTCGCTATCCGTGAGGGCGGAAGAACCGTAGGTTCCGGCAGAGTTGTTTCTATCTTAGAGTAATCCTGCGTTTGATCGCAGTTTTGCGCGGAAGCCCCCAGGCACATGCCTGGGGGCTTCGGTGTTGGCAGGTAAAAATTATATGAAGAAATGCTTGACAGACGCCCGCTTTTGTTGTATACTGATTATCGCTGTTGGAGAGATCGACAAGCTTCGGTTCGTTTGCCGTCATCAGGATGGTGCGGCGGGCTTGCGGTGAGAGGCAGCAGCGGTACGTGTGCGTAGCTCAGCTGGATAGAGCACTTGGCTACGGACCAAGGTGTCGGGGGTTCGAATCCTCTCGCGCACGTTAGCGATGAAAAGTCAGGTCATGTTGCCTGGCTTTTTTCGTTTTATTACGAAGTATCCAGCAAGACGCGCCGGTGACGCGTCTTGTCGGGTTAGCCGGTGCCGGAGCAAACCGGCGATCCGCCGGCAGACGCTCCGGGGAAGATGGCAGCGAACGAAAGAAAGTCATTGCAGTTTTCGTCTGGGTATGGTATGATAGGTCTCAAAATAAAAAGACTTGCCGCAAGGACGCAGTGAAGGGATTTGCTGCGTCTTTTTTTGCAACACATCGGTCGGAATCCGAGGATAGACGATCCGGGGATTTCTGATCGTTGATCGGGCGGGTCGGAAGGAGGATGATTATGAAAAGAAAGTTTGGGCTGATCCTGGCGGCCGCGGCTGCGGCTTCGCTTCTCCTGGCCGCCTGCGGCAGCAGCACATCAAGCAGCAGCAGTGATGAGGAGCAGGTGGAAACCACCGCAAGTGCGGAAAGCTCGTCATCGGGGATCGATACATCCGGTTATCTGGTCGTCCCGTCGACGGCGGAGATCCAGACGGCGGATGTGCATAAAACCACGGCGGATTATCAGATCCCGCTGAATATCTATGACCGTCTGGTCGAAATTGAGGTGACCGATGACGGCTCTTCGGAGATCGTGCCGTCGCTGGCGGAATCCTGGGAGATCAGTGATGATGCGCTGACGTATACCTTCCATCTGCGGGAGGGAGTCAAATTCCACAACGGCGCCGAACTTACCGCCAGTGATGTGGAATACAGCTTTACCCGCCAGTTAAGCGTCACGGGAGCGGTGAACACCGATCCGTTGAGCCAGGTCAAGGGCGCGTCCGAGCTGATGGCCGGAACGACCGATACGCTGGAAGGCTTTGCGATCGTGGATGATCATACCTTTACGATCACGCTTTCCGAGCCCTATGCCGGTTTCCTGGCCTGTCTGTCCACGCCGGGCTGTTCGATCTATAACCAGGAGGCCACCGAAGCGGCTGGCGATCAGTTTGGCCTGGAGCCGTCTCTGACCATTGGGACGGGCCCGTTTATGTTTACCGGCTGGACCATCAATGACCAGCAGGTGCTGACCCGCTTTGATGATTACTGGAACGGCGCTTCGGAGCTGCCGGGCGTTGTGGTCAAGATCATTCCGGACACGGAGACGCAGCGGATGATGTTTGAAAGCGGAGAGCTTGATCTGCTGGATTTTGACGTGATGCCGGAGGCGGTCGACGATTATGTTTCCCGCTACCCGGACCAGATCGTATCCGGTCCGATCGTGGGCGTTACGTATTTTACCATGAATGAAGATATCGAGCCGTTCCAGGATGTGCGCGTTCGGAAGGCGGTACAGATGGCGATCGATCGCCAGGCGATCCTGGATGCTCTGTATGGCGGACGCGGACAGATCGAGAATGGCATCTACCCGCACGGACTCTATGGCTTTAACAGCTCGCTGACCGAGATCACCTACGATCCTGAAGGCGCAAAGGCCCTTTTGGCGGAGGCAGGATACGCAGACGGCTTTACGATGCAGATCGCCGCGGATTCCTCCGCATCCGATGCTACGACTCAGGCGCTGGAGATCATCCAGGCCCAGCTGGGCGAGATCGGCATCCAGGCGGAGATCCAGACGATGGATGAGTCGACCTGGCTGGCTACCCGCAATTCCGGTGAGATGGGATCGTTTATGGCGACCTGGACCGCGGACTACAATGATCCGGATAACTTTATCTATACCTTCTTTGGTACGGCGGAGAATACAAAGCTTCGCTCGCTGAACTACAAGGATACGGAGGTGATGGAGCGGGTACAGAAAGCCAGATCGATCGTTGACGAGGATGAGCGTATCGCGGAGTATCAGGCGCTGGAAGAGAAGATCATCATCGAGGATGCTGCGTGGGTTCCCATGTACTCCCGCACGCACCTGTTCGCGGTAAGCACGCGGCTTCAGGGATTTGAGGTTCCGTGGAACGGATGGAGTTCCTGCTATTTCTATAATCTGTCCTTAAGTGAGTAAACCATGACGCGTCGGCGGGCCGTTGTGAATGGCGGCTGAATGAAAAGAGAACATTGTGGAGGGGGGCTGCTGGAAACAGACTGCGGCTCCCCTTTGGCAAGGGCCCCGGCGGGCGAGCTGCCGGGGAGGCATGAGAAAGGAGACTGGCAGTGGTAAAGCATATCGTCAAGCGGATCCTGATTGCCATTCCGGTGCTGATCTGCGTGATCCTGGTGATATTTGTTATGCTGCGTATCCTGCCGGGCAATCCGGCGGAAACGATGGCTGGCGAACATGTAAGCCAGGCGATGATCGAAAAGATTAGCCGGGAGATGGGACTGGATCAGCCTTTATATGTTCAGTTTTTTAAATATCTGAGCAATGCCATCCGCGGGGATTTTGGCACATCCTATCGTCTGAACCGAAATGTGACGAAGATCATTCTGGAGGCCTTTCCGAACACCGTCAAGCTTTCCGTCTGTGCGGCGGTAGTTGCATGGGTGATCGGCATTACGGCAGGGATCGTGGCGGCGATCAGGCAGAACCGGATCCTGGACCGGCTTTTCATGGGCATCTCTCTGGCCGGTGTATCCATGCCGGTGTTTATGATCGCTCTGGTTTTGCAGTATCTGTTTGCGTTTAAATTTAAACTGTTCCCGGTTTCCGGATATGATTCCTTAGCCAGCATGGTTTTGCCGGCGATCTCGTTGGGATGGAATTCGGCGGGCAGCATCGCCCGGATGACCCGTTCGAATCTGGTGGAAGTCATGCAGGGCGATTATATCCGTACAGCCAGGGCGAAGGGACGGCGGGAAGCCGGCGTGATCGTCGGACATGCGTTGAAAAATGCCATGCTGCCGGTCGTGACCATGATGGCTTTGCAGGTCTCCAGCATGCTTTCGGGAGCGGTGCTGACGGAAAGCGTTTTCGGGATTCCCGGCATTGGCCGTCTGGCGGTCAACGCCATTGAGACCAGGGATATGCCCCTTCTCCAGGGGACAGTGATTTTCAGTACGATTCTGGTAATTATCGGAAATCTGGTGGCCGATGTTCTCTACTCGGTGCTGGATCCCAGGATCCGGAAGGAGGCTTGATACGATGGACGAGAGAAGAAACCACCGGATGGAAGAGGGGATCCCCGGCGCGGCAGGAGACAGCGACGCGCTGCAGGCGGAAGCCATCGGCGATGCGGAAACCTGGAAGGAACAGATCAAAAAACTGGTGCGGCAGAACAAGCTCGCCGCCTTTTCCGCCGTCCTGATCTGTGTGATCCTGCTGATCGCGGTCTTTGCGCCGCTGACGGCGCCGTATGACCCTTATGCCCAGGACCTTGTGAACCGTCTGGCGGCCCCGAGTGCGCAGCATTGGCTTGGCACCGATGATCTGGGACGGGATATGGTGAGCCGGATCATTTACGGCGCCAGGATTTCCATGGCCATCGGCCTTCTGCCTACCCTGATCTCCATGACGATCGGCACGATCCTGGGGCTGGCTGCCGGTTACTATGGGGGAAAGGTGGATTTTGTCATCATGCGTCTGGCGGACGTCATGCTGGCGTTTCCGTCCCTTCTTCTGGCCATGGTCGTGATGTATACGATGGGCGGTGGACTGGTGAATATTTTTATTGCGCTCAGCCTGGTGAACTGGGCGGGGACAGCACGCGTTGTCCGCGCGCAGACCCTTTCGTTAAAAGAGGCGGAATATGTTGAGGCTGCCCGCTCGATCGGCGTGAATGGCAGAACGATCCTGATGCGGCATATCCTGCCCAACTGTATCCCCTCGCTGATCGTGCTGTTTACCCTGAATATCCCCTCGGCTATCCTGTCGGAGGCTTCCTTAAGCTTCCTTGGCGTGGGTGCGCAGGCGCCGTCGGCCAGCTGGGGCCTGGCCGTGGTGCGGGGAAAGAAATACCTGTTTACGGAGCCGTGGCTGTCCATTGCGCCCTGCGCTGCGATCATGATCGTAGTGATGGCGTTTAACTTTCTGGGTGACGGACTGCGCGATGTGCTGGATCCTTATCTGAAGGAACAGTAAGCTGGCTGACACCGGGAAAGGAGGAGATCAAGTTGGAAGATGTGATGAACAACAGGCAGGAGCTGGCTCTTCAGATCCGGAACCTGAGATCCAGCTTTTTTACAGTGAAGGGCGAGGTGCCGGCGGTGGACGATGTTTCCATTGATGTGCCTCCGGGCAAGATCATTGGTCTCGTCGGTGAGTCCGGCTGCGGAAAGAGCATGACAGCCATGTCAGTCATGGGACTTTTGCGCCATCCGGGAAAAGTGGTAGGCGGAAGCATCCTGCTGAATGGCCGCGATATTACCTATCTGCCGCCAAAGGAACGGGCAAGAGTGCGGGGAAATGAAATCTCCATGATCTTTCAGGAGCCAATGACCTCGTTAAACCCGGTATATCCGGTAGGCAGGCAGGTGCAGGAGGCGATCCTCCTTCATCAGAAGGTGAGCCGGGATGAGGCGAAAAAACGGGTGATCGATATTTTTCGTGAAGTCGGTATCCCGGAGCCGGAAAAGCGTTACCGCGCCTACCCGCATCAGCTGTCCGGCGGCCTGCGTCAGAGGGTGATGATCGGGATGGCGATGGTCTGCAGGCCGAAGGTGATGATTGCCGATGAACCGACGACGGCGCTGGACGTGACCATAGAAGCACAGATCCTTCGGCTGATGAAGAAGCTCCGTGATGATTTCGGGACATCCATTATCCTGATCACCCATAATATGGGCGTAGTGGCTGAAGTATGCGATTACGTCTATGTAATGTATGCCGGAAAGGTGATGGAGGAAGCCGAGACCTTTACCTTGTTTGAAAAGACGAGTCATCCGTATACCCGGGGACTTTTGCTTTCGATCCCGCGTCTGGACAGCAAGGAAGACCGCCTTTACACGATCAAAGGCGTGGTGCCGAATCTTCTGCATCTTCCCAGAGGCTGCAGTTTCTGCACACGCTGTCCCTACGCGCAGGAGGAATGTTTTGCGCAGAGGCCGGAGCTTTACGCGATCGGGGCGGAGCATAAGGTTCGCTGTTTCCGCTTCCTGGATGCCGGTACGGCATTGGTGGGGCAGGATGGAAAAGCGGCCTGCGTGGAGAATGATCCGGAAAGGGGGATGGCGTGATGGCGGAACGAGTGCTTCTTGAGGCAAAGCATCTGGTCAGGGAATTCCCGGTTTCCGGCGGGAGGAAAAAGCAGACAGTTCATGCGGTATCTGATGTGAGCCTGGAAATTTACGAAGGCGAGACGTTAGCTCTGGTCGGGGAGTCCGGATGCGGAAAGAGTACGCTGGGCAGAGTGCTTATCCGGCTTTTGCCGGCCACATCCGGACAGGTGTTTTTCCAGGGAACAGAGATCACATCCATGAAGGAGCGGGACTTTGCCCCTTACCGGCGGCAGATGCAGATCATATTTCAGGATCCGTATGCTTCACTGGATCCACGGATGAAGGTGCTGGATATCATTGCGGAGCCGTTGGTTACCTACAAGCTGGCATCGGATAAAAAAGAACTGGAAGAAAAGGTGATGGAGCTGATGGATCTGGTGGGTATTCCCCGGGAGTTCCGGAACCGCTATCCCCATCAGTTTTCCGGCGGTCAGCGCCAGAGGATCGGTATCGCCAGAGCGATCGCCCTGCAGCCGAAGCTGATCGTCTGTGACGAGCCGGTGTCGGCGCTGGATGTGTCCATCCAGTCTCAGGTGCTGAATCTGTTAAAGGATCTGCAGGAGCAGAGAAAACTGACGTATCTGTTTATCTCGCATGATCTGAGCGTGGTGAAATTTATTTCCGGCCGGGTGTGCGTGATGTTTTTGGGGACGGTCTGCGAGATCGGGAAAACGGAAGCGCTCTACGAAAAGCCCCTTCATCCTTATACGCGATTCCTTCTGGATGCGATCCCCCAGGCGGATCCCAGGCTGCGGAGCCGGAAAAAGGAAATCCTTACCGGCGAGATCCCCAGTCCGGTGGATCCTCCCTCGGGCTGCCGGTTCCGGACCCGGTGTCCGCGTGCGAAAGAAATCTGCAGCCGGCAGCAGCCGTCATGCAGGCAGATCGAAGACAGGCAGGTGTTCTGTCATTTCCCGCTGGACTAGAAAAAGGGCGCGACAAAGAGCGGCCGGGGATTTACGGGGACAAGACAGGAGAAGTGGAAATGAGCAGAACGCAGTGGCTGATACAGGCCAAAAAAGCAGACTTTAACGCGATCGGGGCGGCGTTTGGCATCAGTCCGGTGACGGCCCGACTGATCAGAAACCGGGATGTGATCGGGATGGATGCGGTTGATCGGTATTTGAACGGGACGGTCGCGGATCTTTATGATCCGGCCCTTCTTCCGGATATGGACCGCTGCCTGAACGTGCTTCGGTGCAAGATCGAAGAAAAAAAGCGGATCCGTATCGTAGGCGATTACGATATCGACGGGATCTGTTCGACCTATCTTTTGTACCGTGCGCTCATCCGGGTAGGTGGCACGGCGGATTATGAGATTCCTGACCGGATCCGGGACGGCTACGGCATCAATGCTTCCATCATCCGGGCGGCAGCGGCGGATGGAATCGACACGATCCTCACCTGTGACAATGGGATCGCTGCGTTAGATCAGGCCAGACTGGCGGCAGAGCTTGGGATGACCATGCTGATTACCGATCATCACGAGATCCGCAAAGATGAAACAGGACGTGACCTGCTCCCGCAGGCCGCGGCAGTGGTGAATCCCAAGCGGCAGGACAGCCGCTACCCGTACCCGGAGATCTGCGGAGCGATGGTGGCCTACAAGCTGGTGCTTGGCCTTTACCGGATCTTTTGCGTGCCGGAGCAGGAATGGCTGGACATGATGGAATTTGCGGCCATTGCCACGGTAGGAGACGTGATGAAGCTGCAGGACGAGAACCGGATCGTGGTCAGGGAAGGGCTTCGGCGCATCGGCAGGACGGCGAATCTGGGCCTGCGTAAGCTGATCGAGAAGAATGATCTGGATCCTGAGCGGATCACGGCGTACCAGATTGGGTTTGTGATCGGTCCCTGCCTGAATGCCAGCGGCCGTCTGGAGACGGCAAAGGAGGCGCTTGCCCTTCTGCTGTCAGAGGACGAGGCCGGCGCGGAGGCGCTGGCGGAGCACCTGAAGGCGCTGAACGATGTGCGAAAGGACATGACCGCCAAGGGGGTAGAGGAAGCGGCAGAGCTGGTGGAGGAATGCTTTCAGGATGACTGGGTGTTGGTGGTGTATCTGCCGGACTGTCATGAGTCGCTGGCCGGAATTGTGGCCGGCCGCCTGCGGGAACGCTATCACAAGCCGGCGATCGTGCTGACTCCGGGTGAAGAGGCGGTCAAGGGGTCGGGCAGATCCATCGAAGGATACCATATGTTTCAGGCCCTTACGGAGACGGACGATCTGCTGCTGAAATATGGCGGCCATCCCATGGCGGCCGGGCTGTCGCTGAAAGCGGAGAATATCGAAGCGTTCCGCCGCAGGCTGAATGAGAGGGCCAGGGAGACGCTCACGGAAGCGGATCTTGTCGAAAAGATCTGGATCGATGTGGCGATGCCGTTAGAGTACATCAGCGAACCCTTTATCCGGGAGCTGTCCCTGCTGGAGCCCTTCGGGCAGGGAAACGAGCGTCCGCAGTTTGCGCAGAGGCGCCTTAACGTGCGGAGAGCCAGAGTGGCGGGGAAGAACCGGAACGTGGTTATGCTTTCCCTGGCATCGGAATCGGGTTATGCCATGGAGGCCAGATGGTTTGGGGATGGCGATGGGTTTATGGAAGAATTGGGCGATCACCGGCTGATGGACGTGATCTATTATCCGGAGATCAACGAATACAACGGACGCAGAACGCTCCAGATCATCATCCGTCAGTATCGTTTTCCCGAAGCGACCTGATCGTTCGTTTTCGGGTGATAAGCAGGCATGCGTTTCCGGACGGCGGACAAGCGGGCGTCGTTCGGAGCTGCTGTAAATAAAAAAGAAAAGAGGTAGCAGGGATATGGTAAATCAGGTAATGGACTTCATCACGCAGTATGACAGGGAAGTGGGTGAGGCGATCCAGGCGGAAGCGGCCAGACAGCGCCGCAATCTCGAGCTGATCGCTTCGGAAAATATCGTGTCGGAGCCGGTCATGATGGCGATGGGCACGGTGCTGACCAACAAGTACGCGGAGGGTTATTCCGGAAAGCGTTATTATGGCGGATGCCAGTGCGTGGATGTGGTCGAGACGATCGCGATCGAGAGGGCGAAAAAGCTGTTTGGCTGTGATTATGCCAATGTACAGCCTCATTCCGGTGCGCAGGCCAATATGGCGGTCTTTATCGCCATGCTGGAGCCGGGTGATGTCGTCATGGGGATGAGTCTGGACTGCGGCGGCCATCTGACGCACGGCTCACCGGTGAATTTCTCCGGGAAATATTTCCACATCGTGCCTTACGGCGTAAACGATGAGGGCTATATCGATTATGATGAGGTGGAGAAGCTGGCGATGGAGAATCACCCGAAGATGATCATCGCCGGAGCCAGCGCTTACGCAAGGACCATTGATTTTAAACGCTTCCGGGAGATCGCGGACAAGTGCGGCGCCTACCTGATGGTGGATATGGCCCACATTGCCGGTCTGGTCGCCGCCGGCGTGCATCCGAGCCCGATCCCTTACGCGCATGTGGTTACGACCACCACGCATAAGACCTTAAGGGGTCCCCGGGGCGGATTGATCCTGGCAAATAAAGAGGCGGCAGAGAAGTTTAACTTCAACAAGGCTATTTTCCCCGGGACGCAGGGAGGCCCCCTGGAGCACATCATTGCCGGAAAGGCCGTCTGCTTTGGCGAGGCGTTAAAGCCGGAATTTAAGGCCTATCAGGAGCAGGTCGTCAGGAATGCCCGGGCGCTGGCAGCCGCTTTGGAGAAGCAGGGCTTCAAGATCCTCACCGGCGGTACGGATAATCATCTGATGCTGGTGGATTTAAGAGGTATGGAGGTGTCCGGCAAGGAGCTGCAGAACCGGTGCGACGAGGTGTTCATCACCCTGAATAAGAATACCGTGCCCAATGATCCCAGAAGCGCTTTTGTGACTTCCGGTGTGCGGATCGGTACGCCGGCGGTGACGACCAGAGGACTGGTAGAAGCCGATATGGATAAGATCGCGGAGTGCATCTGGCTGGCGGCTACGGATTTCGAAGCCAGGGCCGATGATATCCGCAGCGAGGTGGAAAAGATCTGCAGCCGGTATCCGATTTACGAAGGGTGATCAGATCATACGAAAGGTAAGATCACACGGCAAGAGGACAGACGAACAAAGACAAAGCCCCATGGGATTCGGACAGAAGCCGGATTCTCAAGGGGCTTTTTATGATGATCTTCGCCTGCCTGCTGTCTTTGGCGCGGCCGGTTTTCCCGGAAGGCGCGTCTTTTACGCTTGCATGATCCTGGCCGTTACTTCCTGGCATACCTGGCGCAGGTACTCGGTCAGGGATGCCTCCTGGCAGCCGATGATCATGTGGTTGCACCGCCTGACCGGGATCAGGATCTTATAGGCGCGGCTGGAGCCCACCGCGGCCGCCATGGAAGGCGTGATCTCGCCGAGGAGGGAATTGGCGATGATGATGCCGATGGGACCGATGATCAGATCCGCGTCCTGCGTGTTGATCAGAATGGGATTTTCCCCGGTGGCGGCGCAGTCCGCGCCTGCCTTCATCATGGACTGGGTGGCTGTGCTGTTTGTGCCGATGGCGTACAGCTGGTAGCGTTCATTGTCCGGGCAGCTCTTTCGGATCTGTTCGATAATGGACTTTCCCATCCGGCCGCCCTGGCCGTCGATCACTACGATTTTCATGTGCGGATGCCTCCTCTCCTCGTTTACGCGTCTTTCTTCTGATTCAGGTTTTTCTGGGCAGTGGCCAGCATCAGCTTGATCCGGTTCAGCTGGTTGACCTCGCTGGCGCCGGGGTCATAGTCCACGGCGATGATATTGGCTTCGGGATGGCGGTTGCGCAGCTCCTTGATCACGCCTTTGCCGACGATATGGTTCGGCAGGCAGCCGAATGGCTGCGTGCAGACGATATTGTTGACGCCGTTGTGGATCAGCTCCAGCATCTCGCCGGTCAGGAACCATCCCTCGCCGGTCTGGTTGCCCAGGGACACATAATCCCTGGCCATTTCCGCCAGATTGCGGATGCGGGCGGGCGGTCCGAAGTGATGGCTCTTTTCCAGCTCTTTGCGGGCGGTCTTTCGGAAAAATTCCAGAAGGGAAATGCCCATGTTGCAGATCCATGCCGTGGAGCGCTTCCCGCCCAGATGGTCCGCCTTAAAGTTGCTGTTGTAGAAGCAGTACAGCAGGAAGTCCATCAGGTCCGGCATGACCGCCTCCGCGCCCTCGTCCTCCAGCAGATCGACGATATGGTTGTTAGCCAGAGGTGAGAATTTCACCAGGATCTCACCGACGATCCCTACCTTGGGTTTTTGCACATCTACCCGGGGAAGCTGGTCAAAATCGCGGACGATCGCCCGCAGGTTTCGGGAAAAGCCTAAGATATCCGGATTCTTCTGAGAGAGCGCGTGGATGCAGCGGCGGCGCCATTTCTCGTGAAGCGCGTTGGTGCTGCCGGGCACCTGCTCATAGGGCCGGGTGGCGTACACCACACGCATGAAGACGTCGCCGTATACCACCGCCTGCAGCCCTTTCATCAGAAGGGGCAGGGTGATGCTGAAGCCCGGATTCGTTTCCATCCCGTTCGCGTTAACGGAGATGACCGGGATCTGTCCCATGCCGGCCTTTTCCAGGGCGCGGCGGATGAAGCCGATGTAATTGGAAGCCCGGCAGCCGCCGCCGGTCTGGCTCATGAAGATGGCGGTGTGGTCCAGATCATATTTTCCGGAAAGTAAAGCGTCCATGATCTGCCCGATCACGATCAGTGAGGGGTAGCAGGCGTCATTGTTTACGTATTTCAGTCCCGTGTCAATGGCGGTGCGGTTATCGTTCTGCAGCACTTCGATGTTATAGCCGCAGGAGCGGATAGCCGGTTCCAGCAGATCGAAATGGATGGGCGACATCTGGGGGCAAAGGAGCGTGTAATCCTTACGCATCTCCTTTGTAAACAGCACGCGGTTGTAGGCGCTGGAGACGACCTTGTGGCGGTAACGCTTCTGATCACGCACACGCAGGGCGGCGATCAGGGAACGGATCCGGATCCGCGCGGCGCCCAGGTTGTTCACCTCATCGATTTTTAATACGGTATAGATCTTTCCGGATTGGGTCAGGATGTCGCTCACCTGGTCGGTCGTCACGGCATCCAGTCCGCAGCCGAAGGAATTTAACTGGATCAGATCCAGGTCCGGACAGGACTTCACATAGGTGGCGGCCCGGTACAGACGGGAGTGGTACATCCACTGATCCGTCACCACCAGCGGACGTTCGGCATCGGTCAGGTGAGAGATGGAATCCTCCGTCAGGACCGCGAAGCCGTAGGAAGTGATCAGTTCCGGGATGCCGTGATGGATTTCCGGATCCACATGATAAGGGCGTCCGGCCAGCACGATGCCGTGGCGGTGATTTTCCTTAAGCCAGGCCAGGGTCTCTTCGCCCTTCTGTTCGATGTCGCGGCGGGAGGCTTCCAGCTCCAGCCAGGCAGCGTGCGCTGCCCTGGTGATCTCTTCCCGTGTCATGGGATGCTCTGCGCTCGCGTGCGGGCCAAAGGCCGCGAGGAACTCCCGCACCAGCGCGCCGGTCAGGATCTCTTCGTTGGTGAATGCCAGGAAGGGATTCATAAAGTTTACCTGCTCTGCCGCGATCTCCTCCACGTTGTTTTTGATATTTTCCGCGTAAGAGGTTACCATGGGACAGTTGTAATGGTTCCCCGCGTCCGGCGTTTCGTTCCGCTCATAGGGAATGCAGGGATAGAAGATAAACTTAATGCCTTTCCGGATCAGCCAGGACACATGGCCGTGCGCGATCTTGGCGGGATAGCACTCGGACTCACTGGGGATGGACTCGATCCCCAGCTCGTAGATCTGGCGGGAGGACTGAGGAGACAGCACCGTGGAAAAACCCAGTTCACGGAAGAAAACAGCCCAGAAGGGATAGTTTTCGTACATGTTCAGGACACGGGGAATGCCTACCTGCCCCCGGAAGGCCTCATCGGCCGGGAGCGGTTCGTAGTCAAACATCCGGTGATATTTATAATCAAAGAGATTCGGGATCTCCCGCTTTGCTTTGTTCTGCCCCAGGCCGCGCTCGCAGCGGTTCCCGGTGATGAACTGGCGGCCGCCGTCAAACTGGTTGATCGTCAGCACGCAGTGGTTTAAGCATCCCTGGCAGCGGGTCATGACCGTACGATAGGACAGATCCAGGATCTTCTGTATGGGAAGCATGGAAGTCGTCTTTGCCGCGTCATAGCGTTCTCTGGCGATGAGCGCCGCGCCGAAGGCGCCCATGATCCCGGCGATATCCGGGCGGATCGCCTGGCAGCCGGAAATCTTCTCAAAGCTGCGCAGGACCGCATCGTTATAAAACGTGCCGCCCTGCACGACCACATGCTTGCCCAGATCCTGGGGGCTGGTGATCTTGATGACCTTAAACAGGGCGTTCTTGATCACGGAGTAGGCCAGGCCGGCGGAGATGTCAGCTACCGAAGCCCCTTCTTTCTGTGCCTGCTTTACATTGGAATTCATGAACACGGTGCAGCGCGTGCCCAGGTCGGTGGGGTTTCTGGCGAAGAGAGCTTCCTTCGCAAAATCCTCCACGCTGTAATTTAAGGATTTGGCGAAGGTCTCGATGAATGAGCCGCACCCGGAGGAACAGGCCTCATTCAGCTGTACGCTATCTACGGTGCCGTCCTTGATTCGGATGCATTTCATGTCCTGGCCGCCGATGTCCAGGATGCAGTCGACTTCCGGATCGAAGAAGGAGGCTGCGTAATAATGGGAGATCGTTTCCACTTCCCCCTCATCCAGCATCAGGGCGGCTTTCAGGAGGGCCTCACCGTAACCGGTGGAGCAGGACCAGGCGATGGTTGCCGTCTTGGGCAGCTGTTTGCTGATCTCCTTCATGGCGCGGATCGCCGTAGCCAGCGTGCTTCCGTTGTTATTGCTGTAGAAGCGGTAGAGGAGCTTTCCGTCCTCCGACACCAGAGCCACCTTCGTGGTGGTGGAGCCGGCGTCGATGCCCAGGAAGCAGTTGCCGCTGTAGGTAGATAGATCGCCGGTTTCCACCCGGCTTTTATCATGGCGGCGGCGGAATTCGTCGTAGGATGCCTGATCTTCAAAAAGGGGTTCCATCCGCTTGACCTCAAAGTCCATCTTAATGCCGTGCGACAGCATCTCGATCAGGTAATCCAGAGAAACCGGACGGCCGTCTGCCTTCGCGTTCATGGCGGCGCCGACCGCGGCAAACAGATGGGAATGTGCCGGGGCGATCACCTGCTCGCCGGTCAGGTGCAGGGTGCGGATAAAGGCATTCCGCAGCTCCGGAAGAAAGTGCAGAGGACCGCCAAGGAAAGCAACGTTTCCGCGGATGGGCTTTCCGCAGGCCAGACCGCTGATGGTCTGGTTGACTACCGCCTGGAAGATCGAGGCAGCCAGATCCTCACGGGTGGCTCCTTCATTGATCAACGGCTGGATATCCGATTTCGCGAAAACGCCGCAGCGGGCAGCGATCGGATAGATGGCTTTGTAGTGCGCCGCGTATTCGTTTAATCCGGCTGCGTCCGTCTGCAGCAGGGACGCCATCTGGTCAATAAAAGAGCCGGTGCCGCCGGCGCAGATTCCGTTCATCCTCTGATCGATGCCATTAGAGAAATAAATGATCTTTGCGTCCTCGCCGCCCAGCTCGATGGCCACGTCCGTCTGCGGAGCATAATCCTGAAGCGCGGTGGCTACCGCCACCACTTCCTGTACAAAATCCACTTTAAGGTGTCCGGAAAGTGTAAGGCCGCCGGAACCGGTGATGGTCGGGATCACATGCAGAGGGCCCGTGCTATCCTTCGCTGCCTTCAGCAGGGAAGCCAGCGTCTCCTGGATGTTCGCGTAATGCCGTTCGTAGTCGGAAAATAATATATTGGAGTCCGGATCAAGCACAGCGATCTTGACCGTTGTGGAACCGATGTCGATTCCAAGGGTATATGGTTTCTTCATAATCTGGGGAATTCCCCGTACCTCCTTTACACTGAACCTGTAACCTATATAATAGGAAGGGACTGCCTTCATCGTAAGCATAATGAAGCGATTTTTAGTTTACCATAATCCATATCAGAAAACAATGGGTAGTCAGTGTTAAAAATGTGCAAAGAATGTGAAAAAAATATGTGGAAAAGAGAAAACCGGCCCATTTTGTTTGACAAACTCAGGGACAGAAATTATAATGGTAAGGCATAGTGGGCGAAAAGGTTAGTCGGGAAACAGGGAGGCTGGTCAGTATGATACAGATCTTTAAAACAGAAGACGGCGTCATCCGCCAAACGGATGAACGGGCGCCAGGCTCCTGGATTGCTATGACGAATCCTACTGCTACGGAAATCCTGGAGATCGCGGATGCGTATGCGATTGACAGTGACCATCTGCGGGCGCCCCTGGACGAAGAGGAGCGCTCACGTATTGAGGCAGAGGAGCGGTATATCCTGGTCGTTGTGGATATCCCTTCCATCGAGGAACGGGGCGGAAAGGACTGGTATGTCACCATCCCTCTCGGCATCGTGATGACGGACGATATGATCATTACCGTCTGCCTGGAGGAGAATCCGGTGATCTCCGCCTTCATGGACGGACGGGTCAGGGATTTTCATACCTTCATGAAAACGCGGTTCATCCTGCAGATCCTGTATAAAAACGCGTCCCTGTACCTGCAGTACCTGCGCGTGATCGATAAGAAAAGCGAGGTGATCGAGCGTAAGCTTCATCAGTCTCAGCGCAACCAGGAGCTTTTGGAGCTGCAGGAGCTGGAGAAGAGTCTTCTGTACTTTACCACATCTCTTCGCTCAAACGAGGTAGTCCTGGAGAAGCTGTTAAAGAGCGACCGGATCAAGAAATATCCGGAAGATACCGAACTTCTGGAGGACGTGATCATTGAGAATAAGCAGGCCATCGAGATGGCGAATATCTACAGCGGCGTGTTGTCGGGAACGATGGACGTGTTCGCGTCGGTCATTTCCAACAACCTGAATATTTCCATGAAATTTCTGGCGACGATCACGATCGTCATGTCTATCCCCACGATGGTCGCCAGTTTTTACGGCATGAATGTGAACCTGGACGGTCTGCCGTTTGCGAACAGTAGGTACGGATTTGTGATCGTTCTGGGATTTGCTACGCTGCTTTCCCTGCTGGTGGCGTGGATCTTCTGGAAAAAAGACCTGTTTTGACGGGAGCCTGGAGGCGGAGTATGAAATTTTTTTATCGATTGGAGCAGAAGTTTGGCCGGTACGCCATCCCGGATCTGGCCAGATATATCGTGGGGATGTACATGATCGGCCTGGTGATCCAGGTGGTCGATCAGAGCATATATACGCGGTATCTGTGCCTGAATGGCGCCGCGCTCTTGCGTGGGCAGGTCTGGCGGGTGATCACCTTTATGTTTTATCCGATTTCCAGTCTCAGCAGCAGTCTGGATTTTGTCGGGATCCTGTTAAACGTCCTGATCGGTCTTACGTACTATCGCATTGGCAGCGCTTTGGAGAGGGTCTGGGGCGCGTTCCGCTTTAATATGTACTTTCTGCTTGGCCTGATCGGCCATGTGGCAGGAGCGATCGTTGTCACGCTGGTTACCGGGCTGGCCGTGATGATCACGCCGGTATTCCTGAACTTTTCTCTGTTCATGGCGTTTGCGCTGACTTTTCCCGACCTTCCGCTGTATATCTGGGGTCTGATCCCGATCAAGGTAAAGTATCTGGCGATCGCTGAGGCGGCCATCTATGTTTATCTGTTCCTGACCGGCGGCCTGGTATACCGGTTGGAGATCGGTCTGTCGCTGCTGAATGTGGTGATTTTCTTCTTTGCCAGCAGAAAATTCCAGCGGTTTTCGCCCAGGGAGATCAAGCGGCGGAACGAATTCAAAACAAAGGCAAAGATCCGGCCGGCCGGTCAGGTCCGCCACCGCTGCGCTGTATGCGGAAGAACGGAGGAGGACGGCCCTCAGATGGAGTTTCGTTTCTGCTCCAAATGCGTTGGCAGCTACGAATACTGCCAGGATCATTTATATACGCACCAGCATGTTACCGGAAATCCTCTGGATTTCCCCAACAAAGAAAATGAAAACTGACTTGGAGGATGAAATAGCATGAAAAAGACAAAGATTATCTGCACCATGGGACCGAATACGGACAATGAGGACATCATGCGCGGCCTGGCGGAGAACTTCATGGATGTGGCACGGTTTAATTTTTCGCATGGCGATCATGATGAGCAGAGGGCAAGGCTGGCGATCCTGAAGAAGGTCCGCAAGGAAGTAGGTCGTCCCATTGCGACTCTGCTGGATACCAAGGGCCCGGAGATCCGCACCGGTCTTTTGAAGGATGACAAGAAGGTAACACTGGTGTCCGGACAGGAATTTACGCTGACGACCAGGGATATCGTGGGCGATGAAACGATTGCTCACATTAATTATGCGGGCCTGAATGAGGATGTGTCTGAGGGTAATGTGATCCTGATCGACGATGGCCTGATCGAGTTAAAGGTAAAATACGTCAAGGGACAGGATATTGTCTGTGATGTGGTCAATGGCGGAGAACTGGGGCAGAAGAAAGGCGTGAATGTGCCCAATGTCAGGATCAAGCTTCCGGCGCTGACGGATAAGGACAAAGACGACATCCGTTTCGGCATCAAAGAGGGATTTGATTTTATCGCGGCGTCGTTTGTGCGTACAGCCGACGCCATCCGTGAGATCCGCCAGATCCTGAACGAGGAAGGCGCAAACCTCCAGATCATCGCAAAGATAGAAAATGCCGAGGGCATCGAAAACCTGGACGAGATCATCCAGGAAGCGGACGGCATCATGGTAGCCAGAGGCGACATGGGCGTGGAGATCCCGCCGGAGAAGGTTCCCTACATCCAGAAGACGATCATCCGCAAGTGCAATGAGGCCTGTAAGGTAGTGATCACAGCCACGCAGATGCTGGATTCCATGATCCGCAATCCGCGTCCGACCAGAGCGGAAGTGACGGACGTGGCGAACGCCGTATATGATGGAACCGATGCGGTGATGCTTTCCGGCGAGACCGCGATGGGCAAGTATCCCATTGAGGCGCTGAAGATGATGGTGACGATCGTGGAAGATACCGAGTCGCATCTGGATTATGCTTCCTACCGGCAGGGCAAGGTCGCGGCGATCAAGGATCACGTGATCTCCAACGCAGTCTGCCATGCGTCCGTATCGACAGCCCATGACCTGAAGGCGAAAGTCATCGCTGCGCCCAGTCTTTCCGGCTATACAGCCAAGATGCTCTCCAAGTGGCGTCCCGGCTGCCATATCATCGGCATGTCGCCCAGCGCTTCTTCGGTACGGCAGATGATGATCTACTGGGGCGTAAAGCCCATCTGGTCCAAGCAGGCGGATACCACGGATGAGCTGGTGGAGATTTCGATTGAAGAGCTTAAGGAGTACGGCCTGGCAGGATCCGGCGATGTCGTGGTGGTGACGGCTGGCGTTGTTTCCTACGCGACCAGGAATGAGCCGGCGACACAGACCAACAGCATGCGTGTCGTGTGCATCAAGTAATCGGTGAAGACCGCAGGTATGCGGAAGGAAAATAAACTGGACAAAGAAGTCCATGACAGGGTATGACCGGCGAGAGTTCGTCTGCCCTGCCATGGGCTTTTTCTGTTTTATCCATTACGAACCAAGGGAGGAGAAGGATTGTGAAAAAGAAACCATTTGTCACCCTGGAGCAGATCCGGGAGATCGTCAGGACTTATCCGACGCCTTTTCATCTGTATGATGAAAAGGGAATCCGTGAAAATGCCAGAAAGCTTTATCAGGCGTTTTCCTGGAACAAAGGATACAAGGAGTATTTTGCCGTGAAGGCGACGCCGAATCCCTTTATCCTGAACATCCTTAAGGAAGAGGGATGCGGGACAGACTGCTCTTCCATGACCGAGCTGATGATGTCCGGCGCCTGCGGCTTTCCGGGAAAGGATATCATGTTTTCATCGAATGACACACCGCCGGAGGAGTTTGCCTATGCAGCCAAACTGGGCGCCATCATCAATCTGGATGATATCACCCATATTGCCTGCCTGGAGGAAACCCTCGGCTACATCCCGGAAACGATCAGCTGCCGGTATAATCCGGGCGGGACATTTGCGATCAGCAACGACATCATGGATAATCCTGGAGAAGCGAAGTACGGCATGACCACGGAGCAGATCTTTGAGGCATTCCGCGTGCTGAAGGCAAAGGGGGCAAAGCATTTTGGGATCCATGCCTTCCTGGCCAGCAATACAGTGACAAACGAATATTATCCCGCCCTGGCCAGGACCCTTTTTGAACTGGCTGTCCGCCTGCAGGAGGAGACCGGCGCCAAAATCGACTTCATCAATCTTTCCGGCGGCATCGGCATCGCCTACCGGCCGGATCAGGAACCGAACGATATCCAGGTGATCGGGGAAGGCGTGCGGAAGGTGTACGAGGAAGTGCTGGTTCCCGCCGGCATGGGGGATGTTGCCCTGTACACGGAGCTTGGCCGGTTCATGTTGGCGCCCTACGGCTGCCTGGTGACGAAGGCCATCCATGAAAAGCACACCCACAAGGAGTACATCGGTGTAGATGCCTGCGCGGTGAATCTGATGCGGCCGGCCATGTACGGCGCCTATCATCACATCACGGTGGCAGGAAAAGAACAGGCGCCGCCGGACCATTGCTATGATGTGGTGGGTTCTCTTTGCGAAAATAATGACAAATTTGCGGTTGACCGGATGCTTCCGGCGATCGACCGGGGGGATTATCTGATCATCCATGATACCGGCGCGCATGGCTTCGCCATGGGCTACAATTACAATGGAAAGCTGCGTTCCTCCGAGCTTCTGCTGAAGGAAGACGGCTCCGTGGAAATGATCCGGAGGGCGGAGACGCCGAAGGATTACTTTTCCACCTTTGATTTTACCGATTTCTTCAAGGACATGAAAGACTGAGAAAATATCCGCAGAAAAAGGGCCGCCGGGCGATGGGCCTGATCGGAAGCCATCGGTTTCCCGGCCTCCTTTTCGGGCAGAAAAAAACCCCGTGTGTGACGCCACGGGGCTGCTTTTCCTGGGATTTTCAATTTCAAAAAGGATTCAAAGGACTTCGCTTGTGCATTTCTTATGAGCCCAGTATAGCATAGGGCCGGAGAGAATGTTTGAATGTTCCTTAAATAGATTATGAAGATTTTCTTAATTTCTTACTGTTTTGCCGGAAAAGGTCAGGCTTTCTTTGCTGTTTTGAAAGAAATGTCAATCATTTTGGCCGGCGCCTGACATCCATGCCGAAACAAGCCCCGGAAAGGCTCGCCTTTCCGGGGCTTGTGATAAGCCGGATCCGATTCGGTCTGTCTATACGTAAGAGCTCAGGATCCGTTTCAGCTGATCGGCAGTCAGGATCAGATTCATGCTGGCGGGATTCAGCACATAGCCTTTGGATTCCTTGACCAAAAACTGCGGAAGCTGGCGGATGCCGAGGACTGACATGCGCTGTTTCCTGGGATTGCGCGCGGTATATTTGCGGAATTCAGAGAAGTCAGAATAGATCGGCTGGTAAATGTCGCCCTCCTTCGTCTTGACAAAGGGAATGCGGACATTTTTTATCTCAATTTTTTCCGGATCGGAGTTGTTCTCGTCATTGACCGTTTCGATTCCCAGGATCAACCGGGATTTGACCAGATTGACCACCATTTCTTCTTCCAGCTCGCGCAGCCTCGTCATATCATGCTGGATCGGCCGGCGCAGTTCCTGCAGAAAGTAGATCATGGTGAGCGCCAGGGCGGGGTTCATGATCGGGATTTTGGAAGCCGAAAGCTTTTCCATATCCGGGCGCCGGACCAGTTCCTCCACGGCAATGGCGCTCTGGCCGCCGCCGTCGTGGAAGACCACCGCGTTGACATCCAGTGCGTAGAGACTGTGCAGGAAGCCGTTTAACTGCGCCTGGGGGATCTTAAGCACCGAGGCAGGATTCTTCTCCTCACCCAGCTGTTTGACGGATTCCCGGCAGAGCTCTTCGTCGGCGAACAGATAGATCTGATCGTCAAAGGTCTCCGGATCACAGGCCACATAGGGAAGGCGGGTGAGCGGAGAAAAAACGGCCCAGACATTTTCCTGTTTCCGAAGCTTTTTGATTGCAAATTTGTTATCGATAGCCATGTTTGCGTAAGTCCCTTCTGAATTTCTGTTGGCGTTTCGCCTATTGTTCACTTAATGCCTGACGGAGGGCTTCAGCCATTTCTTCGTATTCCGCGTCAGTAAGGGTAACCTTTCCGGGATTCATCTGAAAGGTGCCGCCCCATTCGTCGCCGCCGTTATACTTGGGCACAATGTGGAAATGCAGGTGGCATCCGGTGTCGCCGTAAGCGCCGTAATTGACCTTGTCCGGATGAAAGACGCGGTGGACGGCACGGGCAACGGAAGATACGTCGGCGAAAAACTGGTTCCTCTCCTCGTCGGTCAGGTCGATCAGTTCGCTGACGTGCTTATTATGGGCCAGGATCACCCGGCCGCGTTTGCTCTGCTCGCGAAAAACATAAAGATAGCCGCTCTCCATCTGGCAGACGGGGTACGCAAACTGCGCCACCAGATCACCCTGCATGCAATATGCGCAATTTTGATCCTTTATCATGAAGTTCTC
Source organism: uncultured Lachnospiraceae bacterium (assembly GCA_964425595.1). GTDB lineage: Bacteria > Bacillota > Clostridia > Lachnospirales > Lachnospiraceae > Caccovicinus. The sequence continues at coordinate 21,759 of CAYRMW010000019.1, forward strand.
CTTTCTGTACGGTCTCAAAAGCAACCGAAACCTATGTTATACTTTATCACGATGTGAGGGCAAATTCAATGAATTTTCGCGAAACAGCGGGCGGCGTTTCGCCGGCACAAAAATCTTTCACAATCTGTCGGATTGTCAGGACGGGAGTGGTCGTGGTATAATACTCCTCGATATCATGCCGGCGGCGGTCTGCACCGGGCAGTGAAGGACAGCTGCCCTGGCGGACCGGCGCCGGTGATCGAGAAAGGATATGGATATGCTTTTCAGTTCTCTGGTGTTCGTCTGGTATTTTTTGCCGGCGGTGTTCATCTTGTACCATCTAGTCCCGTGGAAGAATGGGAAAAACGGCATCCTTCTGCTTTCCAGCCTGTTTTTATATGCCTGGGGAGAGCCGCGTTACGTTTTCCTGATGCTGTTTTCCATTGCCATGAATTACGTGTTTGGCCTTGGGCTTGGACTGAGTGGCAGCCGTCAGCACCAGAGGATGCTGATGATCCTGTGCCTTATCTGCAACATGGCCCTTCTGGGTTACTTTAAATATTTTAATTTCCTGGCCGAGCTTTTAAACTATCTTCTGGGGGATGGACGGATCAGTCTTCGGGAGATCACGCTTCCCATCGGAATCTCGTTTTATACCTTCCAGGCGCTGTCCTACGTGATCGACGTATATCGGAAGGATATCGGCGTGCAGAAGAACCCCTTTTATCTGGCGCTTTATATCTCCTTCTTTCCCCAGCTGATCGCGGGCCCTATCGTCAAATACCGCGATATCAAGGAGCAGATCGCGCAGCGCACCTGTACACTGGATATGCAGGCGTACGGGATCAAACGCTTCGTTTACGGTCTGGGAAAGAAGGTGGTCCTGGCCAATACCTTTGCCCAGACGGCGGATCAGATCTTCGCTCTCCCGGGGGACGATCTGGGAACGGCGATCACCTGGTTTGCGGTGCTTTTGTACGGTCTGCAGATTTACTTTGATTTTTCCGGTTATTCGGATATGGCCATCGGCCTGGGGAAAATGTTCGGCTTTCATTTTATGGAGAATTTTAATTATCCGTACCTGTCCGCTTCCGTTTCGGAGTTCTGGCGCAGGTGGCATATTTCCCTGTCCACGTGGTTCAGGGAATATCTGTACATCCCTCTGGGCGGAAACCGGAAAGGGATGTTCAGAACATGCCTGAACCTGATGATCGTGTTTTTCGCCACGGGGTTATGGCATGGCGCCAGCGTCAGCTATGTGCTCTGGGGTGTGTACTACGGCGTCCTCCTGGTGGCGGAGCGGCTCTTTTTGGGCAGCTGGCTGAAGAAAAATCGATGGAAGTGGGTGAACCATCTCTACACCCTGTTCGCGGTCATGATCGGTTGGATGCTGTTTCGCGCGGAGCATATGAGCCTGGCGGCCGAGCTGTTTGTCAATATGTTTACCTGGAAGCAGGGGATCTACCCGATCCTGATGTACGCGAATATCCGCCTGTTTTTCTGGATGGCGGTGGGCATCCTGCTGTGCGGCCCTCTCCAGCATCTGGTGCCCGGGCTGAAGGCCCGGCTGTACCGGGAGGAGAAGGTTGACGGGCTGGATGTGGTCCTGATGATCGGAATCTTGTCCTACGCGGTGATACTGCTGGTGAGCGACACCTACAATCCGTTCATTTACTTCCGGTTTTAACCGGGGCGATGGAGCGGCGCGCCGCCATTATCTTGAAAAGGAGTCAGGGTGATAACCTATGAAAAAATGGATGATTGGCTGTTTCTGGGCCTTTTTGCTGATGCCGAATCTGGTCTGGCCCCTGGTTGCTTCGGCTTTTCAGGAGGAGAATACGGAGAACCGCGTCCTTGCGGAGTTCCCGGTGCTAAGCTGGGAGAATATTACGGAGTATCCCGGCCTGGTGGAGGACTATATCAACGATAATGCGCCCTTCCGCAGCCAGCTGCTGAGCCTGAACGCGGGGATCAATCTGGGGCTGCTTCATTCGGTGGACAACACGGAGGTGATTCTCGGAAAGGACGGATGGTATTTTTATAATGGCGGCACCAGCGTGGCGGATTACCGGGGACAGAATCTGTATACGGAGGAGGAGCTTTCCGCCATCAGCAGCGCGGTAGAGCGAACCAGGCGTTATTACGAGAGCCTGGGCATCGAGTTCGCCGTGATCCTGGCGCCGAATAAGGAGGAGGTCTACAGCGAATACATGCCGGACTGGTACACCCGTCTGTCGGACATTACCCGGTACGATCAGATGGAGGCGTGCTTAACGGAGCAGACGCAGGTCCCGGTGATCGCGCCGCGCGACTACTTTCTGGAGAACCGGGATCTGCTCTGGTATTTTAAGACGGATACCCACTGGAATGAGGCCGGAGGATTTGTCGCGGGACAGATGCTGATCGGCGCGCTGGGCGGCCAGGCGGTTTCGGTGGATGACGTGATCATCCCCTATGATTACCGGGATGCCGGCGACCTGGCCCTTTTGTTCCATATGCCGGATTGCTTTCTTGAGGATTATTTCTGCACGGTCAACGGCTACTATGACGATGTGGAAGTCACCACGGTGGATCCGGTGGGAGACGGGATGGTCGTCCGGACCAGCGCGCCGGATGCGCCGGATGAAAGGCGGGTGGCCTTTTACCGGGATTCGTTTGCCACGGTGATGATGGACAAGATCTCCCGGTACTTTCAGCATATCGACTTTTATCACTGGCAGGGATTTTCCCTGGATTACCTGACCGAGAATCCGCCGGATATCCTGGTCTACGAAGTGGTGGAGCGCGAGTTTGAGCGCATCCTGGATGATATGGATAAACTGGTCCCGCAGGACTGGAAAGGATGAATGGACAAATGAGAAAAAGGAGATTGATCCTGGCGTCGGCTTCGCCCAGAAGACGGCAGCTTCTGGGGCAGATCGGCCTGGAGGCGGAGGTGGTGCCCAGCCGGGCCGATGAGACCATAGAAAGCCGCGAACCCGTCCGGGTGGTGGAAGAGCTGGCGCGAAAAAAAGCCGGGGAGGTAGCCGCCCGGTGCCGGGACGGCATCGTGATCGGCGCCGATACCGTGGTGGCCGCGGAGGGCAGGATCCTGGGCAAACCGGCTTCCGAAAAAGAAGCGGAAGAGATGCTTTTCCTGCTTCAGGGCCACGTGCATCAGGTCTATACCGGGGTAACGATCCTGTGCTGCGGTGATTCGCGGGAAGAACGAAGCTTTGTCGAGCGGACGGATGTGGAGGTATACCCCATGAGCAGAGCGGAGATCCGCCGGTATGTGGAGAGCGGAGATCCGATGGATAAGGCAGGGGCCTATGGCATCCAGGGACGGTTTGCCGCCTTCATCCGGGGGATCCGCGGCGATTATAATAATGTAGTAGGGCTGCCGGTCGGCCGCCTTTACCAGGAGCTAAAGGCGATGGGCTGCCTGGAGGACGGTGGATGTTTAACGTGAGCCGGCAGACTCACAGCGAGGAGGATCATCATGATTAAACTGATCGTAACAGATATTGACGGGACGCTGGTGCCGGACGGGACAAATGCGGTCAATCCCGAGCTTTACGCGCAGATCCTGCGCCTCCGCGAAGCGGGGATCCAGTTTGCAGCGGCCAGCGGACGCCAGTGGCGCAGCATCGAGCGCCTGTTTGAACCGGTGAAGGAAAAGATTTTTTATATTTCGGATAACGGGGCTTACGTGGGCTGCTGCGGCCGGAACCTGTTTCTGACACCGATTGACCGGGATGTTGTGCTCAGCATGATCCGCGACGTGCGGGAATGCCCGGAACTGGATATCATGCTCAGCGGTCCGGATGTCGTGTACATGGAGACAAAAAACCGGGAATTTGTCGACTGGATGGTGAACAGCTACCGCTTCGAAGTAAGGCAGGTGGATGACCTGACGCAGGTGCAGGATGACCCGATCAAGATCTCCGTGTATAAAAAGCATGGCGTGGAGGAGGCCGGAAAGGCGATCCGGGAGAAATACCAGGACCGGCTGAAGATCACGATCTCGGGTGATATGTGGATGGACTGCATGGATCCGCGGGTAAACAAAGGCGAGGCTGTCCGGCAAATCCAGGAGGATCTGGAGATTTTGCCGGAGGAGACGATGGCATTCGGCGACCAGTTCAATGACCTGGAAATGCTGAACCGGGCATATTACAGCTATGCGATCGGCAATGCGCGCCCCGAGATCAAGGCAGCGGCCCGCTTTCAGGCCGATACGAATGTAAATGACGGCGTTCTCAAGATCCTCAGACTTCTGGCCTGAGGAAACCGGCTGCCTGGCGGCAAAGGGAAAAAGGAGTTGAGCCATGCGAATGAATACGGGAAAGAAGGTCCTGATCCTGCTGCTTGGCGTTTCGGCGGCAGTTACCGGCTGTGCCGGCAGCGCGGCGGAGGAGTCCGGCACGCGGATCATCGAGGGTTTCAGCCGGCCGGAAGCCATGCTCCTGGTAGCTACGGAGAGGAACCGCTATGAACAGATCTATACCGATCAGATATGGAATGTGACCATGCCGGAGGACGGAGAATCCTTCGAGGAGTTTCTTCTAAAGCAGGTGCAGCAGTTCGCTGAAGATCTGAAAGTGGTTGGGGCGATGGCTGAGGAATACGGCATTGAGCTGGACAGCAGTGAAAAAGAGCAGGTACGCCGGCTGGCCCAGGACTACTACAGCCAGCTGACGGCGGCAGACGTAGCTTACACGGGAGCTGTGGAGGAAGACGCTTACCAGCTTTATCTGGACTATGCGCTGGCTGACAAGACGATTTCAGAGCTGACGCAGGACGCGGCTGTAGAGATCAGCGACAGCCAGGCTAAGGTGATCGAGATCCAGCAGATCATCCTGGAGGACCGGGAGACGGCAGATCAGGTCCTGGCTCTGGTGCAGGAGGACGGCGCGGACTTTGCCGCGATCGCCGAAGAATACGGCATGCAGGACGAGGTTCGGATCAGCCTGGGGCGGGGCAGTGGCGATGCCGCGGTGGAGGAGGCGGCCTTTTCGCTGGAAGAGGGACAGATCAGTTCCGTGCTCCAGGCGGGCGATGGAAACTATTATATTCTTCGCTGCGTGAATGCATATGACCAGGAAGCCACCGCAAGCCGAAAGGCGGAGATGCTTCTGGTGCAGAAGGACGATGCCTTTCGCCAGATCTACGATGCATTTCTGACGGAGCATCCGATGGAAGTGGATGATACGGTCTGGGATAGGGTAACCTGTGTGACCGATGAAGAGACCACCACCACGAACTTCTTTACGTTGTATGCGGAGTATTTTCCGGACTGACGGCGGGACGCCGGGCCGGGAGCGGGATGATCAGGGATGGATGGGAGAGGGAATGATTGGGTTTCAGATCGAGGACATAGGCACCTTTACCAGGAAGCTGTTTCTGGAAAAGGAATTCGATGACTTTCTGCTGCGGGAAGCCAGGATTGTCACATTTAACAGCATTACCATAGACGGACGGCTCCATCAGGGGTTTTATTCCGCGGAGGAGCAGGAGCGGATGGAGCTGGGGGAATATTCGGCCTGGAGCCAGGTGCGGCCGATCTGCTTTTCCCTGATCAAGGGGAAGAGGCTGCCGGAAAGCTTCCAGATTACGCTGATGGCGTCGCCGAAGCGCAGGGAGGCCTTCAGGAACGGGCAGCGCCTTTCTGTGGACGCAGGCCAGATCCGGGGGCTTTATCTGAACATCCGTTATGCGGACAGGGGCCTTCAGTGCGTGACGGGCACTGCGCTTACGACCTTTATCCCGGATAAGTCCGTGGACCGGGAATGGGATCACTACGTTGAACAGCTGCTGAAGCAGATGGGAATTGCTAGCACTCATTGAAAATGAGTGCTAATTTTATCTTGACTTTTTGTTCTACGCGTATTAGAATAAGTGACAGTAATCATGGTGAAGCAGCGTACCGCATCGCGCATCCTGATTATAGAATGTTAAGGAGTGTGGATGATTATGGCAAAAACTGGAAGTTTGACGATCAACAGTGAAAATATTTTCCCGATCATTAAGAAATGGCTGTATTCCGACCACGATATTTTTTACCGTGAGCTGGTATCCAATGGATGCGACGCCATTACCAAATTAAAAAAACTGGAGCTGATGGGGGAGTTTGAAAAGACGGAGGATCTGGATTACAAGATCCAGATCACGGTAAATCCTAACGACAAGACCATCATCGTCGAGGATAACGGTCTGGGCATGACGGAAGCTGAGGTTGATGAATACATTAATCAGATCGCCTTTTCCGGCGCGCAGGCCTTTATGGAAAAATATAAGGATAAGGCGAATGAGGATCAGATCATCGGACATTTCGGCCTGGGGTTTTATTCCGCGTTTATGGTGGCGGACCGGGTGACCATCGATACGCTTTCCTACCGGAAGGACGCTGCGCCGGTGCACTGGGAGTCGGACGGCGGCACATCCTATACGATGGGCGAGGGCGACAAGCAGGGATCCGGTACGAAGATCACGCTGTATCTGAATGAAGACAGCACCGAATTTGCCAACGAGTACCGGGCCAGAGAGGTCATTGAAAAATACTGCTCCTTTATGCCGGTGCCGATCTATCTGACCAACAGCGCGGATGGCCCCCAGTACGAGACCATTGAAAAGGATGAGCTGACCGATAAGGACACCATCGTCGAGACGATCGTAGAAGAAGCGAAGACCGAGGAGAAGGAAAAGGAAGACGGAACCAAGGAGACGGTGGAGATCTCGCCCGCCAAAGAAAAGTACAAGATCCTGAAGCGTCCGGTCGCGCTGAACGATATCCATCCTCTGTGGAACAAGCACCCCAACGAGTGCACTGAGGAGGAGTACAAGGCCTTTTATCGAAAGGTATTCATGGATTACAAGGAGCCCCTGTTCTGGATCCATCTGAATATGGATTATCCCTTCAACTTAAAGGGCATCCTGTACTTCCCGAAGATCAATATGGAATACGACAGCCTGGAAGGCGTGATCAAGCTGTACAACAACCAGGTATTCATCGCCGACAACATTAAGGAAGTCATTCCGGAATTCCTGATGCTGTTAAAGGGCGTGATCGACTGCCCGGACCTTCCGCTGAATGTATCCCGTTCCGCATTGCAGAACGACGGCTTCGTTAAGAAGATCTCCGATTATATCACCAAGAAGGTGGCGGACAAGCTGTCCGGCATGTGCAAGACGGACAGGGAAACCTACGAAAAATACTGGGACGATATTAACCCCTTCATCAAGTTCGGCTGCATCAAGGATGAGAAGTTCCAGGAGAAGATGAAAGACTATATCATCTTCAAAAATCTCGACGGCAAGTATCTGACCCTGCCGGAGTGCATTGAAGAAAATAAGGAGAAGCACCCCAACACGGTATTCTATGTGACCGATGAAAAAGAGCAGAGCCAGTACATCAATATGTTTAAGAAAGAGGGCATGGACGCGGTTATCCTGTCCCACAATATTGATACGCCCTTTATCAGCCAGATGGAGCAGAAGAATGAGAATCTGAAGTTTGTTCGCATCGACGCGGATGTGACCGATCTGTTTAAGGAGTCCGGCGAGGAGGACGAGGAGACCGCCAAGGCGGAGGCGGAAACGCTCACTGCCGCGTTCCGGAAGGCGCTGGACAATGACAAACTGGAGGTAAAGGCAGAACGGTTAAAAGACGCCTCGGTAGCCGCCATGATCACCGTATCCGAAGAGTCCAGGAGGATGCAGGATATGATGAAGATGTACAATATGTACGGCATGGATCCCTCTCTGTTCGGCGGTGCAGGCGAGAACCTGGTCTTGAATCGAAACCATCCGTTGGTGCAGTATGTGCTGAAACATAAGGATGGCGAAAGCACGGACACGATCTGCCGGCAGTTGTACGATCTGGCGAAATTGAGCCACGGCAGCCTGACGCCCGAGCGCATGACCGGATTCATTGCCAGGAGCAACGACATCATGCTGATCATGGCCGGAGAGAAGCCGGCCGATTCCGGGAAGTCCGAAGCGGCGGCGGATGAAGCGGAGACCGCGCCGGAAGAAAAGGCAGAATGATCGTCCGCTAAGATACAAAATACCGGATAAGACCGGATAGAAAAAAGCCTTTGCGCAGACATGGACAGCGACAGCCGGCATGTACGTTTGGGCCGGGATTTTCCCGGCTGCGGACCGATGCCAGCTGCCGCTGTCTTTTCGTCCGGCGCCGACTTTTCGGTTTTTTCTTGCTGCCCCGGGACGATCCGCAACTCGCCTGCATAAACCTGCATGAAACGATTGAAAAGGGAGAAAGATACTGCTATAATAAGTAGTAATCAAAACTACATGATATGGAAATCGATGGAGGCGAATTATGACATACAAGATTATCGGGGACAGTTGCCTGGATCTGACCGCTGAATTAAAGCGGGATCCGCATTTTCAGACAGTGCCGCTGAGCCTGCAGGTGGGACGGACCACGGTGATGGATGATGAGACCTTCGATCAGAAAAGCTTCCTCCGGCTGATGAAGGATACACCAGAGTGCCCCAGGACCGCATGCCCTTCGCCGGAACAGTTCAGGGAAGTCTATCGCTGTCCGGCGGAAAACGTTTTTGTGATCTGCCTGTCCGAGCATCTGAGCGGCACCTACAGCAGTGCCTGCCTGGGAAAAAAGCTTTTTGAAGAGGAATACGGCAAAAAGAACATCTGTGTGATGAGTTCGGATTCTGCCTCGGCAGGAGAGCTGAACCTGGCGCTGTATATCCGGGATCTGTGCGAGCAGGGCGTGCCTTTCGCAGAGATTGAAAAGCGGGCGGCGGCATATCGGGATGATATGAAGACCTATTTTGTGCTGGAGTCGCTGGATTATCTGCGCAAGAACGGGCGGCTGAGCGGACTGCAGGCTTTTTTTGCCACCACGCTGAATATCAAGCCGGTCATGGCAGGGGACCATGGGGTGATCATCAAGGTAGATCAGGCCAGAGGCATGACAAAGGCGCTCCAGCGGATGTGTGATCATGCGATACGCTCCGTAGAGGATACACGAGAGCGGGTGCTTGTGATCACCCACTGTAATTGTCCGGAGCGAGCCGGATTCATCCGGGAAGAGATGGAGAAGAGGGGCAGTTTTCGGGATGTAGTGATTACCGAAGCGGCCGGCGTGTCCACGGTCTATGCCAATGACGGCGGCATTGTCATCGCCTTATAGGGAAGCAGCGCCGCCGGTCCGGCGGCAGACGGTTAGAGTAAGAGGACAAAGATGAAGAGAAAAAAAGAGGGAATTAGCCCGGGCCTTTCCCTGGCCTGTTTGCTGAGCGCGGCGGTCATTGTGACGGCCGCTGTTCTGACCATAGGCGGAACAGGCGGCGGTGTTTCTGTACGTTTGGAGGAAGAGACGGAGGAAGACGCAGTGCTTTCGGACGCCCTCTCCGAAGAGAGCGGAGAGCGCGCGGAGACCGCCGCGGATGGGGAGGCCGCCGGGGAAGAAGAGGCGGAAATCGTGATACGCAATGTAGAAGAGACAGCCGATGAGGATAATGCGGACGGCGGGACGGTGCTGCTTGCTTTCGCCGGTGACGTCTATTTGTCGGATCATGTGCTGAACGCTTATGGAAATGGCGGCATTGACGGCGTACTGGGCGAGAGTCTTAGGCAGGCGGCAGAGGCTGCCGATCTGTTCATGGTGAATGAAGAATTTCCCTTCAGCACAAGAGGGACGCCCGCGCCGGATAAGCAATATACCTTTCGCCTGGATCCGGAACGTGTCTCTCTCTTCCAGGAAATGGGGATCGATATGGTGACGCTGGCCAACAACCATGCGCTGGATTATGGTACGGAGGCGCTTCTGGATACCTGCAGCACGTTGGATGAGGCGGGGATCCCCTATGTGGGGGCCGGTGAGAACCTGGAACGGGCCAGGGCCATGTACGCAGAAGAGATCAAGGGGAAAACCATCGGGTTTATTGGAGCGACACGGGTCATTCCTGCCGCGGACTGGGCGGCATCGGATTCACGGCCCGGGATGCTCAGCGCGTACGATCCGTCCATCCTGCTGGAGGAGATCCAAAAAGGCCGGATGAACTGTGATTATCTGGTAGTTTACATCCACTGGGGCATCGAGAAAAGCGATACGCCGGAGGAATACCAAAGGCAGCTTGGCCGGCTGTGCATTGATGCCGGCGCCGATCTGGTCATCGGAAGCCATCCCCATGTCCTTCAGGGCATTGAATACTATCAGGGGAAACCGATCGTATACAGCCTGGGCAATTATGTGTTTGGAAGCAGCATCCCGCGTACGATCCTGCTGCAGGTAGAGTGGGACGGGGAAGACGCTTCGCTGTCCGTGATCCCCGCCACATCAAGCGCAGGATATACCCGGGAAATGACGGAAGAAAGCAGCCGGCAGGAGTTGTTTTCCTATCTGCAATCGATTTCGTTTGATGTCATGGTAGATGAGAACGGCGTGATTTCACCGGAGGGCGATCCGGGGGATGGAGCACAGACTGAAGGATGACCGGCTTTGCGGAATGAAAGTGTGAAAATGCGGAATCCCGGTATACAGAAGAACCGGCGGCATGGTATAATGTCTGCAAAGAACTGTTTGATCAAGAAGGGAGACGGAGAAGGATGAAAGATAACACCTGGGTGACCTATGAAGACAGCAGTACAGCAGCCCGCAAGCGGGTAGAGGCCGGCAATATCCTGGTGACGCTGTCTCTGCACCAGCTGGAAGAGAATACGTATGATCTGATCATCGAAGCGGGAATCGAATCGGTTTCGGTGATGCTGCACGCAAGAAGCCTCGAAGAAGTGTTCGCTGAGGCGGATCGGTTTGCGAAGGATTATTTCCTGGACAGGGCAAAGCTGCTGGAAGAAATCGTCGAGCGGATCTGAATCCGACAAGACGCGTCACCGGCGCGTCTTGCTGGATACTTCGTAAGAAAAAAGAAGGAGACGGACCGGGCAGGATTGCGGCGTTGAAGAGCGCTATCCTGCAGGCTGTCTCCTTCTTGCGTGTCTGAACATCGGGTCTAATCGACCGTCCCGGGGGAGCGGAAGGATGTCGTGCCGGCCGTGCGGATCATCTTCAGAATAAGCGGTTTGATGTCGGTGAAGGCATTTTCCAGCTCCAGGATCTCACCGTCTGTCAGGTCGGCAAAGGCCAGCAGCGTAGTCTGGAGCATATCCGCTTTCAGCTGTTCCAGCAGCGTGCGGCCCTCAGCGGTTATGGAAACATTGACCAGGCGCCGGTTCGCTTTGTCATGGAATCGCTCGACCAGCTGCTTTTCCTCCAGGTCATTGACCAGTTTGGTCAGCTGCTGTTTGGTGATCCGCAGATCATCCGCCAGTTCGGACATGGTCATGGCGGGGCGGTCCGGCGGCAGATCGCTCAAGTCGATCAGTGCCTGAAACGCCGCAGAGTGGATGCGGATCTGGTTTTCATGGCGGTACATATTTTTGGCCGTCGTATAAAACAAGATGGCAAATTCCAGGAATATCTTCCCGGCCAGCTGCCTTTTCTCATCGCTCATGAGAGACCTCCTTCCGTTCACCTGCTGCGGCTGTCCCGGATCGTCTGGCGCCGGGGTCAGCCGCAGGAGATCTTATTCTTTTTCTATCATACTTTAAGTTAAAAGTCAATATCTATTAAAAGTAAATAAATATTAACAGTTATCTATTGACAAGTAATTGGACATATATTATCCTAGAAGTAAACCTGTGGTTGTCTGCAGGTGAGCTGGCGGAATTGTTTGAAGAGAGGAGAATAAGGCATGGGAATGAAGCCTACGGATGACAACAAGAATACGAAAAAACCTTTTTTGTATTACTATCTGATCGTTCTGATCGTGGTACTTCTGCTCAATGCATTTCTGTTTCCATCCATCATGGAACGGACGGTAGTGGAAGTAGGGTATAATCAGTTCCTGGACTATGTGGAAGCAGGAGCAGTAGAATTTGTTTATCAGGATGACACGGAATTGATGTTTACGCTGAAGGAAGAATACCGATATGACCGGGGCGTAACCGCGTATAAGACCGGACTCTGGCCGGATCCGGATCTGACGCAGCGCCTGCGGGAGGCCGGCGTGGAGTTTTCACAGGAGATCCCCACGCAGGCTTCACCGCTTGTCAGCTTTCTGGTCCAGTGGATCATACCGATCCTGATGTTTGTCGCTATCGGTCAGATCCTTGGACGGATGATGCAGAAGCGGATGGGTGGAATGGGCGGTCCGGCCATGTCCTTCGGAAAATCGAATGCCAAGATTTATGCAGAGACGGAGACCGGAAAAACCTTTGCTGACGTAGCCGGTCAGGAGGAGGCAAAGGAAGCGCTCCAGGAAATCGTGGATTTCCTTCACAACCCGCAGAAGTACACGGACATTGGCGCTACCTTGCCCAAGGGCGCGCTTTTGGTGGGCCCTCCGGGAACCGGCAAGACCCTGCTGGCCAGGGCGGTGGCCGGCGAGGCGCATGTCCCCTTTTTCTCCATCTCCGGTTCGGAATTCGTGGAAATGTTTGTCGGTATGGGCGCGGCCAAGGTCCGGGATCTGTTTAAGCAGGCTAACGAAAAGGCGCCATGTATCGTATTTATCGATGAGATCGATACGATTGGAAAGAAGCGCGACGGCGGAGGATTGAGCGGCAATGACGAAAGGGAGCAGACGCTGAACCAGCTGCTGACGGAGATGGATGGTTTCGACGGAAAGAAAGGCGTTGTGATCCTGGCGGCGACCAACAGGCCGGAATCTCTTGACCAGGCACTGCTGCGGCCGGGACGTTTTGACCGGCGCATCCCGGTCGAGCTGCCTGACTTAAAAGGGCGGGAGGCGATCCTGCGGGTACATGGAAAGAATGTAAAGCTGGACAGCACCGTGGATTTTAATGCCATCGCAAGAGCAACCTCCGGGGCAAGCGGCGCGGAACTGGCCAATATCATCAATGAGGCGGCTTTGCGCGCGGTCCGCATGGGGCGCAGCGTGGTCAGCCAGTCGGATTTAGAGGAGAGCGTGGAGGTCGTCATCGCCGGCTATCAGAGAAAGGATGCGGCTGTCTCGGAAAAGGAGAAGAGGATCGTTGCCTATCATGAGATCGGCCATGCGCTGGTGGCGGCATGCCAGAGCCATTCCGCGCCGGTACATAAGATTACGATCATTCCCAGAACTTCCGGTGCGCTGGGCTACACCATGCAGGTGGAAGAGGGCGAGCGCTTCCTGATGAGCAAGGAAGAGGCATTAGATAAGATCGCTACCTTGACCGGCGGCCGGGCGGCAGAGGAATTTATTTTCCATTCCATTACCACCGGCGCGGCCAATGACATCGAGCAGGCGACCAAGCTTGCCAGGGCGATGGTTACCCGTTACGGCATGAGCAGCCAGTTCGGTATGGTGGCGCTGGAAACGGTGACGAACCAGTATCTGGGCGGGGACACCTCCCTGACATGCTCGCCGGAGACGGCAAAGGCCATTGATGATGAGGTCGTGGAAATCATACGCCGCCAGTACGACAAAGCGATGGACATCCTGCGCAGCCATGCGGCTAAGCTCAATGAGCTTTCCGCTTACCTGCTGGAGCGGGAGACGATCAGCGGTGAAGAGTTTATGGAGATTTTAAACCGATAGGCGGCGCGGCCGAAGAGCAAAGCGCCGGGGGCGGACAAGAGACAAAACATTTGTTCGAAGCACCTTGAATCGGACGATTGCCTGTGCTATACTGGATGTGCGAAAATTGGCGCAAAATAGTGAGGTACATAGAAATGGCGAAGCAGTATATTAAAATTCGCGGTGCAAATGAACATAACCTGAAAAATATCTCTGTGGATATCCCCAGGGAGCAGCTGGTGGTACTGACCGGCCTGTCCGGTTCCGGAAAGTCATCGCTGGCGTTCGACACGATCTACGCGGAAGGACAGCGCAGATACATGGAGTCCCTTTCTTCTTATGCCAGGCAGTTCCTGGGGCAGATGGAGAAGCCGGATGTGGAGAGCATCGAGGGCCTGTCCCCGGCGATTTCCATCGACCAGAAGTCGACGAACCGGAATCCGCGTTCCACGGTGGGGACGGTAACGGAGATTTATGATTATATGCGTCTTCTGTACGCACGGATCGGCATTCCGCATTGCCCGAAATGCGGCAAGGAGATCCGCAGACAGACGGTAGATCAGATGGTGGACCAGCTTTTGGCGCTGCCGGAGCGGACAAAGATCCAGCTTCTGGCGCCGGTGGTCCGGGGGAGGAAGGGTGAGCATGTCAAGATCCTGGAGCAGGCGCGGCGCGGCGGTTATGTCCGCGTACGGATCGACGGGAATCTTTATGAGCTTTCCGAAGAGATCCACCTGGAGAAAAACATTAAGCATAACATCGAAATCGTGGTAGACCGTCTGATCGTGCGTCCCGGGATTGAAAAGCGGCTCACCGACTCCATTGAGAGCGTCCTGGCCCTCTCCGGCGGCCTCCTTCTTGTGGACGCTGGACAGGAGGAACTGCTCCGGTTTTCACAGAGTTTTTCCTGTCCGGACTGCGGCGTCAGCGTGGATGAAGTGGAGCCCCGGAGTTTTTCTTTTAATAATCCCTTTGGCGCCTGCCCGGAGTGCTTCGGACTGGGCTATAAGATGGAATTTGATGAGGATCTGATGATCCCGGACAAGTCGCTGAGCATTGATCAGGGAGCGATCGTGGTCCTGGGCTGGCAGTCCTGTACGGACAAGGGAAGCTTTACCAGAGCGATCCTGGAGGCGCTGGCTGCGGAGTATCACTTCAGCCTGGACACGCCCTTCCGAGATTATCCGGAAAAGATCCATGATGTCCTGATCTACGGGAGCGGCGGAAAATCGGTGAAGGTTCATTACAAAGGCCAGCGAGGGGTAGGCGTGTACGATGTCGCTTTTGAAGGCCTGATCGAAAATGTGAACCGCCGCTATAAGGAAACCTATTCCGACGCAACCAAGGCGGAATACGAAAGCTATATGCGGATTACGCCCTGCCCGGTCTGCCGCGGACAGCGCCTGAAAAAAGAATCACTGGCTGTGACGGTAGGCGGACTGAACATTTACCGGGCCACAGACATGTCTATCGTGAAATTCAGGGAATTTACGGATAATCTGACGCTGACACCTATGCAGGAGGCCATCGGCGGTCCGATCCTGAAGGAAATCCGGGCCAGGATCCGTTTCCTGATCGATGTGGGCCTGGACTATCTGTCCCTGTCCCGGGCTACCGGGACACTGTCCGGCGGCGAGGCCCAGCGGATCCGTCTGGCGACGCAGATCGGCTCCGGTCTGGTAGGTGTGGCCTATATCCTGGATGAACCCAGCATTGGCCTTCACCAGCGGGATAATGACAAACTGTTAAAAACACTCCTGCACCTGCGTGACCTGGGAAACAGCGTCCTGGTAGTGGAACACGATGAAGATACCATGCGTGCGGCGGACTGCATCATCGATATAGGGCCGGGAGCAGGCGCGCATGGGGGCCGGGTGGTGGCCGTGGGAAACGCTCAGGAGATCATGGATTGTCCCGAATCCATCACCGGCGCGTATTTAAGTGGACGGATCCGCATCCCGGTGCCTGCGGAGCGCAAGGAGCCGACCGGCTGGCTCAGGGTCAGGGGCGCGGCGGAAAATAATCTGAAGAAGATCAACGTGGATATCCCGCTTGGTGTCATGACCTGTGTCACCGGCGTATCCGGCTCAGGAAAGAGCTCTCTGGTCAATGAGATCCTTTATAAGCATCTGGCAAAGAAGCTGAACCGGGCCAGAACGATCCCCGGAAAATTCACCGGCATGGATGGCCTGGAGCAGCTGGACAAGGTGATCAATATCGACCAGTCGCCGATCGGCCGCACGCCTCGGTCAAATCCCGCTACCTATACCGGTGTGTTTGACCTGATCCGTGATCTGTTTGCCTCGACGACGGACGCAAAGACCAGAGGCTACTCCAAGGGAAGGTTCAGTTTCAATGTAAAGGGCGGCCGGTGCGAGGCCTGCAGCGGCGACGGGATCATCAAGATCGAAATGCATTTCCTGCCGGATGTATACGTCCCCTGTGAGGTCTGCGGAGGAAAACGGTATAACCGGGAGACGTTGGAGGTCAGATACAAAGGCAAGAACATCTTTGATGTGCTGGATATGACGGTGGAGGTGGCGCTGGCGTTCTTCGAGAATGTACCTGCCGTTGCCAGAAAGATCCAGACCCTGTACGATGTGGGGCTTTCTTACGTCAAGCTGGGACAGCCATCGACGGAGCTTTCCGGCGGCGAAGCCCAGCGGATCAAGCTGGCAGCGGAATTAAGCAAACGCAGCACAGGGAAAACCATATACATTCTGGATGAGCCCACAACCGGCCTGCATTTTGCGGACGTTCATAAGCTGATCGATATCCTTCACCGGCTGGCAGCAGGGGGAAATACGGTGGTCGTGATTGAACATAATCTGGATGTGATCAAGACGGCCGATTATATCATCGACATGGGCCCCGACGGTGGCGAACGCGGCGGCACCGTTATCGCCAGGGGCACTCCGGAAGAAGTGGCCCGCTGCCCGCAGTCTTATACGGGGCAGTACGTGAAGCGCTATCTGGAACAGCCGCAGGGGTAAGCGGCTCCATACGGGGGCGCCGCGGAAGCGGGAGGCGGTATTATATCAAAACCTCTTGCTATTTGTACGCTGTTTCGCTATAATTTTCGTTATAACGATGGCGACGTTGCCGATAAAAGGAGTTTACCATGAGCAGAGAGATGATTATTGTTCTGGATTTCGGCGGTCAGTACAATCAGCTGATCGCCCGTCGGGTTCGTGAATGCAATGTTTACTGCGAAGTGCATCCCTACACGATGCCGCTGGAAACCATTCGGGAGATGAATCCCAGGGGCATCATTTTTACCGGAGGTCCAAACAGCGTATATCTGGAGGAATCCCCTCATATTGACAAAGCGATTTTCGACATGGGCATTCCGATCCTGGGAATCTGTTATGGTTCTCAGCTGATGGCCTACACCTTGGGCGGACAGGTGGCGACTGCTCCGGTCAGCGAGTACGGAAAGACGAAAGTGGAGGTCGATCAGGATTCGATCCTGTTTAAACGTGTTTCACCGACTACCGTATGCTGGATGAGCCATACCGACTATATCGCTCAGGCACCGGAAGGCTTCCGTGCTACCGCACATACGCCGGTATGCCCCATCGCTGCCATGGAATGTCCGGAGCGGAGGCTTTATGCTACCCAGTTCCATCCGGAAGTCATGCACACGGCAGAGGGCATGAAGATGCTTCACGACTTCGTATACGATGTGTGCGGCTGCAGCGGCGACTGGAAGATGGATTCCTTTGTGACGACGACAGTACAGGCGCTCCGCGAGAAGATTGGCGGCGGCAAGGTGCTGTGCGCCCTTTCCGGCGGCGTGGATTCTTCGGTGGCCGCTGTCCTTCTGTCAAAGGCAGTAGGCAGACAGCTGAACTGCGTGTTTGTGGATCATGGCCTTCTTCGGAAGAATGAGGGCGATGAAGTGGAGGCGGTGTTCGGCCCGGATGGACCTTATGAGCTGAACTTTATTCGCGTCAACGCCCAGGAACGTTTCTATGAGAAGCTGGCCGGCGTAGAAGAGCCGGAGCAGAAGCGCAAGATCATCGGCGAAGAATTCATCCGTGTGTTTGAGGAAGAGGCAAAGAAGATCGGCGCGGTAGACTTCCTGGTGCAGGGAACCATTTATCCGGATGTGATTGAATCCGGCTTGGGGAAGTCCGCCGTGATCAAATCTCATCACAATGTGGGCGGTTTACCCGACTATGTTGATTTTAAGGAGATCGTGGAGCCTCTGCGTCTTCTGTTTAAGGATGAAGTCCGCAAGGTTGGCCTGGAGCTGGGTATTCCGGAACATCTGGTATTCCGGCAGCCGTTCCCTGGTCCCGGTCTGGGTATCCGCATCATCGGAGAGATCACTGCGGAGAAGGTGCGCATCGTCCAGGATGCCGACGCAATCTACCGGGAAGAGATTGCCGGGGCTGGCGTGGACAAGGGCCTGGGGCAGTATTTTGCCGCGCTGACTAATATGCGCTCCGTAGGGGTAATGGGAGACTTCCGTACCTACGATTACGCCATAGTCCTTCGTGCGGTGGAGACTTCCGACTTTATGACGGCGGAAGCAGCAAAGATTCCATGGGAAGTGCTGCAGAAGGTGATGAACCGGATCGTGAATGAAGTGAAAGGGGTCAATCGGGTTATGTATGACCTGACCTCCAAGCCGCCGGGGACGATTGAGTTCGAGTAAACATAAAAGAGCCGAGGAACCTTGAATTTACAAGGGAAATCGG
>CAYRMW010000020.1:0-38180 GCA_964425595.1 uncultured Lachnospiraceae bacterium
TGTCTATTCGAACGCGGGAACCGCAAAATCGCCTTGACAGAAGAAGGTATGGTGCTGCGTAAAAGAGCGGAAGAGATGGTACGGCTGATGCAGTTGACGAAAGAAGAGATATCCCGGGTAAAGAACCATATATCCGGAATTGTGCGTATCGGTGCGGGAGAATCTCGTTCATTTCATTACTTGTCACGCGCTGCGGCTGTTCTTTATGAAGAACAGCCGGATATTCGTTTCCATATCACAAGTGGAGATACAAGGGATTTGATGGATGAACTGGATAACGGACTGATTGACTTTGCCGTTATCTTCACTGATGTAGATCACACTCTTTACCAGTCAATACAGCTTCCGGCAGAGGATTACTTTGGCGTACTCATGCCGAAGGACTGTGCATTGGCAAAAAAGGATGAGATCCACATTTCGGATTTGAAAGAGCTTCCCCTTATTGTTTCGAGAGCCGCTGAACCGATGTTTTCCGGTTCCAAAGAACTGTCTTCACTGAACATTGTGGCAACCTATAATCTGATCTATAATGCATCTCTTCTTGTAGAGGATGGTCTTGGCTATGCGATCTGTTTTGATCGCCTGATCGACACAACAGGGAACAATCCGCTCTGCATCAGGCCGATGGTTCCCCGGATCAAAAATGCCGGGAGCCTGATATGGAAAAAATATGAAGTGTTTGCTCCCGCGGTCCAGTTGTTTATCGATAAAATCAGAGAAATATCGGAGGCTTGCAATTTGCGGAAACTCCGTGAGTAAATCTGTGGAAAAAACATGGAGAATATGTTAAGATGTAAGTCATTGATTTGGTGTCGGAGAGGTAATGTACCATGAAGAAGCGGGCTACTCGTAGTGATGTCGCAAAGATGGCGGGTGTTTCTCCTGCTGTCGTTTCCTACGTGATGAACAATTCCAACTATGTCAGCGATGAAAAGCGGAAAGCGGTTTTAAAAGCGGCGAAGGAGTTAGATTATACGCCAAATATTTTTGCGAGAAACCTGAGGATGAACCATTCTAACCAGATTGCTCTCGTAGGAGATACCCTTCAGGCCGAGCTTTATGGGGAAATGTCCAATCAGCTTTTTGAAAAAGGATATTTTCCCAGTCTGTTTTTCAGCCGTAAGGATGACAGCTTTATCGATAAGTTGATTGAGGGACGCTACAGTGCGATTTTTATGGCCAGTAATGCTTTTGAGGCTGGCCAGCTGAACCGAATCGTAGAAAATGGAATTCCGCTGATTTTATATCGCAGTCGGCACTACCAGGGGCTGGATCCTAGGATTGTAATTCGCGTGCCGGATTTCTATGACGGAGTGCAGCGAGTGCTGAATTACCTGATCTTAAAAGGGCACAGGAGAATCTCGTACATTCCGCCTCTTTTATATCGGACTGCCGGGGCGGATGGTGATGATTTCCGGGCGAAAGCCTATTCGGATACTCTTCGGACAAACGGGCTGAATGTGAATCCGGATTTTTTCAGCACGCATACCCAGTCGGAGGCCGGTATCCTGGAAGACGTATTATTTATGCTGACCTTCTACAAAGAAGGCCAGCGTCCTACGGCTATTGTGGCAAGTGATGACCATATGGCAGCGCAGGTGCTTCGTTATGTGAAAAAACTGGATTTGCGGGTTCCGGAGGATGTGGCGATTGTAGGGTGGGGAAACATAGCCAGTTCCCAGATTACAACGCCTGAACTGACCACGGTGGATACGGAAATCTGTTCGTTTGCAGGAGAAGTGGCTGAAGCACTGACTCAGCTGGCCCAAGGACAAGAGGTGGAAAGTAAGCTTTATAAAGGGCATCTGGTTATACGAGACAGTACTTGATTTCTTTCGAACTATTGACATAAGCCCTTGTTTCAATTAATCTGACAAAATGGAGTAAAAGGTTGACAAATCGATTTATTGTACGGCCGCTTTCGTTGCTGATCATTCTTATAGGCAGCGAAAGCGGCTTTTGAATTGATAAACGGAAAATATGACTTGTCAGAAAAGGGCATGCATAAAAATGACAAATTTTAAGCCGCATACAGAAATAAAATATGCGTTATAACGATAGAAAAAAATAAGGCCCACGCCCCAAGGAGGAAATATGTATAAATTCGAGTAAATATTTTATTGACAAGATGTGCAAATATGCTATACTTTATTTATCTAAATACTGTAGTTTGTTGATAAAATGTACAGGAGGGGAAGATTATGTTAAAAAAATTGTTGGCAGCCGTAACGATGGTATCAATGGTGGCAGGACTGACTGCCTGTGCCTCAGGTTCCTCATCCAGTGGAACGACTGCGGCGGAGGGATCCGCTGATGTAGAGGAGTCCGTTGATGTAGAGGAGTCCGCGGAGATTTCCGAAAACGCTGATTATAAGATTGGCCTTATGATCAGCCCGCTGGCATCCCGCGAAGAGTATTACAGGACAGCGGAAATGTTGGTTGAGCAGTATGGAGCAGATAAGTTTGTCATGGAAGTTTACCCGGAAAATCCGCAGAATGAACAGGAGGTTACCATTTCCAAGGCGCTGAATATTGCCATGGATCCCGATGTACAGGTTATGATTTTTGATTCTGCTGATATCGGAACCATCGCAGCGGTGGACAAGATTAAGGAAGAGCGTCCGGAGTTGAAGGTATTGTTTGGCTCTTTGAACGAGGATGTGTACGAGATGGCCGAAGTGGGCGATTTAATGCTCAGTTTGGATCCGGATCTGTATGGTGAATCGGTGGCCCGGATGGCGGTGGAAGCAGGCGCGGAATATTTTATTTTCTACAGCTTTGCTCGCCATATGAGTAATTCGCTGAAGGTACGTCATTTGGAGGCGATGAAGTCCGTTTGTGAAGAAAACGGTGTTGTATTTGAACAGGTAACGATGCCGGATCCCATGGGCGATGCCGGTGTCAGCGGTGCGCAGCAGTTTCTGATAGAAGATATTCCGGCCCGCATGGATCAGTATGGTACTAAGAATGTCGCTTACTTTGCAACTGTGAGTACCATTCAGGAGAGCATGCTTAAAACCATCGTTGAGAATGGCGGCATTTATCCATGTCATACGGATCCTTCTCCTTTCAGTGCGTTCTCCGGAGCTCTGGGACTGGAAATTGATGACGAGCACAAATACGATGCGGAGTATGTAACCAATCTGATTTCTGAAAAACTGGCTGAATACGGCGAAAACGGAAGAGTTGGCGGATGGGAGGTTTCCATGATCCGGTGCGAGATGGAATTCCTGTTTGAGTATGCGATTGCCTACTGTGAAGGTGAGGTAAATGAAGTAGACGGACAGCCGGATAAGGAGCTGGTTGAGGAACTTCTGATTCGCTGCTACGGCGACAGTGCGCAAGTGAAAAATTATGTCAACGAGGAAACCGGCGAAGAATATCCCAACTGGTTTACCGTAGGAAGAGATGTGTATGTATTCTAAGCTCGGCTTTTTGGAGCGGACAGATTTGATTTGGGATTATGCTGCGGCAAGGGCTTAATTACGAATATGCCGCAGCATATTTCTTGCAAACGATGTGGAGAAACCGTTACATCGGCCGATGAAGAGCCTTCAAAGCAGAATGGTTAGGAGAAACGGAATGCGGAACATTTTACTGGATATGAAAAATATTGAGAAAGATTTCAGCCGAACCAAAGTATTAAAAGGCGTAAATCTTCAGGTGATGGAAGGAGAAGTGGTATCGCTGGTGGGAGAAAATGGAGCCGGCAAATCCACTTTGATGAATATTCTGTTCGGAATGCCCGGCATCGTAAACAGCGGTGGCTACGGGGGCGAAATTATATGGGATGGACAGCCGGTAAAAATGACATCCCCCAAGGATGCTATGAATTTAGGGATCGGAATGGTTCACCAGGAATTTATGCTGATTCCAAGCTATACGGTAACGGAAAACATTAAATTAAATCGGGAAATTACGAAGTCCAATGTGATCAGCCGGATTTTTGGAAACAGCATGGGATTGCTGAATCACCAAGAGATGGACATGGATGCAAAGATGGCTTTGGATAGGATCCATCTGGATGTGGACGTATCCACTGTAGTGGGCAATATGTCCGTGGGTTTTAAGCAGTTTGTGGAAATTGCCAGGGAAATTGATAAAAAGAATATTAAACTGATCGTATTTGACGAGCCGACGGCAGTTTTGACGGATGTGGAATCCAAATGGCTTTTGGATACCATTAGAGGAATAGCTGCTTCCGGAGTTGCGGTGATTTTTATCAGTCACAAACTGAACGAGGTCATGGAGATTTCTGACAGGATTGTGGTGCTGCGGGATGGGGAACTGGTTTCCACGCTGAACAAGGGAGAAGCAAATATCGCCGATATTGCCAAGCTGATGGTGGGACGCAATGTGGATTTTTCGTCCATTTCCGGGAGAGTGGTGGAAGAGATTGAAAAGCAGGATGTAGTGATGAGCATCAAGGATTTGCGCGTGGAGATGCCGGGAGAGAGCGCAAAAGGTGTCACCATTGATATCCATAAGGGTGAAATTTTAGGCTTCTGCGGCCTGGCAGGGCAGGGGAAGTTGGCTATTGCAAACGGCATCGCCGGACTCTATCCATCGACAGGAGAAGTGACTTATAAAGGGGAAGTTCTTCCATTCCAGAAGCCGAAAGATGTATTAAAACGGGGAATTGGATTTGTGTCTGAGGATCGCCGGGGAATTGGATTACTTCTGGATGAAAGTATCCGGATGAATATCTGCCTGCTGGCTATGCAGATTAAAAATCGGTTTTTGAAATCTTATGGCTTTTTCAAAGAAATTGATCGTTCTGCGATGAAAAAAACATCAGATGAGATGATCCGGGAGTTGGGGATCAAATGTACCAGCTGTGACCAACATCCGTCGGTACTGAGCGGCGGAAACCAGCAGAAGGTCTGTATTGCGCGGGCGGTTGTATTTGATCCGGATGTGCTGTTTGTTTCAGAGCCCACACGAGGGATAGATATTGGGGCAAAGAAAGTGATCCTAGATTATCTGCACAATTTAAATCGGAGCAAAGGAACCACAATTATTATTACTTCCAGTGAATTGACAGAACTGCGCTCGCTCTGCGACCGGATTGCAGTCGTTTATGATGGGAAGGTGAAGACCGTTCTCAGACCCACAGATTCCGACGAAAAGTTCGGGCTTTTGATGTCCGGCTTAGATGCGTAGGAGGTACTCGGAATGAAGGAAAATGTAAACAAATTAATTGAAGATTTCGGCTTTACAAGGATCATAGCGGTGACTTTTTTCTTGATTGTAGCGATTCTTGTCCCGGTGCTTGGTCTAAATACGCTGACGCTTTATTCCCAGGCATTGGTTCGTATCGCTATGAACGGAGTGCTTGTATTGACCATGGTTCCCATTATGGTCTGTGGAGCGGGCATGAATTTCGCGCTTCCCATTGGGATCATCTGCGGCTTGCTGGGAGGACTGATCAGTTTGAATATGGAACTGACTGGATTTACCGGTTTTTTTGCGGCGATTATTTTCTCCATTCCGTTTTCCCTGATTTTAGGGTATCTTTACGGACTTCTGATGAACCGTGTAAAAGGGTCTGAGATGATGATTGCCACCTATGTGGGATTCGCCATGATTTCCGTTATGTGTATTGTATGGCTGTTTATTCCTCTGGATAATCTGATCCTGCGTATGCAGATGGGGCAGGGGGTCCGTAAAGATGTGGTTTTGTCGGACTACTGGTCTCAGATTCTGGATAATTTCCTTTCCATTAGCATCGGCGGACTGACGATTCCTACGGGCACGTTTTTGTTCCTGTTTGTCCTTTGTTTTTTGGT
The DNA here is from genome assembly GCA_964425595.1 of uncultured Lachnospiraceae bacterium. Classification (GTDB taxonomy): domain Bacteria; phylum Bacillota; class Clostridia; order Lachnospirales; family Lachnospiraceae; genus Caccovicinus. The sequence continues at coordinate 5,790 of CAYRMW010000020.1, forward strand.
TTATTTGTACATGCATTCCAAGACTGGAATGATGATGCGGGCGGCGGGACAGAACCCGGGGTTGGCGGCGGCGAACGGAATCAACGTTGACCGGATGAGAATCTGGGGGATTACTCTTTCCACTGTCCTTGGAGGAATCGGTATTTTGGTATATGCTCAAAGCTTCGGATTCCTTCAGTTTTATGATTCCCCACGTATGATGTCTTTTTCAGCTGTAGCGGCGGTGCTGATTGGAGGCGCCTCCAATAAAAAGGCCTCTATCTTTAATGTATTATTTGGAGTAACTGTTTTTCAGGGGCTTTTGACTTTGTCTCTGCCAGTGGCCAATCAAATATTGCCGGAGAGCAACATTTCGGATATTGTGAGAACGATTATCAGCAATGGAATTATTCTCTACGCACTAGGAAAGGGTACGGGACGAAAATGAGTAATGTTAAGAATTGGATTTCAAAAAATATCGTTGTAATATTTTTCAGTGCCTTGTGCCTGGCTGCATATTTGATTGCCGGACAAAATCCTTATGTAGTAGTCAGCGATCTGGTGGATCGGGTAATGCGCAACAGTATCCTGGTGTTGGCTCTGATTATTCCTATTCTTACGGGTATGGGACTGAATTTCGGAATTGTGGTGGGTGCCATGAGCGCCCAGGCAGCCATCATTTGCATTACCCACTGGAAGATGACGGGAATAGCAGGGATTCTGGCTGCTCTGCTGATTGCGACTGTGATTTCTGTTATCTGCGGGTATTTGCTGGGCGTTCTGTTCAATAAAACCAGAGGACAGGAAATGATCACCGGCATGATCGCCGGATATTTTGGACAAGGGATTTATCTGCTGATTTTTTTGGTGCTGGTGGGAACGGTCATTCCCTTCTGGGATCCGGACATGAGCATCAGTACAGGAATCGGCATCAAGGACACTTTGAAAATGCGTGACGGAATGAGCGGGGCCATGGATAACATTTTCGAGCTTCCCCTGTCTGTTGTGCTGGTTGCCGTATTTGCGTTTTATACGATTTACACCGTTTGGAATGCAGTCAGGGCACACGGGCATGGCCGTTCCGTGAATCTGGTGGCAGCAGGAGTCAAATGGCTGGTTTCAGGTGCAATTCTGATCGCGCTCTTTGTTATTGAGGACTGTGCCTTTGTGATTAACCGCTGCGATATCCCCATTGCCACGTTAGCCTTTATTGCGCTGGTCAGTGCCCTTTGTCAGTATATCACCAAGGCAAAACTGGGCCAGGATTTTCGAAGCGTGGGGAGCAATGCCCATATCGCGGAATCAGCCGGAATTGATGTTGACAGAATCCGTATTATCGCTACAATTTTTTCCACAGTTCTGGCATCCTGGGGTCAGTTTGTATTTCTTCAAAATATGGGAACATTCAGCACTTATACGGCGCAGACCAATGTGGGTACCTATTCTATTGCGGCGCTGCTGGTAGGAGGGGCATCGATTGATAAGGCGAATGTCAAGCAGGCGTTTATCGGAGTTGTTCTGTTTCAGTTGTTGTTTTTACTGTCGCCAGGAGCCGGTACGGCTATTTTTAACGATACCCAGGTTGGCGAGTATTTCCGTACAGTGATTTCTTACGGTGTGATTGCCGTAGCTCTGGTGCTGCATGCCATGAGCATAACAACAAAATCCAAAAAATAAAATGATGGAGGAGAATGAGGACATGATTAATATTCCAGAGAACAAGAGAAATGTTCCTTCCCTGTTTACCTGTCTGGATGGGACGGAAATCAAAACGGCAGAAGAATGGATTCAGAAACGCAGGCCGGAGATTTTGGAGATGCTCAGAAGAGAAGAGTACGGCCGCCTGCCGGATATGAGCGACGTAAAGATTCTGATGCAGGTAACTGCTGTCAGACAGGGGGCAAAGATCATGAATGGCCGCGCCATCCGCAAAACCGTGGAGGTGGAGGCGGTGCGCAAAGACCGTCATTTTATCTTTGCGTTTGACGTATTCCTTCCGGCTGATGCCGATAAGCCGGTACCGGCTTTTGTGGAGATATGCAATCGCGGTCCGATGAACTGTGACCCGGCCAGAGAAAATCTGAGTTCCTTCTATCCTGCGGAAACCATTATTTCCAGAGGATATGCCTGTGCGGCTTTCCGCACGCATGAGGTGGCGCCGGACTATGAGGAAGGGTTTAAGACCGGCTTCCATCGTCTGTTCCCGGATTATGTGGATAAACGGCCTGATGATGCATGGGGAACCATCACTGTGTGGGCATGGGCTGCAAGCCGTGTGATGGATTTCTTCGAGACAGAACCCATGATTGATGAAAAACGCGTGGCGGTGGTAGGACATTCCAGGGGCGGGAAAACAGCGCTGTGGTGCGCTGCCCAGGATGAGCGTTTTGCCATGGCGATCAGCAGCTGTTCGGGAAACAGCGGTGATGCGATTTCCAGGGGAAAGACAGGAGAAAGCATTGCCCAGATTTTGGATCGTTTTCCCTTCTGGTTCGCAAAGAATTACCGGAAGTACGCTAATCATGAAGAAATCATGCCGTTTGATCAGCATTTCCTGGTGGCGCTGATGGCTCCCAGATTAGTTTATACTTCCACCAAGACGAATGATAGCTGGGCTGATCCGGTCTCTGAATTTGAGTCTTTAGTCCAGGTCGATCCGGTTTATCAGCTTTTTGGACTGAAAGGATTGGAGCAGAGAGAGTTCCCTCTTCCGGAACAGCCCCTTCATGAGGGGAATATCGGCCATCATCATAAAACCGGCGAACATGATATGGATGATTATGACTGGGATCAGTACATGGATTATGCGGATCGGCATATGAGATAGTTGGAGGAGAAGCTCCCCGTCCTCATTCTTTTCCTAACGCTGCATTAAGAATTATTAATTTTACTTACCGCCTTCGGGAACTTATAATGATAAGCAGAGGTTCAGAATGGTGGGAATGGATGACGGGAGCGGGTTGGCCCGGTCATTCCAAACGATGCAGAAAGTGAGGATAAACGGATGAAGTATGAAAGAAGCGAAGAGATCTCCAATCTGTTAAAGGACGTGGCGATCCCCAAAATGTTCCATGCGGTCCAGGAGTTTAAAAAGGACCGGATCGAGCCGGAGAAGATCCATGAACTGGTGCGCGAGCAGCTTTCCCGTCCGGAGATCAGCCAGACGGTGAAGCCGGGCATGGAGATCGCCATCACCGCGGGCAGCCGGGGCGTGGCGAATGTGGACGTCATCACCAGGGCCATCGTGGATTTCTGCAAGGAAAAGGGCGCGAAGCCTTTTATCGTTCCGGCAATGGGAAGCCATGGCGGAGCCACGCCCGAAGGACAGCTGGAGGTGCTGGCCGGGTTTAACATCACCGAGGAGACGATGGGATGCCCGATCCGCTCGTCCATGGAGACGGTGCTCCTGGGCTATTCGGAGTACGGAAAGCCGGTATACCAGGACAAGTACGCGCATGAGGCGGACGGCATCATCCTGTCCTGCCGCATCAAGCCCCATAATGCTTTCCGTGGCAAGTATGAGAGCGGTGTCTTAAAGATGCTGGTCGTGGGGCTGGGCAAGCAGAAGGGCGCGGAGAGCGTCCACAGCGACGGCATGGACAACATGGCCCGCAACATCCCGGCTAACGGCAAGGTGGCCATGGAGAATTCCCGTGTCCTTTTTGCGATTCCCAGCGTGGAGAATGCCTACGATGAGACGGCGCTGATCGAGGCGATCCCCGCCGATCGGATCTTTGACCGGGAGCCGGAGCTTCTTAAGATCGCCTTCTCCAATATGCCCAGTCTCCTGGTGGGTGAGGCGGATGTCCTGGTGGTCAATGAAGTGGGGAAAAATTACAGCGGAACCGGTGTGGATCCGAACATCTCCGGCACCTGGTCCAATGACTACGTATCCGGCGGACTGAAGGTAAAGCGCACGTGCTTTCTGGATCTGACGGACTGCTCGCACGGCAACGCCAACGGCATGGGTCTGGCCAGCGTCATCACCGCGCGGATGTTCGAAAAGCTGGATCTGAACAAGGTATATATGAATTCTTTTACCAGCACCGTGCTGAAGTCGGCCATGATGCCGCCGGTGGTGGCAAACGACAAGGAGGCCATCCAGGCCTGTATCCGCACGGCAAACCGCATCGACCGGGATAACGTCCGCATGGTGCGCATCAAGAATACCCTGCACATCGGGGAGATCATGCTGTCGGAGAGCTATTACCGGGATGTGGTGGATGGAAAGTATCCCGGACTGACGGCTGTGTCGGAGCCGGCGGAGCTTTTGTTTGACGAGGAAGGAAATCTGATGGACGGGATGTGATGCCCCCCGCGCCCCTGTCCTGGCGGCGAAAAACCCCGCTTGACATCGAGAGTTATATCTGTTATAGTAACAATAGAACACGAGACTGCAGCATCCCCGGAGCCATTCCGGGGCTGTTTTGCGTACATCGGCGCGGCCGGGATCGGCCGGACAAACCGGGCTGCGGGCGTCTGTGTTTTGAACATGTTGTCGCTTTGGCCGGAAGGCGGAAGCGGTCTCGGAAAAGAGGGGATGATTGACATGGCGGGGAAAAGAGATTATTATGAAATCCTGGGAGTAAAACGCGACGCGGATGACGCGTCGATTAAAAAGGCATACCGGAAGCTGGCAAAGAAGTATCATCCGGACGCGAATGGCGGGAGCGCCGGCGCTGAGCAGAAGTTTAAGGAAGTGACGGAGGCATATACCATCTTAAGCGATCCGGAAAAGCGGAAGCTTTACGACCGCTTTGGCCATGCCGCTTTTGACGGGACGGAAGCAGGGCCGGGCACGGATACGGCCGGCGGATACCGGGAGTACCATGGCGGATACCGGGAGTATCATTTTTCCGGCGGGATGGATGACTGGTTTGACGATCTGTTCGGCGGGGTATTCGGCGCGGGGTTTGACCGCGGCGCGTCGGGACAGAAGGGCCGCGATCTGCAGACGGATGTCGACGTGACGTTTGATGAAGCCGCGCTTGGCTGCAGCAAGGTGATCCATTTGCGGCGGGAGGACGGAAGCGTCCAGTCCCTCAAGGTGAAGATCCCGGCGGGGATCGAAAGCGGAAAAAGCATCCTGCTGCGCGGCAAGGGGATGCCGGGCCGCTCCGGCGCGCCGGCCGGCGATCTGCTGCTGAAGGTGACCGTAGGGGAAAAGCCGGGATTTGAACGCCGGGGAGCGGATATCTATTCTGCGGTGCCGGTCCCCTTTGCTACGGCGGTCCTGGGCGGCGAGGTTATGATTCAGACCATCCACGGCGCGGTGATCTGCAAGATCAAGCCGGGAACACAGTCGGGTTCGAAGATCAGGCTTAAGGGAAAAGGCGCGGCGTTGATGCAGGATCCGTCCCGCTTCGGCGATCATTACGTGACGGTCCAGATCCAGGTGCCGGTCGATCTTGGCAGCGAGGCGAAGGAGAAGCTGAGGGAATTCCAGGAGGCATGCAGCAGGGAGAAGCGCAGGAGGCATGGCGCCGCCTGATCGTAGGGTAAAGAAAAGGAAGGCAGGAGGAAAGAACAGACATGAGTCATATGCACGGCGGGCATGAGCAGAAGGCAGCGTTGCAGCGGGGGAAACAGGGCATTTTCCGGATCGTTTTCGGCCGGACCGGGGTCGTGGTTTCCCTGCTTCTTGCGCAGTTTCTCTTTCTGTTCGCGATCTTCCAGACCCTGGAACAGTATGTTCCGTATTTTTGGGTGACCAATACGATCCTGGCGGTAGGCATCGTGGAGGAGCTGATCGTCAAAGATGAGAATCCGACGGTGAAGATCACCTGGGTGGTCCTGGTCATGGCGCTGCCGGTCTTCGGTCTGTTTTTGTATCTGTTTACGCAGAAGGAAGCCGGGCACCGCATCCGGAACCGGCAGGTCGCGGCGATCATCGCGGAGAGCCGGGTGTATGTGCCGGACTGCTCGGAGCTGATGGAACAGCTGCGCCAGAATGAACCGGAGCTGTACCCGGTGGCCTATTATCTGAAGGAGAACCAGGATTTTCCTGTGTTCGCGCACACGCGCGTGAAGTATTTTCCCCTGGGAGAAGATAAATTTGAAGAAATGCTGATCCAGCTGGAGAAGGCGGAGCGCTTCATCTTTATGGAGTATTTTATCCTCAAGGAAAGCTATATGTGGGACCGGATCCTGGAGATCCTGACGCGAAAGGTCAGGGAGGGGGTGGAAGTCCGGTTCCTCTATGACGGCACCTGCTCGCTCCACCTTGTGCCTTACGGCTACCCGAAACAGCTGGAGGCCATGGGGATCCGGGCGAAGGTGTACGCGCCGATCCGGCCCTTTATTTCCACCCATTACAACAACCGCGACCATCGCAAGATCCTGGTCGTTGACGGGAGGGTGGCGTTTACCGGCGGGGTCAACCTGGCCGACGAGTATATTAACCGGATCGAGGTCTACGGCCACTGGAAGGATACGGCGGTGATGCTGGAAGGGGAGGCGGTCCGCAGCTTCACCCTGATGTTTCTTCAGATGTGGAACGTGGGCGCGCCGAAGGAGGATTACGCGCCTTATCTGCAGGGCGGGCAAAAGATGGACGCGCCGGGCTATGTCATCCCCTACGGCGATACGCCGACCGACCGGGAACGCGTCGGCGAGATGGTGTACATGGACATCATCAACCGGGCCGAGCGGTACGTGCACATCATGACGCCGTACCTGATCCCGGATTATGAAATGATGACCGCGCTGAAGTTTGCCGCGAAGCGGGGTGTGGAGGTGATCCTGATCCTCCCGCACATCCCGGATAAGGAGACGGCCTTCGCGCAGGCGCACAGCTATTATCCGCCGCTTCTGGATGCCGGTGTGAAGATTTATGAATATACGCCGGGCTTTGTCCACGCGAAGGTGTTCGTCAGCGACGACCGGAAAGCGGTGGTAGGGACGATCAATCTGGATTACCGCAGTCTGTACCATCATTTTGAATGTGCCGCCTACCTGTACAAGGTGCCGCAGGTGGCCGAGATCGAAGCGGATTTTGAGCAGACGCTTGCGAAGTGTCAGCCTATGTCCAAGGAGGACTTAAGGAGGGATCCCATCCTGCGGCAGCTTTCCGGAAGGCTTCTTAAGGTGCTGGCGCCGCTGATGTGACGGGCCGCGGCCGGCCTGGTGAATCACCCGGACTCTCGTCCGGCCCGTCGTTTCCGCTCAGTCGTTTCGCGGACTTCCCCAGAAAAACAACGCGACCGTGCCGGGGCCGGTATGGCTTCCGATCGTGGTGCCGATCTCGCAGATCTGTACCCGGCCGTCCAGATGCGGAAAGCGTTTTTCGACAAGCGCGGCGACCGCTTCCGCGTCCCGGCGGCAGGCGGAATGCGAGATATAGCATTTTCCGGAATAGGCGGCGCCGTCAAAGGCGTGCGCCTCCATCTGATCGACGATGGCCTGAATGACCTTCTTTTTCGTCCGGATCTTATAGCGGGGGATGAGGCGTCCCTGGCTGTCGACGTTGAGCAGGGGGCAGATATTCAGCACGCCGCCGAGGAAACCGGCTGTCCGGGAAATGCGCCCGCCGCGGATAAAGTAGGTCAGGTCGGAAGTGAAAAACCAGTGGTGGACTTCCAGGCGGTGCGCCAGGCTCCACTGATAGACCTGGTCGATGGTCTTGCCCTCGTCTCTTAAATCGGCCAGGCGGTCCATCAGGAGACCGTAGCCGGAAGAAGCGGCCAGGGAATCGACGATCAACAGTTTTCTTTCCGGGTACTTCTCCGCCAGCATATTCCGGGCAATGTTCGCCGAATTCATGGTGCTTGTGATGCCGGAAGAGAGGCACAGGTGAAGCACGTCTTTTCCGGCGCTTAAAAAGTTTTCGAAATAAGCCGCGTACTCTTCGGGATTGATCTGCGAAGTGGAGGTCGCAGCGCCGTCTGCCATTTTCTGATAAAACCGGTCCAGGGGCATGCTCTGCCCAAGGTCATCCTGGTATGTTTCTCCATCCAGCTGGTAGTGAAAACAGATATAGGCGATCTGCCGCTGCCTGAAATGGTCTCCGGTCAGATCTGCCGTCGAACAGCAGCTTAAAACAAAGGGATAGTGCAAGGATATCCTCTCCTTTCCGTGGGGATTTTTCTTTTTTTATTATACATGACGGAGTGAAATTTCGAAAGAGAAATCGCGCGCGGATCGGTTCATGTACCTTGCGCGCCGCGCGGAATGTGCTATACTGTTAGTGTTGCGGACGGGAGTGCCGGCAGGGAGGCGCCGCCGGCACCGGCGGTTTAGCGGGTTAAGCATAAAGGACAGGGATAGAATGATGACGAAAGAGGAACTGGCGGGGGAGATCATCCTTCGCCTGAAAGCAGAATACCCGGACGCGGGCTGTACGCTGGATTACAACGAGGCGTGGAAGCTTCTGGTCAGCGTCCGCCTGGCGGCCCAGTGCACCGATGAGCGGGTCAATGTGGTCGTGGAAAAGCTGTATGAAAAGTATCCGGATGTCGACGCGTTAGCTGCCGCCAGGCCGGAGGAAATCGAGCAGATCGTGCGTCCGTGCGGGCTGGGCGCCAGCAAGGCGCGGGATATCAGCCGGTGTATGCGGATCCTGAAGGAGAAATACAACGGGCAGGTCCCGGATCAGTTTGATGCGCTTTTAGCGCTCCCGGGCGTAGGGAGGAAGAGCGCGAACCTGATCATGGGAGATGTGTTCGGCAGGCCGGCCATTGTGACGGATACCCATTGCATCCGGCTGGTGAACCGGATGGGTCTGGTTGAGCAGATCAGGGACCCGAAAAAGGTGGAGATGGCTCTGTGGAAGATCATTCCGCCTGAAGAGGGGAGCGATTTCTGCCACCGGCTGGTGTTTCATGGAAGGGCGGTCTGTACGGCAAGGACGAAGCCTTTTTGCGGCAAATGCTGTCTGGCGGATATCTGCCCGAAGATCGGCGTATGATCCGGCACAAACCTGGAGATAGTGAGAGGGAATGGATATGAGCAGGAGTAATCAGGACAGCAGTGCCCGGCTGTTTTCCAACGCGGCACTGAAAACATTAATTATCCCGCTGGTGATCGAGCAGATCCTGTCGGTAACCGTGGGGATGGTGGATACCATGATGGTATCCAGCGTGGGGGAAGCGGCCACCTCCGGCGTTTCCCTGGTGGATATGATCAATAACGTGATCATTAATGTCTTTGCCGCGGTCGCCACCGGAGGAGCGGTGGTGGCTTCGCAGTACCTGGGGCAGAGGAAGCGGGACAAGGCCCGGGAGGCGGCAGATCAGCTGGTGCTGATCACCGCGCTGATCTCCGGCGTGATCATGCTTCTGGCGATCGTGTTCCGTCACGGGATCCTGGAGACGCTCTACCACGGCATCGAAGAGGATGTGATGGCCAACGCGCTGATCTACCTGATCATCTCCGCGGTCTCCTATCCGTTTCTGGCGGTCTATAATTCCTGCGCGGCGCTGTTTAGGACCATGGGAAATTCACGGATTTCCATGCAGGCCGCGGTGGTGATGAATATTCTGAATATTATCGGGGACTATGTCCTGGTTTTCGTCTTCCCCATGGGTGTGGCCGGCGCGGCTTTGGCCACGCTCATCTCCCGGATCGTGGCCTGCCTGATCTTAAGCGTCTGGCTGCGGAACCGGAACCTGGAGATCTGCATCGGAAGCGGCCGGCTTTCCTGGAACGGAAATATGATCCGGCGCATCCTTCGCATCGGGATACCCGGCGGGATCGAGAACAGTATTTTCCAGCTGGGCCGTGTGCTGGTCGTGAGCATCATCGCCACGTTCGGTACGGTGCAGATCGCGGCGAACGCGGTGGCAAATAATCTGGACAGCATGGGCGTTTTGCCGGGACAGGCCATGAACCTGGCGATGATCACCGTGATCGGCCGCTGCGTGGGCGCGGGTGATTTCGGCCAGGCGAAATATTACGCGAAAAAGCTGATGAAAGTAACCTATCTGATCAACGGTCTGTGCTGCGCGGGTGTGATCCTCACCATGCCGCTTACCATGAAGCTGTACGGCCTTTCCGCCGAGACGCTTGAGCTGGCGGCGCTGTTAGTCCTGATCCATGACGGCTGTGCGATCCTGCTGTGGCCGGCGTCGTTTACTCTGACGAATGTGCTGCGGGCGGCCAATGATGTAAAGTTCCCCATGGTGATCTCTATCCTTTCCATGCTGATCTTCCGGCTGGGCTTAAGCTATGTGATCGGCGTGGGCATGGGCTGGGGAGCCGTTGGCGTCTGGGCAGCTATGGTGGTTGACTGGGTCGCGCGGACCGTCTGCTTTGTCGGCCGCTACCGAAGCGGCAAATGGCAGACCTTTTATTCCGTGTCCTGACGGCGGAGTGCGGACCGGGCAGAAAGGAGAGGACATACGATGAAAATTCTGGTGATCAACAGCGGGAGTTCATCCCTGAAATTCCAGGTGATCGATTCGGAGACGGAAGCGGTAATGGCAAAGGGCGTCTGCGAGCGGATCGGGATCGATGGGATCTTTACCTATAAAACGCATCACGGACTGACCTTCAAAGAGCGGGCGGAGATGAAAAACCATAAGCAGGCGGTAGACATCCTGCTGAAGATGCTGGCGGATCCGCAGAACGGGGTGATCAAGGACTTTCAGGAAATCGATGTGATCGGCCATCGTCTGGTGCATGGGGGTGAAAAGTTCACCGGCTGCGTGGTGATCGACGATGCGGTGATCGAGGCGATGACCGAGTGCAACGATCTGGCGCCGCTGCATAATCCCGCAAACCTCGTGGGGGTGGAGGCCTGCCGGGAGCTGATGCCGGATACGCTGATGGTGGGGGTGTTTGATACCGCCTTTAACCAGACGATGGAGCCGAAAGCCTTCCTTTACGGGCTTCCTTACCAGTACTATGAAATCTATAAGATCCGCCGGTATGGCTTTCACGGCATCAGCCATAAGTACGTATCGGAACGGGCCGCGGAATTTATGGGGCAGAATCCGGGAAGGGTCAAGACCATCGTCTGTCATCTGGGAAACGGCGCCAGCATCTGCGCGGTCAAATACGGCCGGGTGGTGGACAATTCCATGGGATTTACGCCGCTGGAGGGCCTGGTCATGGGAACCCGGTGCGGCGACGTGGACCCGGGGGCGTTAGAATATCTGGCGAAGAAGGCGAATCTAAACTGGACAGAGATCATGCAGATCCTGAATAAGGAGTCCGGCGTGCTGGGGATATCCAGGAATTATTCCAGCGATTTCCGGGAACTGAAGGACGCGGAGATCAAATATAACGAAATGGCTGCCCTGGCCCGGGAGATCTTCGCCTACAAGGTGGCAAAATACATCGGCAGCTACGCCGCGGCCATGAACGGTGTGCATAACATTGTCTTTACGGCCGGTGTCGGAGAAAACGATTCGGATATCCGCACGGAGATCTGCAGTTACCTGGAGTTTCTGGGCATTACGATCGATGAGGTAAAAAACCGGGAGCAGGGCGAGGCGTTTAAGATCTCCGACGGTTCCTCGCGGGTGAATGTGCTGGTGATCCGGACCAATGAAGAGCTGGAGATCGCCCGGGAAGCCGCCGCGGTGGCCGGGCCGATCCTGGGGCGCTAGAACAGGCCGGACTTGGGGGATATTGCGGCCGTAAAGTAAGGAAGTGTCCGGCGCGTCACGGCGTGTTTTCGGATATGATGTTTATGCAGAAAGGCATGGCAGGCCGGGCGAAAATGTGATACACTTTTACGGTAAGATGCTTTTGGTTATTTTTCGCAGCTGCGCGGGCATCCCGCGCGATGATTTTGTTGGAAAGGACGGAACGTTTAATGATCGTAAAGCCATATTTTGAAGATCTTACTGCTTTGCACATCGGGACGGAGCCGAACCGGGCTTACTACATTCCGGCTTCGCGGGAAGGCATGTTTTTCTGCCGGAGAGAGGAATCGGACCGGTTCCAGAGCCTGAACGGCCAGTGGAAATTCCGCTATGAACCCCGGTTAGATGAGATGAATGACCATTTTTACGAGGAAGGATATGATCTGCGCGGATTTTCCGATGTGCCCGTTCCCGGGATGTGGCAGATGTACGGGGTGGATCATCACCAGTACACCAACATCCGCTATCCGTTTCCGTTAGATCCGCCTTATGTGCCCAGGGAGAACCCGTGCGGCGCTTATGTGCGGGAGTTTGATTATGAGGAAACGCCGGAGGCGCCGGAGGTATACCTTGATTTCGAGGGCGTGGATTCCTGCTTTTATGTGTGGCTCAACGGCAGCTTCGTGGGCTATTCCCAGGTATCGCACAGCACCAGCGAGTTTAAGGTGACCGGTCTTCTTAAGAAGGGGACGAACCGCCTGGCCGTGCTGGTTTTGAAGTGGTGCGATGGAAGCTATCTGGAGGATCAGGACAAGTTCCGCATGAGCGGCATTTTCCGGGATGTCTTTTTGCTTAAGCGGCCCGCGGAGGGGATATGGGACTACAAGATCAAAGCCATGCCTCTGGAGGGAGGCGGCGGCCGCTTTACGGCGGAGATCGATTTTCGCGGAGAGAACAGGGAGGCGGCGTACCGGCTGGAGGACCCGTCGGGGAAGACGGTGTTGGAAGGCAGGTGTACGGACGGCCATATCTGCGCCGATCTTGAGAAAGCGGAGCGCTGGGACGCGGAGAATCCCAGGCTGTATACGCTGGTGCTGACGACAGAGAATGAGGTGATCTGTGACCGGGCAGGCTTCCGGGAGATCCACGTGGCGGACGGCGTACTCTACATCAACGGTGCTCCGGTCAAATTTCACGGGGTAAACCGGCATGACAGCGATCCGCGCACGGGTTTTGTGATCTCTCCTGAGCAGATGGAAAAAGACCTGCGGCTGATGAAGGAGCATAATGTCAACGCGATCCGTACCAGCCATTATCCGAACAGTCCGCAGTATTACCATCTCTTTGATGAATACGGGTTTTATGTGATCGATGAGGCGGACAATGAGAGCCATGGAGTGGATGAGCGCTACAAGAAGGTAAACGACTGGAAGACCCATGTGGAGACCTGGGGACGGATGATCGCCGACAATCCGGCCTTTATCGGCCCCACGGTGGACCGGACCCGCCGGTGCGTGGAGCGGGATAAGAACCGGCCTTCGGTGGTGATCTGGTCGATGGGAAATGAGTGCGCCTACGGATGCACCTTTGAGGCGGCCCTGCACTGGACGAAAGAGTACGATGATACCCGCCTGCTGCATTACGAAAGCGCCCGCTATGTTTCCACCGAACGCAAGTATGACCGGGCGGTCCTTGATCTGTACAGCCGGATGTATCCGCCCATGGACGATATCCGGGAGTATTTTACCCGGAAGCATAAGAACCCCTTCCTGATGTGCGAATACAGCCACGCCATGGGCAACGGACCGGGCGATCTGGAGGATTATTTTCAGATCATCCATGAGTATCCGGGGATGTGCGGCGGCTTTGTATGGGAGTGGTGCGACCACGCGATCGAGGCAGGCACAGACAGCCATGGCCGGACGAAATTCCTTTACGGCGGAGACAGCGGAGAATTTCCGCATGACGGCAACTTCTGCGTGGACGGCCTGGTCTCGCCTGACCGGATCCCCCACGGCGGGCTCAGGGAATTTAAGAACGTGTACCGTCCGGCCAGGATCACGGCAGTGGATCCGGAGCAGAAGGTTCTTTCCCTTCGCAACTACATGGATTTTACCGACTTAAAGGATCTGACGGACATCCGGCTGACCTTTGTAAAGGACGGGGAATGTGTGGGCGAGGAGATGCTTGTTCTTAAGACGCCCATCCTTCCCGGCCGGACCGGCCAGGCAGCCTTCTCCACGGATTTCGTACCGGAGGGAAAGAGCTTTGTCCGGGCGGAATATCTGCTGAAAAAGGACTGGGGCCTGTTAAAGGCGGGGTTTAGCCTGGGAACGGAGGAATGGAAGCTTTCCGATACCGGGGAAGGCGCGGGAAGCCGGGCCCTCGCGGCATTGGTGCCGGAGGAGGATGCGGGCGGCGAGGTCCGGGCCGTGCAGGAAGGGCGCATGATCACGCTTTCGGGCAGCGATTTTGTCTACCGCTACGATACGTACACGGGCACCTTTGCGTCCATGGAAAAGAACGGGAAAGCGCTCCTTATGGCGCCGATAGAATATAATGTATGGCGGGCGCCTACGGACAACGACCGGATGATCCGCCTGGAGTGGGAGTCGGCCGGTTATGACCGGATGACGGTGCGTACCTATGACACCAGCTGGGAAAAGAAGGAAGGAAAGGTCGAGATCGTCACCACCTTATCCCTGGCGGCCGTGTTCATTCAGCCATTCCTGCGGATCAAAGCCAGATGGACGGTGGACGGAAACGGCCTGGTGAGGGCTGAGTTTGAGGCGAAGAAGGATCCGGAGTTCCCCTTCCTTCCCCGCTTTGGCCTGCGGCTGTTTCTGCCCAAGGCCATGGATCAGGCCCGCTATTGCGGGATGGGGCCGGGGGAAAGCTACATCGACAAGCATCAGTCCTGCCTGCACGGCACGTTTGAGGGGAGCGCGGGATCGTTTTATGTGCCCTACCTTAAGCCCCAGGAAAACGGGAGCAGGTATGACTGCGATTATGTGACGGTTCACGGAGACGGCTTAAGGCTTCTGGCTGTGGGAGACCGCGCCATCTGCTTTAACCTTTCCTGCTATACCCAGGAGGAGCTGACGAAAAAGGGACATCGGTTTGAGCTTGAGGAATCGCCGTATACGGTCCTCTGCCTGGATTATGCCCAGAGCGGCATCGGCTCCAACAGCTGCGGACCGGAGCTTCTGGAGAAGTACCGGTTCGATGAGGAAGAATTTACCTTTGGGCTGACCCTGGCGGCAGAGGCAGAATAAGACAGGGGCGTCGCTGGCCTTTCATACAAAAATGAGAGCATCCTGTGGGATCTGGATTCCCATGGGATGCTCTTAATGGTAAACGGATGCATCCGGGAGGCGGGCTGCGGGCTGGTGCAGACGGCGGACGGGTAACTATGTACCGCAAGTCAGGAGGAGGAACGTGATGATTCAGCTGCATTTTGATAAGTTATACAGTACCGGGAGAAGACGGGAACCCTGTGAGACGGCAGTTCCCTTTCCCAGGGGAGAGTGCCGGGACGAGGGGGATTTCTGGCTGGTGCAGGATGGAGAAAGACGGCCTGTGCAGGCACAGGTGACTTCCCGGTGGGAGGATGGCTCCATCCGGTGGCTGCATGTGTGTTTTCAGGCAGATTTCCGGGCAAACCGGGCAGAGGACTGTTTCCTTGCGACCGGGAAAGAGGAAGAGAAGTATCCGGTTGGCAGGATTGAGACGCTGCAGAGCGGGAAAGATCAGGTGGGAACCGATGGATTTTCTGCGGCGCTTTCGCCGGAGGGATCGGATTCCCTGTTAAAGCAGGTCGTATTCCGGGGAGAGACGCTTTCTTACCGCTTCCCCTGCCCGAAGCTTCGGGAGAGGACGGCAGAGGGAATCCGCACTTACCGTTCGCGCGTCGTTTCGTGGGAGCAGGCCGCGAAGGGCCCGCTTGCCGCTTCTTATGTCTGCCGGATCGCGCTGGAGCCGGAGGATGGAAAGAAGCATCTGCAGGCCGAGGCAGTCCTTCATTTTTGGGGCGGAAAGCCGTGGATGGAGCTGGAATACCGTCTGATCAACACCAGCAGCGAGCCGCTGGATATCGCGTCCCTGTGCTGGAAGATCACGGAGGACGGCGGAAAAGAGGCGCGGACCATGACCGGCATTTCCAATTACCGGACCAGCTTTCAGGTCAGTGAACAGGGAGAGCGGGTGTCGGTACTGGCGGATGCCGGCCTGGTGATGAATACGGCCAACGAGCATTTCGCCGAAGTATTCTTCGGTACCTTCTTCTGCAGCAGGAGCAGCAAAACGACCGGGCTTACCGCGACGATCCGGCAGGCGCAGCAGAATTTCCCCAAAGCCGCGGCGGCGGACCGGGAGGGGCTGGAGATCGCCCTGGTGCCGGAAGGAAAGGACCGGGTGGTGATGCAGCCGGGCATGGCCAGGACCCAGAGGATCCTTCTGCATTTTCATGACGGCGGGGTGACGAAGGAGGAGCTTGCCGCCCGCAGCACCATTTACCAGATGCCGGACAGATGCCGTCTGGATCCGGAGGTTTACCGGAGAGCCGGGGTGTTTGAAGACATATTTTTGGACCGCAAAAAGCAGATCCCGGAGTGTGAGCGGGTGCTCCGGGCCCTGGCGGACAACCACGCCAGGGGATATGGCATGCTCAACTGGGGCGACGCGCCGGATCCGGGATATACGAAACAGCGCCGGGGCGGCGATGAGGTGGTATGGACCAACAACGAGTATGATTTTCCCCATGCCTGCTATCTTTTGTACGCGAGGACCGGAGAGCGGCGTTTCCTGGACTACGGACTGACGGCGGCCGATCACTGGATGGATGTGGATGTGTGCCATTACAGCCCGGATCCGCTGCTTTACGGCGGGCAGTGGGAGCATACCCGGAGACATATCGTGGACGGAAAGATCGTCTGCAGCCATCAGTGGGTGGAGGGCCTTCTGGATACCTGGCATTTTACCGGGAATTCCAGAGCGCTTGATACGGCGCTGGGGATCGGGGAAAATGTCCTGCGGCTTTTGGACACCCCCATGTTTCATCAAAAGGGCGGGATCAATGCCCGGGAGACCGGCTGGGCGCTGCGGATCCTTTCCGCGCTCTATAAAGAAACGCAGGACGAAAAATGGCTTTCCCGCTGCCGGTGGATCGTGGGGCATTTTACGGAATGGCGGGAGGAGTACGGGCACTGGCTGTCGCCGTACCTGGACAATACGGCCATTCACGTGGTCTTCATGATCTCGATCGCCGCGGGCAGCCTGATGCGCTATTACCGGATCCGCCCGGATGAGGCGCTTCGGCGGATGATCGTGGAAGAAGTGGAAGACATGGTGGAAAACTGCAGGCTGGAGGACGGAACCTTTTACTACAAAGAGCTTCCCAGTTTAAACCGCAGCGGCAACAATCCGCTGATCATGGAGGCGTTAGTGTATGCCTGGGAGCTGACCGGCGACAAAAAATTCCTTGAGGCCGGCCGGATCACCTTCGAAAACACGATCCGGGGAAACAAGCTGCAGATCGGCGGGATAAAGCGGCATGTGGGCGACGCCGTGATCCAGGAGGGAGACGGGACGAAGACCTTTGCCCAGTCGTTTCTTCCGGTGGCGCTTTATTACAAAGCCGCCGTGGAGGAAGGCATCCTTTGATCAAAAGGGCGCAGGGGCGGCAGACAGACGATGGGGAGGAACGACAAGATGATGCAGGCCGTTATTTTTGACATGGATGGCGTATTGATCGACAGTGAACCGGTGTATCTGGATTACATGCTGCGCTTTGCCAGGATGAAAAATCCGGAGGTGAAGCCGGAGGATATTCATGGCATCGTCGGCCGGACGTCCAGGGATTCGTGGGAGATCATGGAGCGGGCGATCGGGAACGGACAGAGCTGGGCGGAGTTAAGGAAAGAGTACCAGGAGTGGACCAGCGTATACGAAAGCATGGATTACCGCGCGGTATTCCGCCCGGAGGCCAGAGGGCTTCTGGAGGAATTAAAGCGGAGGGGCTACCATCTGGCGGTGGCTTCCTCGACACACCGGCAGCTGGTGCTGCATGTCCTGTTTCAAAATCAGATCCTGTCGTTTTTCGACACGGTGGTGACCGGGGACATGTTTACCCGCAGCAAGCCGGATCCGGAGATCTATCATTACACGGCCGCGAAACTGGACGTAAAAGAAGAAACCTGCTTTGTGCTGGAGGATTCCACCGCGGGGATCCGTGCTGCCCATGACGCCGGTATGGTGGTGGCGGCGCTGATCGATGACCGGTTCGGCTTCGATCAAAGCCTGGCCGATCACCAGGTCAGGCAGGTGCAGGATATCCTGCGGTTTCTGTAAACGCGGCCGCGCAAAGCCGCAGAAGATAGGGAGGAAACGATGATCATCATTAAAGGCGGAAAGGTGATCGACCCGAAATCGGGATTTTCGGGCGATGCGGATCTGGCGATCCGGGACGGAAAGATCCTGCAGGTAAGAAAGCCGGACGAGGCGTGGATGGAAGCGGTGACGGCGGCGGAAAACGGCGGCTCGGAGCCGGTGCAGGTGATCGACGCCGCCGGACTGACGGCGGCCCCCGGCCTGGTGGATGTGCATGTGCATTTCCGGGATCCCGGTTTTACTTACAAAGAAGACATCCTGACCGGAGCCGGGGCAGCGGCAAAGGGGGGCTTTACCACGGTCGTCTGCATGGCCAATACCAATCCCCGGGTCGATACGCCGGAGACGCTTCGCTATGTGCTGGAAAAAGGGAAGAAGACCGGGATCCATGTGTTAAGCTGCGCCGCGGTCTCCCGGGATTTTGACGGAAAGACGCTGACGGATATGGAGGCTATGAAAGCGGCCGGAGCGGTCGGGTTTACCGATGACGGGATCCCCATTCAGGACGGCGCCTTTTTACGCCGGGCCATGGAAGAGGCAGCCCGGCTGGGCCTGCCCATCAGCCTCCATGAGGAGGATCCGGCGTTTATCCGGGAGAACGGGATCAACCACGGAGCCGTATCGGCGCAGCTGGGGATCTACGGCTCGCCGTCGCTGGCGGAGGACGCCATGGTGGCCAGAGACTGCATGATCGCCCTGGATACCGGCGCGGTTGTGGATATCCAGCACATCAGTTCCGGAAACGCCGTGGCCATGGTCCGCCTGGCGAAATCTCTGGGAGCCAGGGTGTGGGCGGAGGTAACACCGCATCACTTCTCCCTGACGGAAGAGGCGGTCCTGACGCATGGGAGCCTGGCAAAGATGAATCCGCCTCTCCGGACGAGGCGGGACCGCGACCAGCTCATCGAGGGGCTTAAGGACGGCACCATCGATCTGATCGCTACGGACCACGCGCCGCACAGCCGCGAAGAGAAGGAAGCACCGCTTACCCAGGCGCCCAGCGGGATCATCGGTCTGGAGACCGCCCTGGCGCTTGGCATCACCAATCTGGTCAAGGCGGGCCACCTTACCATGATGGAGCTGATCGAAAAGATGAGCCTGAACCCGGCCAGGCTTTACGGCCTGGACTGCGGCTATCTGGCGGCCGGCGGCCCGGCGGATCTGGTGCTCTTTGATGAGGAGGAAGTCTGGACGGCAGGGGATTACGTCTCGAAGGCGGACAACAGCCCCTTTACCGGCCGGCGCCTGACCGGCAGGGTCAGATGGACCATCTGCGCCGGTGAAGCGGTATACCGGGACGGGCGCGTCTGACGGGGGATGTGCGGGGGAAATTCAGGCAAAATCGAGGATTTCCTACTTGCAAAATAAAAAATATCGGGTACAATAAGAATGTTACTAAGAAGGGGCTGCTGCAGAGGTTGGAGCGGTCCCTTTTCGGACGCGTCAGTGAGAAAGGTAAAACAGATATGATTACTGCAAACAATATTACCCTGAGGATCGGAAAGAAAGCGCTGTTTGAGGATGTGAACATCAAGTTTACCGAGGGGAACTGCTATGGCCTCATCGGGGCTAACGGTGCGGGAAAGTCCACGTTTTTAAAGATCCTGTCCGGCCAGCTGGAATCGACCAGCGGCGAGATCGTCATCACGCCGGGGCAGCGTCTTTCCTTCCTGCAGCAGGACCATTTTAAATATGACCAGTATACCGTCCTGGATACGGTGATCATGGGCAATGCCCGCCTCTATGAGATCATGAAAGAAAAGGAAGCCATCTACATGAAGGAAGACTTCACCGATGAGGACGGCATCAAGGCAGCCGAGCTGGAAGGGGAGTTCGCTTCCATGAACGGCTGGGAGGCCGAGTCGGACGCGGCCAGCCTGTTAAACGGCCTAGGGATCGAGACGGAGCTGCATAACAGCCAGATGTCAACGTTACTTGGCGCTCAGAAGGTCAAGGTGCTGCTGGCGCAGGCCCTGTTCGGCAACCCGGACATCCTTCTCCTGGATGAGCCCACGAACCATCTGGATCTGGATGCCATCGCCTGGCTGGAGGAGTTCCTGATCAATTTTGAGAATACGGTGATCGTCGTATCCCACGACCGGTATTTCCTGAACAAGGTCTGTACGCACATTGCGGATATCGATTACGGCAAGATCCAGCTGTATGCCGGGAACTATGATTTCTGGTATGAGTCGAGCCAGCTGAT
This sequence comes from uncultured Lachnospiraceae bacterium, assembly GCA_964425595.1. GTDB lineage: Bacteria > Bacillota > Clostridia > Lachnospirales > Lachnospiraceae > Caccovicinus. The sequence continues at coordinate 25,890 of CAYRMW010000020.1, forward strand.
GATCAAGCAGATGAAGGAAGCGAACCGGAAGAAAGAGGAAAAGATCAAGGAGCTGCAGGAATTCATTCAGCGTTTCTCGGCGAATGCTTCCAAGTCAAAGCAGGCCACATCCAGGAAACGCGCCCTGGAGAAGATCCAGCTGGATGAGATCCGTCCTTCCAGCCGGAAATATCCCTACATCGATTTCCGCCCCGCAAGGGAGATCGGCAACGAGGTGCTTACGGTGGATCACATCAGCAAGACCATCGACGGCGTGAAGGTGCTGGACGATATTTCCTTTATTCTGGGACGGGAGGATAAGGTAGCTTTAGTCGGACCCAACGAGCATGCAAAAACCGTGCTCTTTAAGATCCTGGCCGGCGAGATGGAGCCGGATGAGGGGAGCTACAAGTGGGGCCTGACCACCTCGCAGGCGTACTTCCCCAAGGATAACAGCGCCGAGTTCGATAATGACGACACGATCGTGGACTGGCTGACCCAGTATTCTCCGGTGAAGGACGTGACCTATGTGCGCGGTTTCCTCGGCCGCATGCTTTTTGCCGGCGAGGACGGCGTAAAGAAGGTGCGTGTTCTGTCCGGAGGCGAGAAGGTGCGCTGCATGCTGTCGAAGATGATGATCTCCGGCGCCAATGTGCTGATGCTGGACGAGCCCACGGACCACCTGGATATGGAAGCCATCACGGCATTAAACAACGGCATGATCAAATTCCCGGGAGTGATGATCTTTTCCTCCCGCGACCACCAGATCGTGCAGACGACCGCTAACCGGATCATGGAGATCATCAATGGAAAGCTCGTCGACAAGATCACGACCTATGACGAATATCTGGAAAGCGATGAGATGGCGAGGAAGCGGTTCACCTTCACGGTGACGGCGGCGGAAGAGGCCGACAACTGAGAACGCGCCGAAAAACAACAGACGAAGAGGGAATTCCGAGGATTCGAGCTTTTTACAGGCTGAATCCTGCGGGATTCCCTCTTTTTTTGCTGCCGGCCTGCCATCAGTTTTCCGCTATTTCCGGCACGGCCAGGGGGATCCGGATCGTAACGGCGCTGCGGTAGTAGGGGATGGAGCTTAAGGTCATGCTCACCGCGTCTTTTCCGTAATAGGTGATGAGGCGGTAGTAGACGTTGTGCAGCCCCACGTGCTGTCCGGCCTCCGGATCGGAGGCGTAGAGGATTTTTTCCGCCTCCTGCACATCGAATCCGCTTCCGTTATCGATGACCTCGATGGTCAGATATCCGCCGGAGGCGGAGAAGTCCACCTGGATCGTGGGGACCAGAATGGGGATGCCCGGCGCGTCGATGCCGAAGCCATGCCGGATGGAGTTTTCGACCAGCGGCTGCAGGATGGTCTTCAGGATCATATGCTGATTTAATCCCGGGCCGATCTGGTACATGAAGATAATGGACTGGCCGAAACGCTGGTTCATCAGCTTGATGTAGGCGTTGACATGGCGGAGCTCATTGGCGACGGTGATCAGATCGGCGCCGTAGGATAAGCCGATGCGCAGATATTCCGACAGGTACTGGATCATGCCGGAAGCGGTCTGGGAATCGCCGCGCAGCACCTCGGATTGAATGCACTCCAGGGTATTGTACAGGAAATGCGGATTGATCTGCTCGGTGAGGAGCCGGATCTGCGTGACATATTTCTCCGATTCCTCTTCCTTTATCCGGATGATCTGCTGCTGGATGGTGTCGTACATCCGGTTGATGGCCTGATTCAGTTGCCCGATCTCATCGTTCGTGCAAAAGTCGATGCGCTGATCGTAGCGATTTTCCTCGATCTGCCGGACGATCTCCACCAGACGGTTCACCGGCCGGGTGATCGCGCTGGTCATAAACAGAGAGAGGGCAAAAAAGATGATCAATACGATCAGGCACGTAAGCAGCAGCGAGACGCCGGCGGTGCCCAGTACGCTGGAGAGGGAGCCGCGGGGAACATAGTTTAGGAGGATCAGGCCGGTGTTTGCGATCTTTCTGGCGACAAGCCAGGAGGCAGACCGGGTGATATACGCTTCGTCTTGTGCGCTGTCCCGGAAGTCGTCCAGAAAAGCATAGACCTCACCGCTGTGCAAAAGCTGCAGCAGCGCATCGTCCGTGCCGGCGTTCAGCGCGATATTGTACTGATCCATCAGGTAAAAGGTGCCGGAAGAGAGGCCGTTGCCATTGATGAGGAGGCTTTCTTCCAGCTTGACGCAGTCCAGATAGATGATCACGTAGGCGTCCGGAGCGCTCCCGTCCGTGGTCAGCTGGGCGTAGTCCTCCGCGTTGATGGTTAACGGAAAGACCATGGGGACCACGGGCACGCTGTTGCGCAGAGGGCTGGAGCGGCGGGGCAGGAGGGTGATGCCGTTTAATGTCTGCAGATCCCGGGAAGAGAGAAGTTCATCCGCGGGACGCTGGAGCGAGCTGCTGTAAAGGGTACAGATCTGGCTGCCGTCGCCGGACAGGATGACGACGGAATGGACCAGATAGTTGCAGTTGGCCAGGGTGGCGAGTTCATTCTGCATGAGCCGTACGGCGTCGGACGATGAGCCGGACAGCGCGCGGATGTCCTGGGCGAACTCCCTTGTCCCGCAGGTGAAGACAAACCGCTCGATGATGTTGGTGTAATTGACCTCAAAAATGGAGGCGGACGTGTTCGTGTCGCCTCTTGCGCCGGCCAGGGTCTGCTCGCCGGAACCGTGCCGGTAATAGAGGAGCGAGATTAGGATGATGATCGTGCTGACGGCCAGTCCCAGCCCGCAGATCACCAGACGGATCCTGGAGAGGAGGGACAGATTTCGAAACCGCCGGGTGATGAAAGAAATCATGTGCTGCATGGTTCTCCTTTTCTGCCGGGGAGGGCTTAGCGGTATTTCGACTGAAAGTCGGAAGGGGTGATGCCGTGCACGTTTTTAAAGGCCCGGGAAAAGGAGCGGTAATCGCCGTATCCGACGGCGTAGGCCACGTCCTGTATGGCGGTATTCGGGTTCATCAGAGCCAGTCTGGCGTACTCCATTTTTTCCGCCAGAAGATAGTCGCGGAGATTGACGTTCGTCTTATTTTTAAAATAAATGGCGAAATACGACGGACTCAGATGGACGTGCCGGGCGATGTCCTCGATCTTGATGTGGTTGGTAATGTTGTCGTGGATAAACGCCTTAGCCTGGCGGATCAGTTCATCCTCGGATTCCACCGCGGTTTTCTGCGCCTGGGCGTACTTGGGCGTGGCATAGCCGTACACGGCGTCGATGAATTCCGAAAGCTGGCAGAAGGAATCGATGAGCCAGCTGCGGATCTGGGAAAGCTTCCGGAACCGGTAAAGATCCTGGGCGGATGCGGCCGCAGTAATCTCGTTGTGGGAGAAATCGGAAACCTCCTTTTCGACCTGATGAAACAGGGCATAGCAGAAGCTGAATACATAGCTGGGCGGCGGCTCGGGGACATAGAGCAGCCGGTCAATAAAATCGTTGCAGTAGACACGGATCCCCTCCGTGTCTTTTTTGACGATAAACTGGATCAGCGGCAGATAATCAATGTCGGACAGCTTTAAGGAAGGCGGGATGTTGCAGATCGACTCGCTGGTAAAGATCCGGGAAGTGTCGTTGTACAGCTGATAGGTCATGGCCGTCAGCGCCCGGTTGTAGGAGTAGGGGCACTCCATCAGGCCGGATACCGTATCGCCCACGCCGATGACAGGCAGAGGAAGATGCAGGCCGTGGATCACTTCCAGGCAGCCCATGGCATTCTGGATGGGCAGTGTACTGGAATGGTTAAAAATGCCTACGATCTGACGGGCATTATACTTCCAGAAGACGTGTTTTTCATGAATGAAGTGCTGATCCAGCGCATCGGTCAGCGCTTCGCCGGAGAGCGCGGCTTTTGCCTCTTCCTCATCGTACTGCATGACGCAGACGTAGCAGGGGCTGTCGCTGATGCGAAGATCGGAGCAGTCCAGTGTCTGCCGGATGATGGCGGGTTCCAGGATCTTGCTGTCGATCAGCTGATTAAAAAAACTGACATTTAATTTATTCCGGAACAGCTGATGGACGCGCGGGCCCTTTTTGCGGCTGCGCTCCAGGCAGATCCGGTAGATTTCGTCGTAGAGCTCGCTGCCGTTGACCGGCTTTAAGAGATAGGCCCTGGCGCCGTAGCGGATAGCCTCCTGCGCGTAAGAAAAATCATCATAACCGCTGAGAATGATAAAATCGGTCGTGATCCCGGCATTCCGGCTGCGCTGGATCACTTCCAGACCGCTGATTTCCGGCATGCGTATATCGATTACCGCCAGATCCGGCCGGAAACTTAGGATGGCATCCAGCGCCTGCTTTCCGTCCGAGGCCAGCGACAGCAGCCGGATATTCAGTTCGTCCCAGTCGATCGATTCCTTCAGCCGTCTCAGGATCAATTCCTCGTCATCGGCGAGAATGGCGGTGAGTCCCGCTGTGTTCGGATTCATATGGACAAATTCCTTTCTTGGGAGATGAGCAGATCGGTAAGACCGGAGGCAGGGACTGCCGCCGGACATATACGGCGCAAAACGCATGGACCGGGGAAGTATCTACGATTATATAGCGAAAGAAGGGGAACGTCAAGCTTTGTGAAAATAGCACAGGAGGCGGACAAAAAAGTAAAAAATGTTACATAATGAATGAAATATGTCCTTATGAAAATTGTAAAAAATGTTTAAAATTTATGTACAATACGCATGAAAAAGGGAAAAATCACAAAGAAGAAGGAGGAAAATGATGAAAAAAAAGAAATTGATCAGCGTGGTTTTGGCAGCGGCCATGGCGGTATCCTTAGCCGCCTGCGGCAGTTCATCCTCATCCGACACCAGCGGGTCGTCGGACACGGCGGACACGGCAGATACCTCGTCCGATGACAGCTCTTCCGAGGCGCCGGAAGGCACCACGACCATCGAGGTGTGGACGGAGGACCGTCACGATCTGGAGTACGTGGAAGCCATGATCGATGAGTACAACCAGACCAATGAGGACGGGATCTTCATCAACCTGACGGCGATCACCGAGGATTACGCGAATATGATAGCACTGGCTTATAACGGAGGCACGGCCCCGGATGTGGTGGGCGCGAACAGCCTTTCGCTGAACACCTTTGCCGACACCGGGATCCTGCTGCCGTTAAATGATTATATTGACTCCGATGAAACGTTCCAGCTGGTAAATGAGCCCTATGAGCATGCGTATGAGGGCTCCAACATGCGGAACGGAAATATCTATTCGGTGTACAGCGGGATGCGTTCCGGCGTCCGCGTGATCTATAATAAGGATCTTCTTGAGCAGTGCGGATACACGGAAATCCCCTCTACGCTGGAAGAGTACATCGCTATGGCAAAGGATATCACGGAGCAGGGAGGCGGCGAATTCTACGGCATCGGCTTTACCTCATCCTCTCCGTTTGAGCGCCTGCTGGAGATGAGCGCGCAGGTTTCCGGCATCTACTATTATGACTATGTGAATGGAAAGTTTGATTTCAGCGGGTACAAGGAGATCATTGAACTGGGGCAGCAGTTCTTTACGGACAGCATCGCCTACCCGGATCAGCAGGGCGTGGACAATATGCGCGCACTGTTTGCGGAAGGGCAGTTTGCCCTGTGGAGCAACGCTTCGCAGGAAGCGGGCGTATTTACCTCCCAGATCCCGATCACTTCCTTTGAATGGGGCGTAGCCGAGGTTCCCTCTCTGACCGGTGAGATCGAGGGCGCCCTGCAGACGACGCCGGCCAAGTCCTACGGCATCATTTCTTCCTCCGAACACAAGGATCTGGCGTGGAAGGTGATCCAGTTCTTCCAGTCCGAGGAGTTCCTGAAGGGATACCTGGAGAATGGATACTGCCTGCCCATCAGCTCCTATATGGCAGATGTGATCGATGAGAGCAAGATCGGACGTCTGGCGGATTTCAGCACGCTGGATTATGAGTCGGTATATCCGACCCCGCCGGTGGTTAACCTGACCGGTGATGACTATCGGACGGTTCTGTGGAACGCGGTTATGGGCTATGTGGATGTCGATGAAGCCATTGAGGATCTGAATACTCGGTACAATGAAGCACTGGAGTCGGATATTGCCGCCGGAAGTACCACGCGGCTTGTGATCTCGGATTACGACCCGCTTCATCCCAATGACGGGACGATCGAATATCTGAGTGAGTAAGCATCAAAAACGGTGAAAGTGAAGGGGCTGCCGCAAGGCGGCCCCCGCTGTTTTCCGGGAACCTGTCTTTGGAAGGAGGTCTTTTTCCTTATGAAATCAGAAAAAAAGCGTTTTCAGCTTAGCGGGAACAAAGTCGCGCCGGTGCTCATGCTGACGCCTGCGGTCTTTTTCCTGATCGTCTGCTCGATCTACCCCTTTATCTGGATCTTCCGTTATATCTGCTATGATTACAACGGTTTTACCGCCACATTTACCGGAACAAAGAATTTTACCCGGATGCTGAACGATAAAACCTTCTGGGCCAGTGTGGGCCATACCTTTGAGTACGCATTCTACAAACTGGTCTGCATCATTCCGCTGTCCCTTCTGCTGGCCGTTCTTTTAAATGCCAGGATGCGGGGAGGCAATGTGTTCAGAGGCGTTTACTTCATGCCCACGATCATCAGTACTTCCATTTCCGGCATGATCTTCAGCTTTATCTTCGCCACCCAGAATGGAATTTTAAATGAGCTTCTGATGCAGCTCCACCTGATCAGCTCACCGATCCCCTGGCTGAGCAGTATGGAATGGGTCATGGGCGCGGTGACCATCCTGGCGATCTGGGGCGGATTCGGCAATTATATGCTGTATTTCACCACGGGGATGAACGGCATTTCCGAAGACGTCTATGAGTCGGCCAAGATTGACGGGGCGAACGCGGTGCAGACCTTTTTCCGGATTACCCTGCCGATGCTGGCGCCGGTGCTTAAGGTGGTCCTGATGCTGGCGATCACCGGAGCGTTTAAAGACTACGAGGCGATCATGGTGCTGACCAAGGGCGGCCCCGGAAACCGTTCCATGGTGATGTTCCTGTACATCTACAACATGATCTTTGGTTCATCCGGTTCCACATCGCAGGCGCAGATCGGATATGGCGCCCTTTTAAGTGTGGTGGCGGCGGTGATCGTAGGCCTTGTTACGGTCGTGTATCTGCGCATCTCGAAGAAGCTGGATGATGTCGTGTAAGGAAAGGAGGCAAGGCGAAATGGAGAAAGGTCATGCGGTTTATTCAACCAAGACAAAAATACTGCGGGCGATCGTCTGGGTTTTCATGGCGATCCTGGCAGTGATGACTATATTTCCGGTGCTCTATATCGTGCTGGGTTCGTTTAAGGAGAACGCGGAGCTTTTGGTAGGCGGAACGAACATTTTCCCCAGCAAATGGATTTTTTCCAACTATACCGACGCCTGGGAGCAGGCAAATTTTGCAACCTACACAATGAACAGCATATTCCTTGCGCTTGGCGTCATGATCCTCTCGCTGATCAACTCCACCATGGCCGGATATGTATTTTCCCGGAGCCATTTTAAGGGCAAGGAGATCCTGTACGGACTTTTTGTTATGTTCATGTTCATCAATGTAGGTTCGGTATCCCTCCGGCCGCTGTTCGAGCTGGCGGTCAAGCTGGGCATGAACAAAAGCCTGATCTCGGTCGTGCTGATTTCCGCCGGTTCAGGACAGGCTACGTATATCTTTTTAAGCCGCGGTTTTGTCAATTCGCTTCCCACCGAGCTTGATGAGGCGGCGAAGATCGATGGCTGTTCGTTCTTTAAGATCTACTATATGGTTATCCTGCCGCTCTTAAAGCCGGTAATGGCGACGATCGCCCTGCTTTCTTTCCGGCAGGGATGGAATGAGTACATCCTGCCGCTGGTCTTCACCATGACCAATGACAGCCTGCGCCCGTTGACGGTAGGGGTGAACATGCTAAAGAACGCCGGCGACGGAACGGCGGCCTGGAACATCATGTTTGCCGGAGCGACCATCGCTATCATTCCGATGTTGATCATTTACTGTATTTTCAGCCGTCACTTTATGAGCGGCATGACGAGCGGTGCGGTGAAAGGCTAAGCGACCGGATCTTGCAGGAAGGAAAAGGAGTCAGATATGGACAGAGTCATGGATGGATGGAATCTTGGAAAAGACGGATTTGTGATGGAATATATGACGGCAGGGCCGAGCCTGGAGGCGTTTTCCTCGGATATGCACGATGAGGATCAGCTGCAGCTGGAAGGGCGTCTGCGCAAGGCAGTGTGCGGCCCCCGTCCGGAAACCGTAAAGCTTAAGGCGCGGCTGGGCGAGACGGCTCCAAACGGCTGCCCCTGGCGGGTGTATGCGCCTTACGGAAACGGGATCATCGATGTGTCGGCCTTTTACTCTACGCTGCAGAAGATCCGGGTTTACGGCGCGGCGGTGCTGATCGCGCCGAAAGAGATGAAGGTGAAGGCGCGCGTGTGGGGATACATGGCCGTTGGCGTTTACGTCAACGGACGCCTGGCCGGAGGTCTTGCCTATCCGGACTATAAACCCATTCAGTACTGCGATCTGGAACTGACGCTGGAAGAGGGCAGAAATCAGATCCTCTTTATCTGCGAGAATCTCGGCGCCAGGGATACCAGAAACATCGTCGGTCTGCAGATCCTGGATCACCGGGAGGAGATCCGCACCGGGCTGGCGGATGAAGGATGGCAGGAAGCCGTGGCCGCGGCCAAACGCTTCCTGGACGGCATGACGGTCGAGGGGAGCCGGATCCGGTTTTCGGCTCCGGCTCCGGCGGGGACGCGCTGCTGCCCTGTGCAGGAAAGCCCTGACTACGAGGTGATGCATCAGCCGGTGGTCTGGGAAGATGTCACGGGGCGGACAGAAGTGGAGATCCCGGAGACCGTAAGAAGCGTGCAGGTGGCCGTGGGGCAGGGCGGGATGGAGCTGTCCCGCACCCTGGAAGCGGCGTCGCATAAAAAACCCCGTTTCCGGCCTGCCGGAACCGATGAGCAGGCGGCCTGGATGGACACGATGGAGGGCATCGCCGCTGTCTCCAGCTTAAACCGGGGCGAATTCGGCTTCGCGATCTTTAACGTGCTGGCCAGGAAATATCTGGGACGGGAGGGAGAGAGAGACCGGGAACACCTGTTTGAGACGCTGGAGCTGATCCGGCGCAGGGTGGATTGCTCTGACTTTATTGTCTGCGGTTTTCTGCGCTATATGCATTGCTATCCGGTCGATGATGAACTGCGGGCAAGAGCAAAGGAAGTGCTGTTGGATTACCGTTACTGGATGAATATGGAAGGGACGGACGCGATGTGCTTCTGGAGCGAGAACCACGCGCTGATGTTCTACGCGGCAGCCATGGACGCGGGAAATACCTGGCCGGATGCCTATTTTACGCGGGCAAAGATGACAGGGGCTCAGTTAAAGGCCTATGGTGAGGACAAGCTTCGCCAGTGGCTCTCCGATGTGGAGGAGTATGGCTATGAAGAATTTTTAAGCGCGGTTTACACGTGCGTAACCCTGGGGGCCCTGCTGCATGTGATCGACTTTGCCGAGGAGGATATCGCCGCGCGGGCCCGGGCGGCAGCGGATCTTTTGCTTACCCAGGTCAGCCGCCATGTGTTTAAGGGGACCATGATCGCGCCCATGGGCCGGGTGTACCGGGAAGTGATCTATCCCTTCGACCAGGGCTCGCAGTCTATGGTCAGCCTGATCGATACGGCTGCGCCGTATTCTTACGGTGAAGGCTGGCTGGCGCTTCTGGCAACCAGCAGCTACCGTTTCCCTGCGGGGCTTCTGCAGCTGACGAAGGAAGCGGCAGACTGCACTTATACATCGGGAAATGCCAGGATCCGGCTGGAGAAGACAGAAGACTACTGCCTGACTTCGGTGGAATCCCCGAGGCAGGACGCCTATGTCCGCTGGCATAACGAGCGCATCGACGGCTCCTGGACCGATTCGGATACCCATGCCTTCACCAAGTCCCTGAACGAATGCTTCCACGGGACATCCTGCTTCCAGCCGGGGGTGTACGGCTATCAGCAGCATATGTGGTATGCCGCGCTTTCGCCCGAGGCGGTGATCTTCACCAATCATCCGGGCACGTGGTCGGAACGCTCCAGCATGCGTCCCGGCTACTGGAACGGGAACGGCGTGATGCCGGCCATCCGGCAGGAAAAGGGCATCCTGGGGGCGGTCTATCGTATCCCGGAGGAACACCCGGTGTCCTTTACGCACATTTATTGTCCGGCGGAGCGGTTTGACCAGGTAAGGCAGGAGGGAAAGTGGCTGTTTATGCAGAAGGGCGGCGGCTATCTGGCGCTCTGGTCCAGCCAGGTGCCGGAAGCGTACAATGACACGATCTTCGGATGCGAGATGCGCGTGTATGACCGGGATACCGCTTACCTGTGCGTCTGCGGGAGTGCCCGGGAAGATGGCAGCCTGGAGGACTTCGCTCAGGCTGCGAAAGAGAAAAAGCCGGCGTTTGACCCGGAAACCGGGGTCCTTACTGCGGCAGGCGGCTTCCGGGTAGAGTATCATCCGGTGAAGGATATGACCCAGTACGTGGAGTAGAGTAGGCCGTTAAGCCCGCTGCTCCCTGGGGTCGTCGCTGTTTTCGCTGTTCTCTGCGTCTTCCGGCGGGATGATCTTTTTGATCAGCGCTTCGCCGATGCGGCGGTCTTCGATCTTTTCTACGTGGATCTCCAGGCCGTTTACGGTGACGTCGAACTGGGTCCCGTCCGCGGGAATGGTATGGAGACAGCTGAAGATCATGCCGCCCACGGTGTCGTAGTCGGAATCCTCCGGAAGCTCCACGTCCAGCTCTTTGGCCAGATCATCGATGTAAACACCGCCGGAAACTCGCCACAGATTTTCATCAAGCTGTACCATTTCCGGCGGCTCGGCCGGGTCAAATTCATCGTAGATATTGCCCACGATCTCCTCCAGCAGATCTTCGATGGTGATGATGCCGGCCGTCTGGCCGTATTCGTCGATCACGATGGCGAAGTGGATCTTCTTTTTCTGCATGTCGGCAAACAGATCGTCGGCGTGGATGGTGTCAGGGACAAAGTAGGGCGCGCGGAGAAGCTTCTTCAGCTCCTTGGGGTGATCCGGGTTGCTGTTGCGGTCTAAGAGGAAGTCTCTGGCGTTGAGCACACCGACGATATCATTAATATCCTCGTCATAGACCGGGTAGCGGGACAGCCCGGTCGTTTTGATCACATTGTAGATCTCTTCGTCGGTGCTGTCCAGATAAAAGCCCACCATATCGGCCTCGCGGGTCATGGCTTCCTTTACGGATATGTCGTCAAAGCGGAATACGTTCTCAATCCACTCCTGCTCATCGGTATCAATGGTGCCCTTCTGCTCGCCCAGATCCAGCATCATGCGGATCTCTTCCTCGGTGATGGTCTCTTCCTCGGCTTCCGTCTTGAGACGGAGGACCTTCAGGACGGTATTGGTCGAGAAGGATAAAAACCAGATGACCGGACGCATGATGGAAGCCAGGGCGGAGACGACGCCGCAGCTTAATTTGGCCATCTCCAGCGATTTCTGCATGGCGACCCGCTTGGGAACCAGCTCGCCGAAGATCAGGGTGAAGTAGGAAAGGATCACGGTAATGACGACCACGGAAAAGGTATTCAGCGCCTTTAACGGAAGCACGGTAAAGCCGAGATCATCGTAGATCCAGCTGACCAGATACTCGGAGAAGGCGTCGGCTGCAAACGCACTGCCCAGGAATCCGGCTAAGGTGATGCCGATCTGGATCGTGGACAGGAATCCGGAGGGATTCTCCACCAGTTTCAGCAGTTTCTCTGCCTTGGTGTCGCCTTCCTCGACCAGTTTGCGCAGCTTGGTCGCGTTCAGTGATACAACGGCGATTTCGGTGGCGGCAAAAAATGCGTTTATGGCGATCAGGATCGCCTGAATGAGAAGTTGTTGTGGTATGGAACTCAAAGTATACTCTCTCCTTTAACAAATAGAATGGGGTCGGCCTGTTCCGTGCTTGGCACGTTCGCAAGCCGCCGGTTGATCGGATGCGGGCAAAGCCCTGTCATCAATAACAGCAGAAACCAATGTCCGGAAAAGCGCAAAAAGACACAGCCTGACCGCGAACGGACAGACTATGCCTCTTAATGTCAAAGATTAAATCTCCGGATGTATATTCGAATGTTCTGCGTCGTGTTCCCGTCAGGGTCCGCGTCTGCGTCGCTCATTGAAGTGAAATCCTTTCCTTTCCATGTAATGAATCCGCATCGAAAAATGCGTCTGATTGTTATTATACGTACCGCATACGCTCCTGTCAAGAGGAAAATC
>CAYRMW010000021.1:0-34384 GCA_964425595.1 uncultured Lachnospiraceae bacterium
TACCAAAAAATCAGGATGGGTGTTCATAATTTATTCATTCATGCGTTTGTCGTGCCCGCCGCCCCGCCATACCCGATATCTCGGGATTGCAGTCATCTGACCGTCATTGTTATCCTGTAAGCAGGGAAGGGAGGGCCCGGGTTTTATGATCACATATGAACCCTTTTTTGCTACATTGAAACGAAAGCGAATCACGACATACTACCTGGTCAACTCCTGCGGATTCTCCAAAGGTACGCTGGACAGCCTCAGACAGGGCAGGAACATCAATATCAGCACGCTCGATTACCTCTGTGATCTGCTGCAATGCGAACCGAATGATATTATCCGCTATACACCGACAAATGCGCAGAAAAATCCCGCCAAGGAATAGGGAAGGATGACCGTCTCCCTATTCGCTGAGCGGGATTTTTCTTTTCTTCCGATCTATCGGCAAAGTTTCCCGGCCATCGCTTCCAGCGCGGCATCCGTGCCGGCGTTCATCGCGGAGCGGATGGTGACCGTATTTTCGCAGATCGTGATATTCTTCATGCCTTCCAGGATGCCCCGCATCGTCTTGTTGGCCGTGGGGCCCCAAGAGCCGTTCTCCATCAGCGCCACCGTCCGGTTCTGATAGGTTTTTGCCTTCAGATGATGCAGAAAATCCTCCATGGGCGGGAAAACACCGCCGTCATAGGAAGCGGCTGCCAGAACCATCCGGTCATAGCGGAAGGCCGACTCAACCAGAACGGCCACATCGGTACGGCACACATCATAATACACCACGTTCGTTTCGCCTTTTTCCTTCAGGATCTCCTCCAGACGCCGCGCTGCTTTTGCCGTATTCCCATAAATGGACGCGCAGGCGATGACCACGCCCTTCTCTTCCGGCCGGTAGCTGCTCCAGGTATCATACTTTTCCAGATAGTAGCCCAGATTTTCTTTTAACACCGGGCCGTGGAGCGGGCAGATCATCGCGATATCCAGGCCTGCAGCCTTTTTCAGGAGCGTCTGTACCGGCATGCCGTATTTTCCGACGATATTGATATAATAGCGCCTGGCTTCAGCAATCCATTCCTCATTGCGGGAAATCGCGCCGAATGTACCGAACCCATCGGCGGAAAACAGCACTTTTTCCGCGGACTCATAAGTCACCATAACCTCCGGCCAGTGCACCATAGGCGCCATGTAGAAATGCAGGGTGTGGCTTCCCAGTTCCAGGCAGTCCCCCTCCTTTACCACGACCTTTCTCTCCTCCAGACCGGGAATCGCAAAAAACTGGCCGATCATGGTAAAGGTCTTTGCGTTGCCTACCAGTTTCATCTGCGGATACTTCGTTGCCAGAACCTGCGTGCTTCCCGCGTGGTCAGGCTCCATATGGGAAACGATCAGGTAATCCGGCGTCCTGCCATCCAGCTCACGCTCCAGATTCTCCATCCACTGCGCCGTGACCCGGTGATCCGCCGTATCCATCACCGCGATCTTCTCATCCAGGATCACGTAAGAGTTGTAGGACACGCCATTGGGGACCGGATACTGGCTTTCAAATAAATCAATTTCCGTATCATCTACGCCAATATAACGAATTGCATCTGTAATGACCATCTCTGCCATTTTACATCTCCTTTAATTGGTTTTGCGGGCGCGAAATCCCAGACGCCCGGCACACGGACAAAACGCCCCGGTTTTGCGGGTGTTTCATCGAGTTCAGGATAGCACGGGAACCATGGCTTGTCAAGAAAGCCCCCGCCCAGCCGTCGCTTCATCCCCGGCTGCTGTCCAGCATGAACCAGAAGCACACACCGCCGGGCAGATTTTTGACGCCAAACGGCTTTTGATGGGAATCCATGATCGCTTTAACAATGGAAAGCCCGATCCCGCTGCCTCCATAAGCCCTGGTCCTGGCTTTATCGACTTTATAGAATTTCCGCCACAGATTCGGCAGGTCTTCCTCAGGAATGGGCTTTCCTGTGTTGAAGACCGAAACGCAAACCTCATCGCCGTTTTCCTGGATGTCGATCACGATCTGCCGCTCTCCATCCGCATGATTGATGGCGTTATTCAGATAATTCGTTACCACCTCTTCGATCTTAAACTCATCCGCCCATACATAACAGGGCCCGTTCTGACGAAATTCTACCGAAACGCCCTTCTGGGCGATCAGGATCTGCGCGGATGTGACTACCCCGCGGATCAGTTCCGTCAGATCAAACCGCTCCATGACCGGCGCGTCATTCCCCGACTCCAGCGCACTCAGGGTAAGCAGCTGCTTGACCATCTTGTTCATCTTACCGGCCTCGTCCATAATGACCTCGCAGTAATAGCCCCGGCTCTCCGGATCCTCAGCAAGCCCTTCCGTCAGCCCTTCCGCATACCCCTGGATCAGGGCGATAGGGGTCTTCAGCTCGTGAGATACGTTCGCTACGAATTCCTTACGCATCTCATCGATCTGGATCTTCTCTTCGATATCCCTCTGCAGCTGCAGATTCGCTGTCTTTAATTCGCCGATCGTCTCCCGCAGCCGGTCAGCAAGCGCGTTCATGCTGTGCCCCAGCACGCCGATCTCATCCGTCTCGTCTCCGGTGTAGTGGGCGTCAAAATCCAGATTGCTCATCCGCTCCGCCAGATGGGTCAGCGAGAGGATCGGCATGGTGATCCTTTTGGTCGTAAAAAAGATCAGGATACTGCCGAAAGCCAGCACAACGACCCCGATATAGGCCAGGAAACGATTGGACAGCGCCGCACTTTCCCGCACGCTGGCCACCGGCATGGACATGATGAACGTGGTGCTGTTGTCCGAAAAGAAGCCCCAGCATTCCAGATAGTACGAATTGATCGATGGATCAAAGCTCTGCTGGATGGTATAATGATCGGTCTTTGACACCACCTCAAAGGGCTGCTCATTCTGGCCCAGGATGTTGCGCAGGAACCGCTCGCTCAGATAATCGCCCTGACGCTCGTTTGACAGGATAACTGCACTGTCCGACATGATCACAATGGAGATGTTGGAACTCTCGTTCAGGATGCGGATCAGCTTTCCTATGGGGCCTTCCTCCACCTGACTGTCGTTTCTCCTGGCTTGCTGGATCTGCCTCAGTTCATCGGCAAGATCCCCGCCGGAAGACCGCTGTATCTCCAGAAGTCTGTCCACCTGCGTGTACGCCTGCTCCAGATCCTTGACCTTTTCCGCCATATAATAGCCTTCTAGCCACCAGCTGTTCGCCACCCAGAGGATGACGATCGCACCGGCCATCAGACCGATAAAAATAAGGGTAAATCGGGTTCGAATCGAATGTTTCATAATGAACATCAACCATCCACTTCAAATTTGTAGCCCATGCCCCAGATGGTCTTGATGTATTCCCCCTTCGCGCCCAGTTTGCTGCGAAGCTTCTTCACATGGGTATCAATGGTACGGGCATCGCCAAAATAATCATAATTCCATACATTATTCAGGATCTTTTC
Organism: uncultured Lachnospiraceae bacterium; assembly: GCA_964425595.1. Lineage (GTDB taxonomy): Bacteria > Bacillota > Clostridia > Lachnospirales > Lachnospiraceae > Caccovicinus. The sequence goes on from CAYRMW010000021.1 coordinate 3,445, forward strand.
TCTGGACAGCGCCAGGCCCTGGTTCTCAATAAAGTAATTCAGCAGCTCAAACTCCTTATAACTTAAGTCGACCGGCTTTCCGTCGACCATCACCTGACGGGCCGCCTTGTCAATGCGTATCCCGCCCACTTCCGTGCTCTCCGCGCCGATCACATTCGTCCGGCGAAGGATGGCCTCTACCCGCGCGACCAGGATCTTGGGACTGAACGGTTTGGAAATGTACTCGTCTACGCCCAGGTTAAAGCCCTGGAGCTCGTCCCGCTCTTCTCCCCGGGCCGTCAGCATGATAATGGGCACCTTGGAATACTTCCGGATCGTCTTGCATACCTCCCAGCCGTCCATCTTCGGCATCATCACGTCCAGAAGGATCAGCGCGATATCCTTCTGATTAAAAAAAATATCCACTGCTTCCTCTCCGTCCGCAGCTTCGATCACCTGGAATCCTTTATTTATCAGAAAATCCCTCACCAGCTTCCGCATCCTGGCTTCATCATCCACGACCAGAATTTTCAATCCATCCATCTATACCTTCTCCTTTGTTCATCGGGTGTTCTCTTTTGCTGCCGCCGGCAAAAACCACAGCGGACGCATCGTAAACTGTCATCATTTTACCATTTTCTCCGCATATTTTCTACGATTTCACAGACATTTCACAAAGGAAGGATGATATAATCCCCGTCTTTTCCATTCCTGCGCAAAGAAAGCCCCGGAAACTGCTCCAGGGCTCTCTTACAGGCTTACTTTAATTCGGTCGTCGGGATATTGTCCATATCGTCAAAGGTCAGGTTTTCTCCTCCCATCGCCCAGATGAAGGTGTAGTTGGAGGTGCCCGCACCGGCGTGGATGCTCCATGACGGACTGATCACCGCCTCCTCATTCTTCATGACAATGTGACGGGTCTCCTGTCCTTCGCCCATCATATGGAAAACAACGTTGTCCTCCGGCACCTCGAAATACATATAGATCTCCATCCGTCTCTCATGCGTGTGGCAGGGCATGGTGTTCCATACGCTGCCCGGCTCCAGCGCCGTCATACCCATGGACAGCTGGCAGGTCTGCAGCACATCCGGGTGGATGAACTGATTAATGGTACGCTTATTCGCCGTCTCCATAGCGCCAAGCGGACGCTTCACCGCCTTGTCGATCGGCAGGTACGTGGTCTTGTACGAACAGTGCGCCGGGGCGCTGACCATGTAGAATTTCGCCGGCTGCGCCGGGTCATCGCTGGCAAAGGTCACCTTCTTCGTCCCCTTGGTGATGTAGAGGCAATCCTTATAATTCATGTGAAAGGTCTCCTCGTCCGCCTTGATCACGCCGGCGCCGCCGATATTGAAGATACCGATCTCTCTTCTCTCCAGGAAATAGCCGGTGCCAAAATTTGCCCAGACGTCGATGCCTTTATCGATCGGCACTTCCTCCGTCGTCGGCATGCAGCCCAGGGTCACCATGCGGTCCACGTGGGAGTACACGGCCACCACCTCGTTCGACACATACAGATTCTGGATCAGAAACTCCCTGCGGGTTTCCTCCGTGGTATAACGCTTAAAGTCTCTTTGATTGCAGGAATAACGAATATCCATATAAAACTCCTCCTTTTACTCTGATGATCCGACGGCTCGTGACGGTTTATTCCGCATGTCCGCCGCCGGACAGATATGCATGGATCCCCTTCGCCCCGGTCTTTCCGGCTTCCATGGCCAGGATGACGGTGGCGGCGCCGGTCACGGCATCGCCGCCGGCGTAGACGCCTTCCTTGGTGGTCCTGCCGGTATCTTCCTCGGCGATAATGCATTTTCTCTTATTGACAGTAAGGCCTGCCGTGGTGCTGGAGATCAGCGGATTGGGCGAAGTCCCCAGCGCCATGATCACGGTATCCACCTCGATCGTAAAATCCGAACCCTCGATCTCGACCGGTCTCCTCCTTCCGGAGGCATCAGGCTCGCCCAATTCCATCCGGCGCACGACCACGCCCCTGACCCAGTCATTCTCATCCGTCAGGATCTTGACCGGATTGGTCAGCAGGTTAAAGATCACGCCCTCTTCTTTCGCGTGGTGAACTTCCTCTGCACGGGCGGGAAGCTCCGCCTCGGACCGGCGGTAGACGATATGAACCTCCGCGCCCAGGCGGAGAGCCGTCCTGGCCGCGTCCATCGCCACATTTCCGCCGCCGACGACCACGACCTTCTTCCCGCGCATGATCGGGGTATCGTAATCATCGCGAAAGGCCTTCATCAGATTATTCCTGGTCAGATACTCATTGGCCGAGAAAACGCCGTTGGCATTCTCGCCGGGTATCCCCATAAAGCGGGGAAGTCCCGCGCCGGAACCGATAAAGACCGCCTGAAAGCCCTCTTCTTCGATCAGCTGGTCGATGGTCACGGATTTTCCGATGATGACATTCGTTTCGATCTTTACGCCCAGTTTCTTTACGTTCTCCACCTCATGGCGCACCACGGTGTTCTTTGGCAGACGGAACTCGGGAATGCCGTAGGTCAGCACGCCGCCGGGCTCATGCAGGGCTTCAAAGATCGTTACTTCATAGCCCAGCTTGGCCAGATCGCCCGCGCAGGTCAGCCCGGCAGGGCCGGAGCCGATGACAGCGACCTTCTTTCCATTGGTCTTCTCCGGTTTCGGAGGGACAAAGCCGTTCTCTCTGGACCAGTCCGCCACGAAACGCTCCAGTTTTCCGATGGAGACCGGCTCGCCCTTGATCCCGCGGACGCACTTGCCCTCGCACTGGCTTTCCTGTGGGCACACACGGCCGCACACGGCGGGAAGGGCAGAGGATTCCGCGATGATCTCCGCCGCCCGCTGAAAATCGCCCTTTTCCACTTCGCGGATAAAACCGGGAATATTGATCGAAACCGGACATCCCCCCATGCATCTGGCATTGTTTTTGCACTTCAGGCATCTGGCCGCCTCTTCCATCGCCTCTTCCTCGTTGTAGCCCAGGCAGACTTCATCAAAATTCGCGGCGCGTACTTTGGGGTCCTGTTCGCGCACCGGTACCTTTTTTAATCCATCCATTAATTGTCACCTCCGCAATGTCCGCACCCGCCGTGATGGGTGGCGCCTTCCTGTGCCTTTAACATGGCCCGTCCTTCCTGCGTCCTGTACATCTGCTGACGTTTCATCGCCTCGTCGAAATTGACCAGATGGCCGTCGAATTCCGGTCCGTCTACACAGGCAAATTTCACTTCGCCTCCTACGCTTAAACGACAGGCGCCGCACATGCCGGTCCCATCCACCATGATCGGGTTCATGCTGACGATCGTGGGAATCTGCAGTTCCCTGGTCAGCAGGCAGACAAATTTCATCATGATCACCGGGCCGATGGCCACGCACACATCGTAATGCCTGCCCTGACCGGCCACCAGATCCCGGAGAACATCGGTCACCATCCCCTTGCGCACATAGGAGCCATCGTCTGTGGTGATATAAAGGTTCCCCGCCTGGGCCCGCATCTGCTCTTCCAACAGGATCAGATCCTTGGTCTTTGCGCCGATGATCACGTCCGCGTCGATCCCATGCTGACGCATCCACTTCACCTGCGGATATACGGGAGCCGTACCCACGCCCCCGGCGATAAACAGGTATTTCTTCTTTTTCACTTCCTCGGGATCTTCTTTGACAAACTCGGAGGGCTGTCCCAGGGGACCCGCAAAGTCCCGGAAAGCATCGCCGGCCTGCAGATACGACATCTTCAAGGTCGAAGCGCCTACGATCTGAAATACGATGGTAACCGTTCCCTTTTTCCGGTCAAAGTCACAGATGGTCAGAGGGATCCGCTCTCCCGTCTCATCCATCTTGACGATCACAAATTCACCTGGCTGGCACCGTTTGGCTACCCGTGGTGCTTCCACGTCCATCAGATAGATCTTATCGGCCAGCTTTTCTGCTTTTAAGATTTTATACATGCTGTTCCTCCTGCTGTTTAATGGATCTCAATCTCATACTCTGCCTGGAATTCCCCGCCGGCCTCCAGCTTGTTCACGCCATCCCGGCCGCTCAGCTCGCCATGCCAGCCCTCCCGGTCGCAGCGCCCGAACCATGGCTCAAGGCAGACAAACGGGTGCGTCTCCTCCATCGTCCACACACCCAGGTAGGGAATGCCCGGGCAGCGGACCGTCACATAGGGTTCCTTGTCCGGCAGCAGAAGACTGACCTGCTCTACCTGTCCCTCATCAAAAATATAGGTCAGCGCCCTGGTAAAGAAGCCCGGCTCCACCGGCACCTTTCCTTCTGTCAGGGCCAGTCTGCCGGAAAGGGCATCCGCCTGATACCCCTCCTTATCCGGCGCCAGGTAATGGAGGGACTCTTTCTGCCCGGCACAGTGGAAATCCAGCGTAAAATCGTGGACCGTCAGCCCTTTCGGCGTCTTAAAGGCGGGATGGCCGCCGATCATGAAATACATGACGCCGTCGCCGGTATTCCTCACCTTCCACATCACCTTCAATGTCCTTCCCTCCAGACAGTGCCCTGCCATCAGGGCAAAGGAAAACGGGTAGATCTCCATGGTTTCCGGCGTCGATTCCAGCCGATACCACACCTCATTCCCGGTGCGGGACAGCAAAGCAAATTCCTTATCCCGGGCAAAGCCGTGGGACGTGATCGCGTAAGTCTTTCCCTGGTAGCGGTACTGATCATCATAGCTCCTTCCAACGAAGGGAAAGAGGATCGGCGCGTGACGCTTCCAGATCTTCGGATCGCCTTCCCAGATCACCTCACGGTCACGGGCTTTGTCATAGATCCTGGCAAGCTCAGAACCCCGGGCGTTGATCTCCACGAGCAGATCCTGATTTTCCAGTACCGTTTTTGTTTCTCCTATCATGTGGAACTCTCCTCTCCTGATTTCTCTCCCTTAACACGCAAGCGCGGTGCGGCTGCATCAGCCTCCGCCGAGCAACCTGGCCGCCTTCCCTGCCGCCCGCTTCCGGCAATACATGCGGAACGTGTAGCAGAGATCAAAGCAGGTCTGTTCATCGCTTTCCGCCGCCAAGATCCAGTCCGGATCAGCGTCCAGATCCGGAAAGAAGGTGTCCGCCTGGTAGGTATAATCCAGCGCGGTCACATGGGCAATATCACAATAAGGGAGGAATTGCCGGTAAACCGTCTCGCCGCCCGCGACAAAGATATCCTCATCCGCGCAGCCTTCACAGGCCTTCAGGGCCTCCTCCACGCTGCGGCAGACGATCGCTCCCTTCACGGCGATGTCCGGATCGGCAGACAGGATGATATTCGTCCGCCCTGCCAGGGGGCGGCCCCCCGGCAGGCTCTCCATGGTCTTTCGGCCCATGATGACCACCTTTCCCATGGTCTCTTCCCGAAACATCTTCCGATCCTCAGGAATGTTCGCCAACAGCTTTCCCCGGAGTCCGATCCCCCAGTTTTTATCCGCCGCAACGATCAGGTTCACTCTGTCTCCTCCTGTACTTCTTCTGCCGCGATCAGTTCTCTTCCATAAGGAAGGGACAGGATCCAGCCGCAGAATGTGCGCCATTCTTCCAGCTTGTGGCTTTTTCTGGCATTGTAGATATTCACCAGAGTTTCATAGTTCATCGAACAGGTACGCGTCTGGTTGTAGCTGGACGGAAGAAGCTGGATTAAGTCGTACCAGTCTTCCTTTTTCCTGCCTTCTTCCATAAACTTCCGGCGGATGGATTCCAGATGGCCGATCACCTCGTCCATAAACGCCAGCGTCTCCGGCGTCATATGATCAACGCTGAAATCCTCCCGCGCAAATGACTTGCTGTGGATCTTATGCATGGTGCTGGTAGAGTTCGCCACGGTCGCCACCTTATAGGTGTCGTATTCCTTCCACCAGTACAGCGGCGCCGTAATATCCACCGAAACAAAAATCTGGCGCAGGAACTTGCGGTGATCGCTCCCTGCTTTCCTGAGACGGACGGCCAGATCCAGATCATTCGGCCCCAGCATATACCGGCCCTGCTCATCATAAAAGCTGTCCATCCGGTGCCAGCTGTTCATCGGATTCCTGGCCCCTCTTACCGCGTTTTCCAGGTTCATCACACTGGTGCGTTCCAATTTGATCATAGGGTCCTCCTCATATCATCTTGTATGATTATACAGGAATTTGAAGAAATTGCAACTGGTTAACGGAAAGAGCGGCTGCCGGACGCAGCCGGCTGCCACGGTCCTTCCACGAAAAAGCCTTCCTGGAACCGGAGAGAATAAAGGACCGCTTCCTTCACTTTTGCCCCGGTCAGCTGCTCCAGCGCCCGGGCATAACAGCGAATCTGGACGCGGTAGCGCTCCATAAGTTCCTGCGCGGATCCTGCCCGGTCGGTCTTATAGTCCACCAGAAGGAGGCCGTCTTCTTCCTCCACATAAGCATCGATCATGCCCTGCACCAGTACCAGCTCATCCGAATCCGCCGCATCCATCTCCCTTGCCGGAATCCCGACCATAAACTGCGTTTCTCTGTGTAACCGTCCCTCTTTTTCTGCGTTTCTCATCCGCTGCCCCAGGGGACTCTGGAAAAACGACCACAGCACCCGGCTGTCGGCAAGCCTTCGTTCTTTCGCGGAGACCTTGCCCTCCTTTACCAGCCGTTCCAGTTCTTCCGTCACCTGGCGCAGGGAGCTGCAGCGGGCAAAGGGCAGATGCTGCAGCATCTTGTGGTAGGCCGTCCCCCTGGCGGCACCTCCGCCATAAAAGTCCGGTCTTTGCCTTTCCTGTTCCGGCTCTTCCCAGTCCGGGACAGGAGGTTGCGCTTCCCCGTCCTCCCGCTCTCCGTACAGATGGAGCACGCCCTCCCACTCTTCCTCCCGGCTCTGGCGTTTGAGTTCCGAAACGGACATCATGGCATAAAGCGAGATATCCTCCTGATAAGGATACTGATAGCGAAGAACGGCGTCCAGCCTGCGGCGGTATTCCTCATCCGGTTCCCTTTCCCGCGCAGCGGCAAGAAGCGCCTTCGCAGACAGCGCCCGCACAGCCTCCTCTGCCAGGCTTCCGCTCAGGAAACCCGCAGCCGAAACCTGTCGGCAGGAAAGAATGTCCGCGCGCGCCGGCATCGCCATCAGAATCCAGTCCAGATAGGAAGCCGCGCCGGAAAGAGAAGTAAAGGGAAGCGTTCCCTCCGGGAGGCTTTCCTTCCTCCGAAGGAGCCCGGCGGGATCCGTAAAGATCCCCCACCGCTCCAGCTTCGTCTCCAGATAAGGTTCCGACGCAGTCATCACCAGCTTTTCCCTGGCACGGGTCATCGCCACATACAGCACCCGGAGTTCCTCCCCCATCCCTTCCAGTTCCAGCTTCCGCCTGAGGACCTGTTTTTTCAGAGTGGGCATTTTCAGACGATGCTCCAGATCCACATGATCGGCAGCTACCCCAAGATCCGGATCGATCAGAAGACGCCCGTAGGCATCCTGTTTGTTGAACTTCTTGCCCATGCCGGCCAGGATCACAATGGGGAATTCCAGTCCCTTGCTCTTGTGGATACTCATGATCCGCACCGTGCGGTCTTCTCCTCCGGCCATCGTCGCCTCGCCGAAATCCGTATCCACTTTTTTCAGCTTCTCGATGTAGCGGATGAAATGAAACAGCCCCTGATAACTGGTGCTCTCATACGCCGCCGCCTTTTCGATCAGCAGGTCCAGATTGGCCTGCCTGGTTTCTCCGGAGGGCATGGCGCACACCCATGCATAATACCCCGTCTCCTGATAGATCTGCTCCAGAAGCTGGTGAATGGGCAGGATGGAAGCCAGCCGCCGGAAACGCGAAAGCAGAGCGGCAAGTTTCTGTAACTTCCTCCCGATTGCGGCAAATTCCTCTTCCCGGCGCGGACCGTCCTGCGCGGACGCTTCCCCCTTTCCGTCCTCCCACGGACGTTCCCGCAGCCAGAACTGCCAGGCGCCGTAAATTCCCCGATCCTGCCGTTTCTTTGCGTGACGCTTGCTAACGGCCATCATCCAGGCCAGTTCCTGATCCGTCATGCCCAGGACAGGCGAAACCATCACCGCGGCCAGGGGGATATCCTGGATCGGATTATCGATCACGGCCAGAAGACTCAGGATCGTCTCGATCTCCACCGTGTCAAAGAAGCCGCTCTGCGACTGGGCGTATGCGGGGATCCCTTCATTCATCAAACCGTTGACGAACAGTTCAGCCCACCCGGAAATACTCCGCAGCAGGATGACCACGTCGCCGTACCTGGCTCTCCGGTAACTCTCCCTGTCCTTGTCCCAGATCATCAGCCCGGTATCCGGATCCGTCAGCTGCCGGATTTTTTCGATCACCAGCTTCACTTCGATCTCCCGGCTGGTATAATCCCTGGCCTCCTCATCCAGACCTGCCAGCGCCTCTTTTCCCGTATCGACCACAATAAGCTCCGTCCCGTTATCCTGTTTTTCCGGAAGCGGCGGGAAGCTGCCGCCCGGATAAAGCGCGTTCTCCGACGTATAATCAATGGCGCCAAGGCTGTGCCCCATGATCCTGGCAAAAACGGCATTCACGCTCTCCAGTACCTGGGGACGGCTGCGGAAATTCTTTTGCAGCTCGATCTTCTGAAACCGGCTGTCCTGCGTGCTGTAGGTCCTGTATTTGTCCAGGAAAAGCTCCGGCCTGGCCTGACGAAAGCGGTAAATGCTCTGCTTCATATCGCCCACCATAAACACGTCCGGCTCCCCGAATCTCTCCCTGGACAGCGCGGCGATCAGGGTCTCCTGCACCTGGTTGCTGTCCTGGTACTCGTCCACCAGGATCTCCTGGTATTTCCGGCTGAAGCGGTCCGCCGTCGCCGAGGGTTTCCCATCCTCATAAAGCACCGCCAAAGCGTAGTGCTCCAGGTCGGCAAAATCCACCAGGTTCCGCTCCTTTTTCGCCTGCTGATAGCGGCTGCGAAAGTCCTCTGCCAGCGTTAAAAGCTCTCTCACCGCCGGGGCGCAGCCGGCCATGGACTCCCGGATCTCTTCTTCGGTAAACGCAGCGTACTGATCCCGGCACCTGCCCGCGGCCTTCTTGATCCGATTCCGGATAGCAGTCACCTGCTCCTTCTTTGCCGGATCGATTTCTTTTTTCCTTGCCTGCGGGAGGCGGTCAAACGCAAGGGCGCGCAGGCCATCGCAAAGCGCATGGAAGGTATCGGCGCGGCCGATCGCTTCCAGCATGGCCCGCTCGGCAAGGAGGTTTGGCAGATAGACGGCCGGCCCGTCCGCCTCTGCGCAGATTTCGATGGCCCGGGTCAGCTGATCCGCGAATTCTTCCATCTGCATCCGCACATCCGTCAAAAGAAACGCCATCCAGCCGCTTCCTTCCAGGCATCGCTCCCCGCCTTCTTCTTCCGGCAAAAATTCCTGACGGCAGTCAGCCAGCCACTTTTCCGGCCAGGGATGGCTGACGGCAAAGCGGTAGACCTGTTCCACCACCTCCTCTATGCCCCGATCGGTCTTTCCGCCGCCGTAGGTCTCCACAAAATCCACAAATTCCGGGCTGGCCTCCTGATACTTATCCTCAAATAATTCGCCCATCACATCCGCGCGCAGAAGGGTAAGCTCCCCCTCATCGCCCACGCGGAAGGCCGGATCGAGATCCAGTCCGGCGTAATGGCTGCGGATCAGGGACAGGCAGAAGCTGTCAATCGTCTGGATCTGCGCGTGAGGCACCATCGCAGCCTGCAGGCGCAGCCGCTTATTCTCCTTATCTTCGGCAAGCCTCCCGCGTATGGCTTTCCCGATCCGCTCCCGCATCTCTGCGGCCGCCGCATTCGTAAAGGTCATGATCAGCAGACGGTCCAGATCCACCGGCTCCTCTCCCTCGGTCACCATCCGCACGATCCGCTCGACCAGCACGGCCGTCTTGCCGCTTCCGGCGGCGGCAGATACCAGCAGGTTGCGGTTACGGCTCCGAATCACCTTTTCCTGTTCCACGGTCCACTGCATCCTCTTCCTCATCCTCTCTGGGCAGTATTTCTTTCCATATTTCTTCCGGCGTCAGACGCTTCAGTTTCCGGTAACCGTGTCCCGGCGTCTTCCGGTCGAATCCGCAAACCGAATGGTAAGGGCAGTAATCACAGCCCGTCCGATTCCCTTCCTTATACGGCGTCATGGCGATATTTCCCTCCAGGATCTCCCGGCCGGCCTTTTGGCAGCGGCCGCGGACATAATCCCGCAGGAAAGCAAACCGCCGCCGGCTGGCCACCGATGATCTGGCCTCCTGGATCATTCCGGTCTTCATCGCCACCGGAATCACATCCGATTCCCCCTCGATCTCCCGGTCCATCCGCCGGATCACATCCAGATCGCTGTTGACCAGCCCGCTCATCCGCAGCTGCTTTCTGATCTGGAATTCAACCTCTTCCTGCGTCATCTCGCCCTGTTTTTCCACGAGCGGATCCTGGATGTGATAGTAGAAAAGACCGGCAGGGACAACGTCTTTTTCCGGGTTTTGCCGCTCCTCAAGCTCCAGGGCCGCGTCCATATAGACCACCAGCTGAAGCTGCAGCCCATAGTACATGGCCGTCAGATCAAACCGCTGGGAGCCGGATTTATAATCAATGATCTTGACATAAACGCTGTTTTCATCCTCGCACAGATCCAGACGGTCAATGCGCCCCTTCAGATACAGGGCCTCCTCACGGGAAAGGGGAATCCGCATGGCCTTCAGATGATCGGCAGCCGAAAAGGACAGCTCAAAGGCAGCCGGCCGAAAATCGCCCTTTTTCAGCTGCCCGGCCAGCGCCCACATGGTCCTGTCCGTAATGCGCGAAAGACGCCGGATCAGGTAGGCGTTGCGTGAGGAACTCTGCATGATGGTATTGCCGTATGACTCCGCCGCCTGCTTAACGCAATCGAGGGTCAGCTGCTTTCTCTCCTGGTCTGAAAGGGCCGTCAGCTCCAGCCCCTGTTCCTTCAGGGAAGCAAAGCACCTCTCCAGGGAGTCATGGAAGAGGTTTCCCATGTCCACCGCACCCACCTCATACTCCTGCCTCTCCATCAGTTCCAGTCCGTACTTCAGGAAATGGGCATAGGCGCAGGCAGCGTACTGCTCAAGCCTGGTCACGCTTCCCTGGAGGATATTTCCATACAACGCACCGGCCGCGGCCCGGCCGATCGCGCCTTCCCGGCCGCAGGATACGGCAGCATGCACCAGCGCCTTCACCTGCTCCTCATATTCCGGCCGGGCCAGCAGGCAGGAAAACAGATCCATAAACCGCGAATCCTCCACCTCTCCCCGTTCCCGGATTCCCTCGGCCAGACACCGGACCGCTTCCGCCCCCGAGCATGGGAAGAGGGGCTCTTCCTTTGCCCGGAGCGTCTCCCCGGGGAACAAACTCTCTACTTCCCGGATCAGCGAGGACGGGCGCAGCTCCTTCCCGCTGCCGCTCTGCGCCGCCCAGGTCAACGTCAGCTGCGCGGAAGGCTTCGTCATCATCATGTACAGATAAAATCGCTGCATCAGACCGTTTTCCCGAGCCGAAGGCGCAAGCTCCACCTGCTGTTCGGCGAAATACGCCCGCTCCTCATCCGTCAGAAGGCTGCGGTTCTCCTTTCTCTGCGGGACGATCCCCTCATTGACGCCTGCAAAAAACAAAAACCGGATCCCGTCCAGCCTTGTCCTGGTGATATCTCCCACCACAACCCGGTCTACCGTGGCCGGGATCAGGCCCACCCGGATCTCGCCAAATCCGGCATCCAGGATCTGGCTGTACTCCGCCAGGCTCATGGGCTCATCGCCCAGCAGCTGACAAAGACGCGCAAGAAGCCGCTCCGTCAGCTCATACACCTGGCTGTACTCCTTTGCGGCCTCGCTGCTTCCCTCTGCCATCAGCTGCTCCGAGCGGTCCAGCAGGCGCTCCCGGAGCGACTGCTCTTCCAGAAACGCTTCCAGCGCAGCCGTTATGGACGCACCCGTCGCCGGCTGCCGGCGCACCGCTTCCCTGAGCGAAAACAGCGGCGCCGTCACGGACTCCCGCAGGGCGTTCAGCTGCTCCAGATTCAGCTGCTCCCCGCCGGTATACTCCCTGGTCCACTCCTGTTCCCACCGCCGGAAACCGCGGATCCCCAGGGCCTTTACATAATTTTCCATGCGGAACAGCTCTTCACACGCCTCCTCATCCCCGCCGCCCAGGGCCACCAATCCGGTCTTCAGATACCGGAACATGCTCTCATAAGGAAAGTCCAGGCGCACCGTCTCCAGGGCCGCACGGATCAGTTCCACCAGAGGGCTGGAAAGAATGCTTTTCTTATCATCCAGGAAAAAGGGGATCCCCTGCTCCGTAAACTGCCGGCGGACCTCCCGCCCGTAGTTCTCCAGATCTCCCGTGATCACCGCCATGTCCCGGAAACGCGCGCCCTTCCGGATCTCTTCCTGAATGCGGCGGCACACAAAACGGATCTCCCCGGCCGGATTCTTTTCCTGGCAAAGGATGATCTGCGAAGCCTGACCGGACGCCCCGGCGGTACCGGCGCCATCCGCTCTGCGGGCGTCCTGCGCTTCCCGCCCCCTCCTTTCGTCCGCTTCCTCATCCCGCCCCCGCAGACGCCGTTCCAGGCAGGCCATCATGGGGCTTTCCCGGAACCGGACAGGCGGATACGCGCCAAGCAGCACATCCTCCTCATGATCCGCCCCCGCCGCGGACGCCGCGTCGATCATCCGGCAGATCATATGGCGGCTCATGTAAAACAGCTCTTCCATACCGGCCTCGCCGTAAAGGGTATCTTCCGGATCCGCGGTCACCGCCGCCATCACGCGGCGGCAGCGGCCCAGGCAGATCTCCAGGATCCGGTACTGCACCGGCGTAAATCCCGTATAGCCATCCAGAAAAACTTCGCTGCGCGAAAGCTTTTCCCACCGCGGGAGCAGGCGGCAGCAAAGGTCCAGTACTTCCTCCGCTGTGGTGAATTTTTCCCGGATATAATCCTGAAATCCCTGATAGAGCATCCGCAGATCCCCGAGCTTATCCTTAAGCACCGGATCTTCCGACGTTTCGCAAAGCGCGTCCAGCACCTCCGGCGTAACGCCGTACTGGTACATCTCGGAAATCATGGATTTTAGCTGATTGACAAACCCTATCTGGCCCACATGTCTCTGGTAGTAGCGAAGATCCCGCCGCTTCTCCCCGACGATCCGGCGAAGGACCATGGACTTGCCCATGTCATCCAGCACCGTCAGCGTCTCCGCCGAAAGATCCTCAAAGACCCGGAGCGCCAGCCGGTTAAAGCTGAGCACACCCACATTGGTCAGGCCGCGGCGCGGATGCAGGCGGATGATCTCCTTCTGCGTCTGCATGGTGTACTGCTCCGGAACCAGAAACAGATACTGCCGCTCCGGATGCGCCATGGATTCCCGGATGACGGCGTCATATAAATACCGGGTCTTTCCCGACCCGGACGGACCGATCACAAATTGTAAGGACATGAAACACCTCCCGCCGATCATCCGGCACGGATAAGCCCTGCACGCCGCGCGCAGGGCTTATCCGTGCCATACGGTCACCAGATATTATACTTTCCTTTTGCGGAATCCGCAAGGATAAGCAAAGATCGCGGGTGTTTCCGTCTCTTGGCCGCGGCAAAAGCGCCGCTGCCCCAATCGGTACCGGCGCTCCCTCGCGGCAGCCACTCTTCTGCCTTTATGCTTCTCTTTGTCTGTCACCCGCCCGAACCTTTTGTAAAATTCAGCGGATCCTCGCCCAGTTTGATCTCCAGCGCGTTCCGGATCATCTCCACGCACCGCTCGATTCCCCATGCGGCGCTGTTCAGCGTGAGGTCATAATTCACCGGATCGTTCCAGCGTCTCCCGCCGGTGTAATACCGATAATATTCTGCCCGGTACTTATCCGTTTTTGCGATCAGACTATGTGCCTCCGTCTCCGTCACATCCATCCGCCGCATAATGCGCTGTACGCAAAATTCTCTCGGCGCTTCAATATAAACGCGCAGGACATTGCTGCAGTCGCGCAGGACGTAATCCGCACATTTCCCCACAATGATGCAGCTCTCCGTCTGCGCCAGTTCGCGTATGATCAATTCCTGAAACTGGAAAAGCCGGTCATCCGAGGTAAATTTCTCAATCTGCGGCCGCGGCGTCATCCGTTTCTGCAAGGCGGAAAGCTGCTGCAGGAGATAACGCTTCCGAAGTTTTTCATCCACCTGGACAAAATCATACTCATCCCTTCCGCTGTACTGTGCCGCCAGGGTCAGGATCCGGTTCTCATAGCTGTGAATATTCAGCTCGTCCGCAAGGCGGGAGGCCACTTCCCTTCCCCCGCTGCCGAATCCCCTGGCAATGGTAACGACATAGGTTTTCTTCATCAAACTGTCCCCCATCTTTCCTTCCGTTCTACCCGATCTGACTGATCGCCGCCGGCATGATCCCATCGGGGATCGGAATGTAATCCTGCCCCTCCATCGCCTCCTGAAAAGCCGCCTTCGCCTGCGCGATCTTCTCCGGCTCCTCAAACAGACTGATCGCCGCCAGAGCGATCGCCTTTCCGGCAAACAGCATTCCCTTGTGCGCGATCGAAGACTTCCCCTGGGATACCACCTGCCAGCTGTGCCCCGGGGTTCCCGGCGCCCATGTTGCGGTATAGATCTGCGCAGTCGGGCACATCCAGCTTACATCCCCGACATCCGTGGAGCCTCCCATGGATCCCACCCGGTGGACCGTCTCATAAGGAACCAGAAAATCATACAGGCTTCGGGAACGGTTCTCTTTCAGGAACGCAATATTTTCCGCGATCATATGGTCCGCGATCATATGCTCATACTTGCTGTCAGAACCCGGCGGCGCTGTCCTGGTGTATGCCTCGGCAAGCTGATATTCCTCCTGCGTATATTCCGGCACTCCCGCCAGCTGCATCGCCTCCCAAAGCACCTCCTCCAGGACGCGGTTCGACTCCATATTCGCGCAGGATTTGATCAGACGGTGCTCCTCGGTCGTCTCGGTCATGATCGCCGCCCCCTCTGCCAGCTTATGTACTCTCTGCATCAGCTCATAGGCTTGTCCCACCTTGGGCGCGCGGATCAGATAGATGGCTTTGGCCTGGCTCTGCACCACGTTCGGCGAGTACCCACCCCCGTCGATCACCGCATAGTGTACCCTGGCCGCATCAATCATATGCTCACGGAGGAAATTGCATCCTACATTCATCATCTCCAGGGCATCCAGCGCGCTGCGTCCCATCTCCGGGCACCCTGCCGCATGCGCGCTGGTCCCGCGGAAAGTGTAGAGCAGCTGAAAATTCGCCAGGGAACTGTCCTTCATGACTTCATTTACCGTGGAAGGATGCCAGGTCAGCGCAAAATCCAGGTCGCGGAAAGCGCCCCCTCTCGCCATAAACGCCTTGCCCGAGCCGCCCTCCTCGCCGGGGCAGCCGTAATAAATTACCGTACCCTTATGCCCCGCCTCAAGATACCGCTTAATGGCCAGAGCTGCCGCTACTGATCCTGCCCCCAGAAGATTATGCCCGCAGCCATGCCCGCAGCCGCCCCCCTGCCTCGGGCGCTCCTCCAGCACCCCGGACTCCTGGCTCATATCCGACAAAGCATCAAATTCCCCCAGGATACCTGCCCTGGGGCTGCCGCTGCCGAATTCCGCGGTAAATGCGGTCTTCACGCCGAAAGCCTCTCGTGTGATCGTAAAACCTTCTTTTTCCAGAAAACGGATCAGCGCTTCCTCCGACTGAAACTCCGTAAACGCGGTCTCCGCGTAATCCCAGATCTCATCACTCAGCGCGCACAGTTCCTCTGCTTTTTCCTCGATCGCTTTCAGGTATATCTTGTACTCTGCTTTCATCTGCTCTCCTCCGCCAAATCCGCTTCTCCTGTTTCTTCCAACTGAAAATAATGCAGCACACTTGCAAACGCCACCTGGTATCCGGCACGCAGCGAGGACCGGAGCACATATTCCTGGCGCGTGTGCGCCCCGTCTCCGATATAGGCCCCGTAGCAGACACTGGGGATCCCCAGGGAAAGCGGGATGTTGCAGTCTGTGGATCCGGGCCCTAAACGCGGCTCCTTCCCGTACGCGGACCGGATGATCGCTGCGCCGCGCCCAATCATCTCGTTGCGCCTCTTCTCCTGGCCCTCATCCAGATCTTCACATGGACGGCTGCCCACAAGCTCAACCGAAACCGACACGCCCTGCTCTTCATGGGCGGCAAAGATATCCGCAAATTTCTCCTTCATATAAAGAAGCCCGTCCCACCTATCCGACCGGTATTCACAAAGCATCGACGCCTCCTGGGCAATGCTGTTTACCGATGTCCCGCCTTCTATGGTCCCCACATTATAGGTGGTCTTTCCCTCCTTCGGCACCGAAATCCCATAAATATCCTGGATGATGGCCGCGAGCTTTGCGATCGCATTGGCATTGCCGAAGCGCCCGTAGGAATGACCGCCTTCGGTCTTCACGGTAACGCGGAACCGTTCTGAACCGACCGCACAGTTAACGATCCCCTCCATGGTCCCATCCAGACTGATAAACTCCTTTATCCGCCCCGCATAGGCCTGGCAGATGGCCCTGGAACCCTTCAGGTTGCCCATCCCCTCCTCGCCGGTATTGCAGACGAAAAGGACGCCGCCTTCCTTTGGCCTGAGACCGGATTCGGTCACATATTTTGCCGCCATCATCAAAGCGGCCAGATTGGCCGTGTCATCCCCAATCCCCGGACAGAAGATCTGATCCCCCGCCACCCGGAGGGGAAGCGGTTCTGTGTCCGGGAACACCACGTCCATATGCGCCATGATCACGACGACCGGACTGTCCTCCTCCACCCGGCAGGGATAAATCACATTCATCGCCGAATCCGTATATACGCCTTTTGCTCCCATTCCAATCAGCCAGTCCCGGCAAAACGCCATCCGTTTTTCCTCATGATTGGAGGGCGCCGGGATCTGCGCCAGCTCCGTCAGCAGGGAATACGCTTCCTCCTCATGCGCCGCAATATATGCGGAAATCTGTTGATCAAGCATACTTTTCCTCCTGTTTCCTTTCTTTTTTCACCCTGAAGCAGGCAACCCGGTGACCGGGACACACTTCCTGTACAACCGGCGTTTTCAGGCTGCACTCCTCCTCTGCATAGGGACAGCGGGTATGAAACACACAGCCCGACGGCGGATTTAGCGGTGAAGGGAACTCTCCCTTCAGCATGATCCGCTCTTTTTTCCTGTGAGGATCCGGATTCGGCACCGACGATAAGAGGGCCTTGGCATAGGGATGAAGGGTATGTGAAAACAGCTCCTCCGTCTCCGCCTCCTCTACGAGATGGCCCAGATACATCACTCCGACGCGATCCGATACATACTTGACTACGCTCATGTCATGAGCGATAAAAAGAAAGGACAGCTGATCTTTCTCCCGAAGATCCTGCAAAAGATTAATGATCTGCGCCTGGATCGATACATCCAGAGCCGACACCGGCTCATCACAGATGATCACCTTGGGATTAAGGATCAGCGCTCTGGCCAGTCCTACCCTCTGCCGCTGTCCTCCCGAAAATTCATGCGGATAACGGTAAAAATGCTCCGGACGAAGGCCTACCTTCCCCATGATCTCCATGGCCAGATCCAGACGTTCCGCCTTTGTCCCAAGATGATGGATCTTCAGCGCTTCCATCAGGATATCGCCCACCCGCTGTCTGGGATCAAGAGACGTGTAGGGATCCTGGAAAACCATCTGCACATTCCGCCGAAGCTGCGTCAGCTCGCTGCGTTTCTTTCCCGTAATATCCTCGCCCAGTACACGGATCTTGCCGTCCGTCGGCTCAGTGAGACGGATCAATGTCCGTCCCAGGGTGCTTTTTCCGCACCCGGTCTCCCCCACCAGTCCGTAAATCTCCCCTTCATAGATGGAGATATCGACGTCATCGACGGCCTTCACCTGTTTTTTTGCTTTTCCCAATCCTGAATGTACCGGAAAATATTTCCGTACATGCTCTCCCTGGAGAACTATCCTCCGCTCTGTGTTCCGTTCCATGCTCTCTTCCTCCTCGTCCGGTCAGGAAAGCAGGCCGCTTTCTGTATCGGCCAGGTGACACCTTACTTTCTGTGTATCATTCAGTACCCGCAATCCGGGCATTGTCCTGCGGCATATATCCTGAGCATACGGGCAGCGCGGCGCAAACCGGCATCCCTCTGGGATCTGGTTCAGCAGCGGCACCGTGCCTTTGATCTGATGAAGACGTCTGCCCTTTGGGCCATCCAGTCTCGGAATACTGGCCATCAGCCCGCGGGTGTAGGGGTGCGCCGGCCGGTCAAAAATATCCTCCACCATCCCCTCCTCCACGATCTGCCCAAGGTACATCACGACCACCCGTCTGCAGGTTTCGGCAACCACTGCCAGATCGTGCGTGATCAGCATCACGCCCATATCCAGTTTCCGGTTCATTTCCACGATCAGATCCATGATCTGAGCCTGGATCGTCACATCCAGCGCGGTGGTCGGTTCATCCGCGATCAGGACCTGCGGGCTGCAGGCCAGCGCAACCGCGATCATTACCCGCTGCCGCATTCCTCCGGATAATTCAAATGGATACTGGTAAAACCGCCGTTCAGGATCCGGTATCCCCACCAGCCGCAGCATCTCCACGGCCCGCTCCTTTGCCTGGCTCTTCGTTATCTTCTGATGTATCCGCAGGGATTCCATGATCTGATTCCCGGCCGTAAACACCGGATTCAGGGAACTTAAGGCATCCTGAAATACCATGGATATCTTCTCTCCCCGGATCTCCTGCATCTCCTTTTCGGACAGCGTAAACAGATCTTTTCCCATCAGCCGCACCTGCCCGCTGTAACGCACCAGGCTCTTTTCATTATACAGGCGCAGAATCGACTGTGAAGTTACGCTTTTTCCGCATCCGGATTCGCCGACAATCCCCAACATCTCTCCCTGGTACACGTCAAAGGATACGCCGTCGATGGCTTTCAGAAAACCGTTTTCTGTCTTAAACTGCGTGCACAGTTCTTCTACTTCCAGGATCTTTTCCATTGCAGGTCTCCTTTCCGGCGATCAATTACTTGTGGGATCAAGAAAATCCCGGATACCGTCGCCCAGCAGGTTGAGTCCCAGCACCGTCACTGCGGTGAAGCAGCCCGGGAATACCACCATCCACCAGGCATTGTAAATCACGCCTTTGCCCTCATTGAGGATGTTGCCCCAGCTTGGCGCCGGTGCAGGAACCCCCGCCCCGAGGAAGCTTAACGCGGCTTCCGTAATGATCGATGAGGCAAAGACAAACGTCACCTGTACGATCAGCGGCGAAAGGATATTCGGAGCAATATGTCCCCAGATGATCCTGCTTTTTTTCGCCCCAAGACACTGCATCGCCTCCACATAGGTCTGCTCCTTGACCACCAGTGCCTGACCGCGGGAAAGCCTGGCCATGTTCGGCACATTAACGATCACCAGGCTGATGATCACATTTTTGATGTCTGCTCCCAGCACCGTCATCAGCGTAATGGCCAGAAGCGTACTGGGGATCGCCTTAAGTCCATCGCAGATACGCATCAACACATTGTCCGCCACCTTGCTGGTGCTGGCGTAAAGCCCGATGATCATGCCCAAACAGCCGGATACGATCCCCACCGTAAAGCCAACGGTCAGCGAGATCCTCGCGCCATAAAGTACCCTGGCAAATACATCTCTTCCCATAGAATCGGTCCCGAACCAATGCTGCGCGCTGCAGCCCTGCAAGCGGTTTACCGTATCCAGGGCCAGCGGATCATAGCGGCAGATGACCGGCGCAAATACCGCCAGCAGGATCATCACCGCCACGACCAGGAGACCGAACACGGACGCACGGTTTTTTGTAAACTTTCGGATCCGTATCCGCCGCTGCTCTGCAGCCAGCTTTTTCTTTAATTCGCTCAGATCCACCGCCTCATCATCTGCCTGCAGCGTCTCCTTTTCCATGATTCCTTCCTTTAACACACCTTCACCTCATCTCCAATGCGCGTTCTTCAGCTGATTCGGACTCTCGGGTCTACGATCCCGTATAAGATGTCGATCAACATATTCACCAGTACATTAAACACAGCAATCAGCAGCACAATGGCCTGGATGACGTAATAATCCCGCCGTCCAATCGAGTTGACCATCAGCTGGCCAAGGCCGGGGATGGCAAACAGGCTTTCCACTACCGCCGCGCCGGAAAGCGACTGCACGATGCTCTGGCCGAAAACGGTAACCAGCGTGACCAGCGTATTTTTCAGCGCGTGCTTACCCAGGATCGCCCTTTCCCTGACGCCCTTGGCTTTTGCCATCTTAATGTAATCGCTTCCCAGCACTTCCAGCATGGTTGCCCTGGTCATACGCATCATCAGTGCGGCATTCATAAATCCCAGGGCAATCGCCGGGAGCGTCAGCGAACGGATATGCGCCACAAAGCCATCGCTGATCTCTTTATAGCCGGATACAGGGAACCAGCGGAGCTTCACGCCAAACAGCAGCATCAGGAAGAGGCCGAGCAGGAAGCTGGGAACGGAGATCCCGGCGAGAGACACCACGGTTACCGCATGATCTGCCGCCGCATCCTTCTTTCTTGCCGCGATGATCCCAAGCGGCACGGCGATGCAGGCTGCGATCAGAAGGGAATAGCAGGTAAGGGAGATGGTCGGCCGGATATGGCTGCCGATCATGGATGCCACCGTCTCATGATTCGCCACACTATCGCCAAAATCACCGTGCAGCATATTGCCGATCCATACCAGATACTGTTCAGCCAGCGGCTTATCCAGCCCCATACGTTCCCGCAAAGCCGCAACATCTTCTTCTGTCGCCATATCGCCCAGCATCGCCATTGCCGGATCTCCCGGAACCATATGTACCAGAGAAAAGATCACGACAGAAACAATGATAAGCACAGGCAGGACAGAAAGTACTCGTTTAATGATAAATCGTCTCATAGTCCCTCCTGTTCATCATCAATGGAAGATCTACCTGCCGTCCGGCGCCAGGTCTTATTCCTCAATAATTCCTGCGTTCCAGAACTTCGGTCCGCCACTGTACATGTTTACCCCTTCAAGATCTGCGTCCCATGCAAACATCCCCATATAATGCCCGGGGCAGATGATCGGCAGATACTCCCAGGAATACGCCTGAAGTTCTTCCCAGCATTCCTTCGCCTCATCCAAAGTGGAGGCCGAGGTCATCGCCGCGTAGAGTTGTGTCAGCGTTTCGTCATCCGACCAGCCTGGATAGTCCTTTCCGTAATACAGCTTCAGAGAAGGTACGGGAACCTCCGCGAAGGTCGTAATATACATATCGTATAAACTGGAGTCCTGCCGGTAATCCGTCAGGGTCGCCCAGTCCACAATGATTAATTCAACCGGGATCCCGATTGCCTCAAGTTCTGACTGCAGCGCTACCGCCATCTGGTCCATATTGTTCAGCGTAGCCGCCAGGATGCGGAACGTCTCCCCCTGGTACCCGCCTTCTTCCAGGATCTCCATCGCCTTTTCCGGATCATTCTGGTTGTAGTATTCGCTGCCTGCATCCGTGTACCAAAAAGCCTGCCCCTCATCCATGTAGCAGGAACCCAGCTCATAACCGGCGCCGTAGCAGGCGGTCAGGATCTCATCGCAGTTGATTGCCGTATTCACCGCCGTCCGGAAATACTGCTCGGCGGCGATTCCTTCTTTGTGGTTAAAGACCAGAGCCACACTTCCCATCTGGGTCCTGGATGTGGTCAGATCCTCATTGGCTTCCAGTCTCGGATAATCATCATCCGTCACATTAAAAATACAGTCGTACTGTCCTGCCTCCAGGCCGGCGGTTGCGGTTGCCTGATCCGGTACGATATCAAATTCCAGCACCCTGGTCGGCGCCGATTTGTAACCGGCCCATCCATCCATCGCTTCGCCCTCTGTACCATAGGGCACGTAATCATCAAAACGTTCGAACTTGATATACTGATCCTGGCGCCACTCCACAAACCGGTAAGGGCCGGTCCCGATATAATCGATCATGAATCCGTTGTCATCCTCATTTGCACAGGCCTCCGCCGTGGTGATCGCTGCCGGCTGCGCCGCCCCCGCGATCATAGCCGGAAGAAGGATCAGGGAGCTCTCCCCGACGATCTTCACCGTCAGATCGTCAACCTTTTCAAACCGCGCGTCTCCCACCATCGTTTTTGCAGAACTGAAGCCTTCGATCCAGCGATTCATCGACGCGACTACATCATCCGCATCCATGATACTACCATCATGGAATTTTACTCCGCTCCTCAAATAAAAGGTGATGGTCGTCCCGTCTTCGCTGACGGTATAGCTTTCACACAATTCCGGCACAGCTTCCGCATTCCCGTCCAGTGTCACCAACTTCTCCCAGAGCGTCCCGTCGCACATCTGCCGCGAAATCAGACTGCTGTTCTTGTGAAGATCCAGGGACGGAGCCTGCTGCGTTACTGCAATATAAAGCGTATCGCGATAGACGGTCTCCGTACTTTCTCCTTCCGTCGACGCGGAAGTCACGGTACTGCTTTCCGCAGTGCTTCCACCACATCCTGTCAGTCCCATCATGAGCGCCATCGACGCAGCTGCAACCTTTGCACATAGCTTCCTCATAACATCTCCTCCTTTTCCTGACTGCGGCCAAATCCGGCAAGACGCGTCACCGGCGCGTCTTGCTGGATACTTCGTAAAAAAAAGACGCACGCCATTTCCCAACCATGCGTACGTCTTTGTCTGCATCGGCCAACCGCCTTGATTTGACCTCGAGTATATGCAGCTTTCTTTTTTTTGTCAATCCCAACACCATAAAACCACGTTTTATTAAGTTAAATCCGGATTTTTCCTCATTGTTTTCTGAATCATTTCTTGTTATTTCCGTTTTTTGCTTAATTTTTAAAAGTAAACCGGCGGCGCCCTCTGGCGAAGCGGCGTCCTCTTCGCGGGCTTTCCCGCGTGTTTATGCCTCTCTCCGGCGCCCTATGCGCACCGGCTCGAACCGCCTGCGGATCTCCTTGACCACACTGTTCACATCCCCGGCCGGAACATAGACGTCGTACCTGCCCTCGATGCTTCCGAAAGTCACCGTCTTTTCTATGGCGATCTCCCGTTCCAGATAATGCAGCATGTTCGCCTTGGACGCGTTTTTGTTATAAATCTTCAGGTAGGAGTAGCCCGGATACTCTTCAGCGGCCTCCCGGACCACCTTGCAGCTTGCGGTGATCCCCTCCTCTTCCAGGCAGGCATAGAACCGCCCGATCGTCTCATCCGGATACAGCAGCATAAAATACACTACGTTCTCCTCACCGAAGCCCTTCCCCGGGATATAATTGCGCAGCGGGGACGCCGACAGCGCTTCCACCAGCTTCTGGTGCACCGCGTCCCCGGTCTCCTCGTAGCAGATCACCAGCGTGTTCTCTATGATCACATTGACAAAAGCCGACAAGCCGCTGGAACGGATCAGCCCGTCGATCTTCTTTGCCATGGCATTCGAGATCAGGTAACATTTCATGTACCGGTTCTTTTTCAGGTCATACAGAACCGCCCCGTCCATAGCGATCACCGGGAGCTTCAGCCGGATATCCCTGGTCGGATCCAGCAGGGAAGCCGGGGTACGGCAGGTCGAAATGGTGAAATTTAACCCCTCATCCAGCATGCGGTTTAACTCCACCCGGCTGTAATCGCTGATCCGGTTCCGCTTCAGGAGGGTATCATCCAGCCCGGAGACAAAGAGAATATCCTTATGTTTTTTCCTCGGCAGGGAGAATTCATTCACCGCAACGCCCACGATGATGCCGATGACCGTATCCATGCACCGGTTGAATACGAAGAGATAGGGGTTGATATCGTTGGCATGGTTCACCACGATACTTAAAAAAACCACGCAGGAAAAATAAGACGCCTGCTTTTTCTTCAGCGCAGCCGTGGTGTACAGGACGATTCCCACCAGAACCGTGATCACCGCCGCGTTCCAGACCTCGCTGTTCCCGAGAAACACCAGGAGGAAGATCAGGCCGTAAACCGCGCCGATCAGGGTGCCGATAAACCGCTGCGCCGCGTTCTTTTTCGTATTTTCCAGGTAATTCTGCATGCACCACAGCGCGGCCAGCTGTGAATAAAACACGATCCCGTCCGTTCGTAACAGGGAGATCAAATAACAGAGTCCTACCGCTACCGCCGATTTGATGATCCGCATCCCCGGCCGGGGGATCGTCTTTAACCGTTCCATCATTTCTTGATCCTCATCTTTCTGACATCTTTCCTCATAAAAAGGTGAGCCATCCGATGATCGTATGGCCCACACAACGACAACACCTGCTCCGCCTTTCCTCTCCGGCAGAAACAGGCGAGAATACTCTGGTGCGGCTAACAGGACTCGAACCTGCACGGTCACCCAGCGGCACCTAAAACCGCCGCGTCTGCCAATTCCGCCATAGCCGCAAATCCGTTTCTCATTATACTGGACAACATGTTGTCTGTCAAGAACCGGCCTCTTCTCTTCCTGTGCTTTCGCGGATCCTCTTTCGGATCTCCTGCAAACTCATTCCCGTCTCACGGCTGATCCTGGCCAGGTCCTCATATTCTTCTTTTTCTCTCCGGATCTTCCTGCCCGACACCGTCGTGCCCTCCGCAATTTTTCTGCGCACCATGCCCCATGGCGTATCTACGTTCTCCACACGGCGGCTCAGTTTTTTCCTGCGGCAGGCGATGCGGCGTACGCCAAGGGTCGTCGTATGCAAAAGCAGCAGCTCCTCCATCCGGTCCGCGTCTTCCGGAGCACACAGACAGGTAAGGAGCAGGCCCGGACGGCTCTTTTTCATGCCGGCCGGCGTGGAATAGGCGTCCAGTGCGCCTTCCTTAAGCAGAAGCTCCAGGACATAGCCCACATCCTCCCCGCTGCAGTCATCCAGGTTGCAGCGAAGTTCCAGCAGTCCGTCCGCTTCATCCCCCACTTCTCCCATAAACGCCCGGACACAGTTTGCCGCGGGGAAATCTTTCTTTCCCATGCCATATCCGATGCTTTTGACGGCGGTCACCGGCATCGGCCCGAAGGCGGAAACAAAATGTTTCAGAAGCGCCGCTCCTGTCGGTGTACACAGCTCGCCCTGCACAGTTCCGCCATAAATGGGGATCCCGCAAAGAAGCAGCGCCGTGGCCGGCGCCGGAACCGGAAGGATCCCGTGCGCGCAATGCACATGCCCGCTTCCCACATGAACCGGCGAAGCCAGAATCTTTTCCGGCTCCAGCATCTCCGCAAGAAGGCAGAATCCCGCCACATCGGCCACCGCATCCAGCGCGCCCACTTCATGGAAATGGATCTCCTCCACCGTTCTGCCGTGAACCCGGCTTTCCGCCTGCGCGATCAGCCGGTAGACCGCCCTGGCGTTTTCCTTCACAACATCCGAAGCCGCGAGGCCATCGATCATGGCCGCGATCTCCTCCATCCCGGTATGGTGATGGTGACCGGTGTGGTCGTGACCGTCGTGATGGTGACCGGCATGGCCGTGGCCGTCGTGATGGTGACCGGCATGGTCGTGGCCGTCGTGATGATGATGGCCGCACGGCTCATGCGCATCCAGGCTATCCTCCTCCTTTCCATGAACCAGCACGTGCATATGCGTGCCGGTTATCCCGCATTTTTCCGTCGTCTCCGCCCGGTACTCCACGCCCGGGATTCCCATGGCATTTAACTTTTGCAGAGCAAGCGCTCTGTCCGGACACAGCTCAAACAATGCCGCCGTCAGCATATCTCCCGCCGCGCCCATTCCACAATCCAGATAGATGATTCTGCCCATTGGTCTTTTTCTCCTTAACAATCTTTCCCTGAAGCAGCCCGGCCCTGCCACGCTTCCAGGAAGTGCAGCCTTTATCCTGGTTATTTCCCGTGATTGATCATGCTGGCCAGGTAGCCCGCGCCGAATCCATTGTCGATATTGACCACGCTGACGCCGCTGGCGCAGGAATTCAGCATGGATAAAAGGGCGGAAACGCCGGAAAAGGACGCGCCGTACCCCACGCTTGTGGGCACGCCGATCACCGGACAGTCCGCCAGGCCGCCGATCACGCTGGCCAGTGCGCCTTCCATCCCCGCGATGGCAATGATCACCCGGGCGCTCATGATGGCATCCATATGGGCCAGCAGTCGGTGCAGCCCTGCCACACCGACATCATAAAGGCGTTCCACCTGATTGCCCAGGATCTGCGCGGTCAGCGCCGCTTCTTCCGCCACCGGCATATCGCTCGTTCCGCCGGTAGCCACCACGATGGTTCCCCGGCCATCCGGATCCGGAATCCGGCCCACGATCCCGATCTGTCCCATTTCATAGTAGGTAAAACCCTCGACCGACGAGAGACTGTCCGCTTTTTCCGGCGACAGACGGGTGATCAGTATCCTTTTCTGTCCATGTTCCTTCATGGCTTCGGTGATGCCCCGGATCTGTTCCGCCGTTTTTCCTGCGCCGTAGATCACCTCAGCCGTCCCCTGTCTGAGGGCCCGATGGTGATCCAGTTTTGCGTATCCCAGATCCTGAAATGGCTGTTCTTTTAACCGCAGCATGGCCGCCTCTACCGATGCTTCACCACGGGCCACCTGCTCCAACAGCTTTCGTATTTCCTGCTGCTCCATATCCTACCGCTCCTTTAGATCCAACAAAATCCCGGCAAATCCTATCTTCCCGAGTTTTTCCGCGATTTCCCTTCTTTTTCGCACTGCCGCCTCCATCTGCCCGGCCGGAAGCTGGATCCTGGCCGCGCCATGAAACAGACGGATGCGCAGATCGGAAAACCCCATACGAAAAAGCACATCCTCCCCTTCCTCGATCTGCTTAAGCTTTTCTTTGGTGATGGGTTCTCCCGCAGGGATCCTGGTGGCCAGGCATGCGTATGCCGGTTTGTTCCAGGTAAAAAGCCCCGCCTGCCGTGACCGCTCCCTGATCTCTGCTTTCGTCATCCCACATTCCCTGAGCGGCGAACGCACGGACAATTCTCCTGCCGCCCGCATGCCCGGCCGGTCACCCGCATCGTCCGATGCATTGGTTCCGTCCAGCAGCAGAGAAAAGCCGTCCCGGGCCGCCTGCTCTTTCAGCGCACCGAACAATGCCCGCTTACAGTAATAACACCGGTCCTGTGGATTCCTTACTGCCTCCTTCGCCTGAAAGATATCCAGCTCAATGATACGCAGCGGGACACGAAGTTGATCACACAGCCGGCTGGCATCCCGCAGTTCAAAATCCGGCTGAAATGCCGTCCGGATGTAGTACGGTTGGATCCTGGCTCCGGCTTTTTTTCCTGCGTACAGCAGCCACGCCGAATCCACCCCGCCGGAAAACCCCAAAGCGGCGCATGGATTCTGCGAAAAAAATTGCTTCAGCTTTTCCATCTTATCTTGATCCATTCGTTGTTCTCCTCCATGACCAGGCGGGCGGAAAGTCTGCCCGTCCAACGGCGGCCCTGCGGTCAAACCCGCCGCCGGGTATTTCCACAGAAAAAAACGCCGGCAAGGCATACTCCATCTTACTGTAAAGAAGCATGCCTTCCTGGCGTTATCTTCCTTCTCTTCTCTGCTTGTGCAGACACAGCGGCTTCTGCCGCATCCAGTGCTATTTTACAATCCCTTATCCTTCCTGTCAACCGGCCAAAGCCGCCGCGGATGAACTTCTACTCCCCCTTCTCCTCTCTCCGGCCGCAGATATACGCCCAGGCTTCCTCATCAAACTCCCGGTCCTTAAAATAATATTTCCGGTCCGCTTCCGTAATCGTTTTCACTGCCCGACACGGATTTCCCACCGCAACCGTCCAGTCGGGAATATCCTTCGTCACCACACTTCCCGCTCCGATGACTACGTTATTTCCAATGTGGACCCCCGGGAGGATCACCGTGTTCCCGCCGATCCACACATTGTCGCCGATCGTCACGGAGATCCCGTACTCATACAGGGAATTTCTGGAATCCGGATGGATCGGATGCCCCGCCGTGTAAATGGCTACGTTGGGAGCCATCTGACAGTTGTCGCCGATCGTCACCTCAGCGACATCAATGATGGTACAGTTATAGTTTGCGAAGAAATTCTTTCCCACCCGGATATGCGAACCATAATCGCAGTAAAACGGCGGATTGACAAACGCATTTTCCGCTTTGCCGAACAGCTCTTTAACGATCCGCCCGATCTGCGCAAAGTCGGACCGGTCTGCCGTATTCAGCCGCTGGAGGATCCGCCTGCACACCTTCTGCTCCTCCATGACGGATTCATCGGAAATGTAGGGAAGTTCCCTGTCCCTTCTCGTTTTGTTATCCATTGATTCATCTCCTCCTTGTTCCTTTTCTGATCATCGCAGCCATCCTGTGCCCGGCAGGCATACTTTCCATCCCGCACGGACCGGCTGACGCATCGGAAATCTGCTGCCTCACCCCGGTGCAGATGCTTCGTTTTCGGTCAGATTCTTTACCCACCGGTATTTGCGGTAGCGCCGGTATACCGCCGGAAGCTTGACAAACTCGTCCAGGTTCAGCAGAAAGTAAACCGCCGGGACAGGAAACCTCCACGCAAAGGCCGCCATGCAGCCCACCGGCACGATCACCAGCCACATGGTCACCAAGTCGCAAAAGAAGCCAAACCGTGTATCGCCTCCCGCGCAGAAGATGCCGGCCACCACCGTAGAATTCACCGCTTTCCCCACCATGTAGTAAGCGCAGATCAGCAGCATCACCTTCAGATAGTACCGGGCATTTTCCGTTAAGTTCCCCGCCAGGGCGAAAACAGCCGGAGAAGCCACAAGCAAAATACAGCCGGAAAAAATCCCGGCCGCCACAGAAAGCCGGCAAAGCCGTCCCCCGTAAATCCTGGCCCTTTCCAGTTCACCCCGGCCCAGCTCATTCCCCACCAGGATCCCGCTTCCTGTACCGATGCCCAGGCAGAGACAGGAAGCCAGATTTTTCACAATACTGGCGATAGAATTTGCCGCAACCGCGTCATTGCCCAGATGTCCCATAATCACCGAAAACATGGCAAAACCGCAGCCCCACACCAGCTCATTTGCGATTACCGGTCCGGTGCGGCGGATAAAATCCCGCCAGAGTTCTGTATGTTTTGAAAACAGGCCGTTCCGGCGCAGCCGCACCACATCTTTCCTCCTGTTTTCCGCCAGGGTCAGAAGAAGTTCTGCTGCCCTTGCCATAACCGTAGCTGCCGCAGCCCCGGCTATTTCCATGCGCGGAAAGCCAAGAAGCCCAAAAATAAACACGGCATTCAGAATAATATTCAATACCACGGAAACCGAACCATAAACCGTACTCCTCAGCACCCGGCCGCTGTTTTTCATGATGCACAGGTAAATCTGCGAAAATCCGGTAAACAGCCAGGACCAGCTTACCGTCCTCAGATAGATGGCTCCCAGACGGATCAATTCCTGATCATTGGTAAAAATCCGCATCAGCCCCTGCGGCAAAAACAGCGCCGCCCCAAAAAAGATCCCCGATACGCCCATGGAAAACTTCAAAGCGATGACCAGCACCCGCTCTACTGCTGCCCGGTCGCCTCTCCCCCAGTACTGTGCAGCCAGCACCGTCGCCCCTATGGTCAGCGCCGCGTAAAACAGATTTAGGATAAAGGGAATCTGCGACGCCAGAGACACGGCCGACAGCGCGCTTTGATTTAAGAGGCCCAGCATCAGTGCATCCGATGCATTGACCAGGGCCGTCATCAGATTCTGAACCGCGATAGGGAATACCAGCCCGGACAGCTTCTGGTAAAACTCCCGTTCCCGAAACATTTTTACTGTCCTCCTTCTGCCGCCGGTGTGAACGCCTTCTTTCAGCGGCGCACGTTCAAAAAACATTGCCCTTCCTTACCCACTCCGTGTATAATAACGGATGCTTAGGCTTGTGGGCGTGCAACGCACGGAACAAGCGGGTATCCTCTTAGGCAAAGCCTTTTGTCCCCAACAGCATAGCATCCTCGCAGCCAAAAAACTACGATAATCTTCGCCGTTTTTTATAAAAATCGTATCAGGAGAAGGAAATATGACAGGAAGTATAAAGCGCCCAGATCCGGGCCGGGTCACCGAAACCACACGCGATCTGATGCAGGATTCCTCGGAAGTGATCCAGTATGATGTGCCCGGCATTCCTCTGTATATCCGCCGGCGCCGCCTCTCCGAATATCCGGGTATGCGAGCCCTCTGCCACTGGCATGAAGACCTGGAGTTGATTCGTATTCATGAGGGGCAGATGCACTATCAGATTGATGAAACCACCTTGCTCTTAAACAAGGGCGACTGCCTTTTGATCAATTCCCGGCGGATGCACTACGGATACGCCTGCAGCCACCGGGAATGTGATTTTCTCTGCATCCTTTTCCATCCCGGCCTGTTTACGGGAAATCCCCGGCTGCGTCAGCAGTATGTCCGCACCTTCACCGCTTCCCGGGCGCCGGGATATCTCCTGTTTCCTCCGGACGATCCCTTTTATCCGGAAATTTCCCGGTTCATGGGGGAACTCTGGCAGTTGAAGGCGTCCGGTCAAAACGCGTTCCAGCTGGAGGTTTCCGGTCAGATCCATCTTTTCTGGAGCCGTCTGCTGCGCACCCCGCAGATGAGCGAAACCGGCTTCTCCGGAGAAGGGCATCCTGATCTTGCCTTATTAAAAGACATGGTGTCCTTTATCGCCTGCCGCTATCCGGAAAAGCTTTCTCTGGAGGACATCGCCCGGGCCGGGAATGTGAGCCGGAGCAAATGCTGCATTCTCTTTAACCGGTATCTGAAACAGACCCCGGTGGCCTTTCTGAATCAGTACCGGCTAAAGGCCAGCTGCCGGCTGCTGGAGCACACAGACGAAAGCATCACGCAGATCGCCCTCGCCTGTGGATTCAACCATCCAAGCTATTATGGGAAATGTTTTCAGGAATGTTACGGATGCAGTCCCAATCAGTATCGAAAACGGCTGTAGGAGCGGTGATCTCTCATGCCGGTCTCCAGAATTTCCGATAGAGCGCATTCATTGCCTCACACCGCTCGCGGTAATACGCGCTGTTTTCCCC
>CAYRMW010000022.1:0-33844 GCA_964425595.1 uncultured Lachnospiraceae bacterium
CAGAGTTTTTTGCGTCCCCCCGCAAGCGAAGCGCAGGGGGATACCATGAGGAAGCATGTCAGCAAAGGGATGGAGTGTGGATTGACTCTGCGGCCATAAGCAGCGAGAGAAAGGACTTATTGATGAAATCATTAGTTTTAGCAGAAAAACCGTCCGTGGCAAGGGACATTGCCCGGGTCTTGAAGTGTCATAAGAAGCTAAACGGCGCCATTGAGGGTTCGGATTATGTAGTGACCTGGGGACTGGGCCATCTGGTGACGCTGGCAGACCCGGAGAACTACGATAAGAAATATAAAGAATGGAAGATGGAGGATCTTCCCATGATGCCGGAGCCGTTTCGGCTGGAGGTGATCCGGCAGACGGCAGGGCAGTATCAGGCAGTGAAGGCGCAGCTCTTTCGTAAGGATGTGAAGGATATCATCATCGCCACTGACGCCGGTCGGGAGGGGGAGCTGGTGGCCAGACTGATCTTAAAGAAGGCGGAGTGCAGAAAGCCTATCCGCCGGCTGTGGATCTCTTCGGTGACGGACAAGGCGATCCGGGAGGGCTTTTCTCATTTAAAAGACGGCCGGGAGTACGATAACCTTTACCACGCTGCCATGTGCCGTGCGGAGGCAGACTGGCTGGTTGGCATCAACGCGACCAGAGCCCTGACCTGTAAGTACAATGCTCAGCTTTCCTGCGGTCGTGTACAGACGCCGACGCTGGCGATGATCGCCTCTCGGGAGCGGGAAATCAAAAATTTCGTGCCGAAACCTTATTACGGCATCCAGGCCAGGTCGGCAAGACCGACCCTTACTCTTACCTGGCAGGACGGAACGTCCAAAAGCTTCCGCTCTTTTGACGGGGATAAGATCCGGGAGCTTTGCCGGAAATTAAACGGCAGCGGAAACGGGCAGGCCCCATCGCCGGAGGCGGTGGTAACCCAGGTTAAGCGGACGCCGAAAAAGGCCCAGGCTCCGCTTTTATACGATCTGACCGAGCTTCAGCGGGAGGCAAACCGGCGGTTTAATTATTCCGCGAAGGAAACCTTAAACATCATGCAGCGGCTTTATGAGAATCATAAGGTGCTGACCTATCCCCGGACGGATTCACGGTACTTAAGCAGCGACATTCTGCCTACCATCCGGGAACGTCTCCAGGCCTGCGGCGTGGGGCCCTATAAAAAACTGGTCGCTCAGCTGGTGAATAAACCTCTGCCGGCAAAGCCCTTCTTCGTTAATAATGAAAAAGTTTCCGATCATCACGCGATCATCCCCACGGAACAGTTTGTTCAGCTGGATCACATGACGGTGGATGAACGGAGGATCTACGATCTGGTCGTGCGGAGGTTCCTGGCTGTTCTGTATCCGCCTTATGAGAGCGAGCAGGTGAACCTGACGGTGACGGCGGGGGGCGAGCGATTCCTGGCTGGCGGTTTGGTGACCAGGGCCCTGGGGTGGCGGGCCGTCTATGACACAGGTGGTGGAGACACTTGGGAAGATATCGAAGATGAGGAGGCATCCGGCGGAGGCCAGGAGAAGCTGAAAAGCCAGACTCTCCCGGAGTTTAAGGAGGGAGACCGAATCGCAGGCCTTGTTTTCACTGTGACGGAAGGGAAGACGAAACCACCGTCGGCATTCACCGAAGCAACGCTTCTTTCGGCGATGGAA
Organism: uncultured Lachnospiraceae bacterium; assembly: GCA_964425595.1. Lineage (GTDB taxonomy): Bacteria > Bacillota > Clostridia > Lachnospirales > Lachnospiraceae > Caccovicinus. The sequence continues at coordinate 1,653 of CAYRMW010000022.1, forward strand.
AATCCGACGGCCTTTCTGGAATCGGGGAACAAGGCGATGGCAAAGACACTTGGCGAGACAGGCGGCCTGGGAACCGTGGCCACCAGGGCCGATATCATTGAAAAACTCTTCTCCGGCTTTCTGGTAGAAAAGAAGGGAAAGGAAATTTTCCTGACCTCAAAGGGGCGGCAGCTTTTGACACTGGTGCCGGAGGATCTGAAAAAACCGGAGCTGACGGCGGACTGGGAGATGAAATTATCCCGGATTGCCAAAGGAAGCCTTAAGGATAGTGAATTTATGGACGAGATCCGGGAATACGCCGGAGACCTGATCGGGCAGATCAAGGCGGGTGACGGAACCTTCCGTCATGATAATCTGACGAATACGCGCTGCCCGGTATGTGGAAAGCGGATGCTTCTGGTGAAAGGCAAGAACAGCCAGATGCTGGTGTGCCAGGATCGCACCTGCGGACATCGGGAGACGATTTCCCGGACATCGAATGCCCGCTGCCCGGTGTGCCATAAGCGGATGGAACTGCGGGGGAAGGGCGGCGGTCAGATTTTTGTGTGCAGTTGCGGCCATAAGGAAAAACTTGCGGCGTTCCAGGAGCGAAGAAAGAAAGAAGGGGCCGGCGTCAGCAAGCGTGATGTGGCCAGATATTTAAATCAGCAGAAGAAGGAGGCCGCCGAATCGATCAACAACGCCCTGGCCCAGGCGCTGGCGGGGATTAAGCTGGAGGAGAAATGAACATTCGTGTAAGCGGAGGAATCGCCCCTTCTGGCTATGAAGCCGGGCTTGAACCGGTTTCTGTTATCCCCGTCAGCGTTCGCTGTTCATTTCATCCTCCGATCCAAAACAAACAGAGCCACCACCAGCAGAACGGGGAAGATCGCGGCGGTCAGCAGACCGATTTTCAGATTACTACCTGCCAGCTCCGAAAAGCTTCCCACGATGGCGGGGCTGACGGTAGCGCCGAAATCGCCTGCCAGCGCCAGAAAGGCAAACATGGCCGTGCCGCCGTTCGGACATTTCTGAGAGGAAAGGCTGATCGTGCCCGGCCACATGATGCCTACACTGAAGCCGCAAAGGGCGCATCCGGCCAGGCCCATTGCCGGGAGAGGGGAAAGCGAAGCCAGCAAATAGCATGCCACGCAAAGCAGGCCGCCAAGCAGCATGGCCTTTGTCAGGTTTATCTTTTCGCTCATCTTTCCATACAATATGCGGGAGATCCCCATGAAAACAGCGAACAGACAGGGGCCGGCCAGATCGCCGACTGTTTTGGATACACCGAGGGCCGACTCGGTAAATGCCGACGCCCACTGGGCCATGGCTGCCTCGGATGCGCCGGAGCAGATCATCAGTAAGATCATCATCCAAAGTAACGGCAGGCGGAGCAGACGCCGAAGAGGCAGCCCCTCGCCGTCTTCTACCAGGCGTTCTATGGGGCAGGTGCCAAAACAAAAGACATTGACCAGCGGTACGAATGCCCAGAGGAGCGTGAGTATCTTCCACTTTTCGGTACCGAATACCGCAAAAAAGAGCGTAGAACCTAGGATCACGCCGACCGCGCCCCAGCAGTAAGAGGAATGCAGTAAACTCATCTGCCCCTCTTTGTTTTCAAAGGGGCAGGCCTCTACAATGGGGCTGACCAGCGCTTCTACCAGACCGCTGCCGACGGCATAAAATACCACAGCAATGAGGATACCTGGAAAGGGAGCGGGAAGTATTCCGGGCAGGACCGCCAGCAGCACCAGCCCCATTGCCGACAGGATCTGGGAGATCACTACACAGATGCGGTAGCCGATTTTATCCGCGAACCGGCTTGCTCCGAGGTCGATCAGCAGCTGAGTCAGATAGAACACAACGGGGATCAGGGCGATCTTTTCCAAAGAGATCTGGTAGATGTTCTGAAAGGTTAAAAACAAAAGGGGCGCAAAGTTGGCGGAGATGGCCTGTGTGATAAAACCCAGATAGCAGGCCGCCAGAGTTTTTCTGTAATTTTTGTTTGCCGTCATTTTGCTTGTCCCCCCACATTCGAAATTCAGCCTATTATACACGAAAAACACGTAAAGGGAAAGGGCTTTGTACGGAAGTGAAGGAGGGAACGGATCATGAAACGAAAGAGGATGGCAGAGGAACGCCGGGAAACGGCAGCGCCTGCCGGAGCGCAGGAAGAACATGACGATACGGGGGGCGCCTTGCCGGATGATCCGAGAAATCAGGACGGCATCGGGGAAAATGAGCTCCTGGTCGTGAGCTTTGGTACCAGCTATAATGAAAACCGAAGACTGACCATCGGCGCGATCGAGGATGCCCTGGCGGAGGCGTTTCCGGCCTATTCGGTGAGGCGGGGATTTACCAGCCAGATCGTCATTGACCATATAAAAGCACGCGATCAGGTGGAGATCGACAATGTGCCCCGGGCATTGGCGAGGGCCGCGTCAAACGGCGTAAAGCGGCTGGTGGTTCAGCCCACCCATATCATGGACGGATTGGAGTACCATGATATGGCGGATGATCTGGCCGCGAGTTCGGATGATTTCCGGGAGATGGCGGTGGGCAGGCCGCTGCTGACGTCGGATGAGGATTTCCGAAAGGTGATCAAAGCCATTGCAGCGCATACCGCAGGGTACGATGACGGCCAGACGGCGATCTGTTTGATGGGCCATGGGACAGGAGCGGAGTCTAACCTGGTCTATGCGAAGATGCAGGAGATGCTTGGCGAGGCCGGATACGCGAACTACTATGTGGGCACCGTGGAGGCCGGCCCCAGCCTGGATGATGTGTACAGTGCGGTGATGGCCGGCAATTACAAACGGGTGGTCCTGATGCCCCTGATGATCGTGGCGGGCGATCATGCCAATAATGACATGGCCGGCGACCGGAAGGGGTCCTGGAAACGGACGTTTGAGGATGCCGGCTGCCAGGTGATCTGCATCCTGAAGGGGCTGGGCGAGCTGGAGGAGATCCGGCAGATCTTTGTGGAGCACGCGCAGGAAGCGATCGACAGCCTGATGTTGTATCATAATACGTGATACTGTTGCGAGCTGGCCTGTGCCGGCGGCCCAGGCTGAAAGAAACCGTGGAATTTTGCCGGAAGATGGGGGATCGGAAGATCGGGGCAGCCTTTTGCAGGGGACTTTGTGGGAAGGGAAAAGGAGAGCGATGGAGAAATACAAAGATTCCATAAGGAAGTATGCATATTGTTTTATCCTGGGGCCGTTTTTTATGATCGTTGAAGCCTGCGGCGAATTTATCCTGCCGTATTTGAACGCGAATATCATTGACCGGGGAGCGGCAAACGGGGATATCCCTTTTATTCTGCGGAACGGGCTGTATATGCTGGTTGCCGCGCTGATCATGCTGGCCGGCGGTGTGCTGGGGGGATATTTTGCGATCAAGGGCTCTGCGCACCTGGCCGCTGATGTGCGGGAGAAGACCTTTTCCCGCATCCAGACCTTTTCGTTCGCCAACATCGACGCGTTTTCCACCGGTTCTTTAATCACCCGGATCACCAATGACGTGACGCAGATCCAGAATTTCGTTCAGACCCTGTTCCGGGGGTGCTTCCGCAGTCCGGTCATGCTGATCGGCGCGGTCTGCATGTCCTTTTCCTTAAGTCCCAGGCTTGCCGTGGTGATCTGCGCGGTGATCCCTTTTTTGGGGGCAGCCATCGCCCTGATCATCCGCGGCGCGTCGCCGCGGTATACCCGAATGCAGGCCAGCTTGGACGGATTAAACAATCAGATCAACGAAACCATTACCAACGAGCGCGTGATCAAATCCTTCGTCAGGGAGGATTACGAGAGAAAAAAATTTGCCGTTACCAATGACACGCTGATGGAAAAGAGTATTTCTGCTTTGGAACTGATGATCCTTTTGCAGCCGGTCTCTGCCCTGGCAGTCAATGTGACGACCCTGGCGGTGGTGTGGATCGCCGGACGCCAGATTATGATCGGCGGGATGGCGATCGGCACCTTGACCGCGTTTATTACCTACCTGTCGCAGATTTTGACGGCGCTGAATTTCTTCGCCAACATCGTCCTTCAGGGTACGCGAGCGGCGGCTTCCGACCGGCGGATCACAGAGGTCATGGACGCGGTCGTGGATCTGACCGATGAGAGCGCGGCGAGGAAAGAGCTTAAAGTGGAGAGAGGCGAAATTGAGTTCCGCCACGTTTCCATGCGCTATTTTAAAAAGAACAAGGAGCAGGTGCTCGACGACATCAGCCTGCATATCCGGGCCGGTCAGTTCGTAGGGATCGTGGGATCTACGGGAAGCGGAAAGAGTACCCTGGTATCGCTGGTTTCCCGGCTGTACGATCCGGATAAAGGAGAAGTCCTGGTAGACGGTGTGGACGTGCGGGATTATTCCCTGTACCATCTGCGGGAGGGGGCAGCGGTGGTCCTGCAGAAGAACACCCTGTTTTCCGGAACCATTGCGGAAAATCTTCGCTGGGGCAGAGAGGATGCCGGGGAAGAGGAGCTGGCCTGGGCCTGCCGGATCGCGTGCGCGGACAGCTTTATAAACAGTTTTCCGGACGGCTACGAGACGGAGCTTGAGCAGGGTGGTGTGAACCTTTCCGGCGGACAGCGCCAGAGGCTGTGCATCGCCAGGGCGCTGCTGAAGCATCCGAGGATCCTTATCCTGGATGATTCGACCAGCGCAGTGGATATGGCCACCGACGCAAAGATCCGCCGGGCGTTTCGCATGGAGCTCCCCGGCGTGACGAAGCTGATCATCGCGCAGAGGATCAGTTCGGTTATTGACGCGGACCAGATCGTCGTGATGGACGGCGGACGGATCGCCGGTGTGGGCAGCCACGAGGAACTGCTGCGGGCGTGCGCACCGTATCAGGAGATCTATTATTCGCAGGCATCCGCGCAGGAAGGCCCGCATACGCCGGCCTTCGGACAGTCTGCAGATGATGGAGATACGTTGGTTTTGGGAGGTGCAGGATGAATCAGGAACGCGCGCTGCGTCTTCAGAAAAAATATGCCGGCAGTTCGGCCGGACAGCAGAAAAAGGAGATGCATATGGGGCGCAGGGGGCCATCCCCCATGGGCGCCCATGGGAAACCGAAAAACGCGGGAGGGACGTTTGTCCGGCTGCTCAAATACCTCGGCCAGGAAAAGGCGCGGATCCTCCTGGCCGCGGTGATGACGCTGATTTATTCGCTGTCCGCGCTGGCGGCCTCCTATATGCTGCGCCCGATCATCAACCGGTTTATCTATCTGGTTTCCGATGAGGGGCAGCTTGCGGAACAGACTGCCGGATTCGCGGCTGCCATGGGACTGCTGGCTCTGATTTACGGCGTGTCCGTGCTGGCACAGTGGCTTCAGCAGCGGATCATGCTCAGCGTTTCCCAGCGCTCCCTGCGCCGTATGCGCAGGGAATTATTTGATCATCTGCAGACACTCCCCATTTCATATTTTGATAATCACGGTACGGGGGATGTCATGAGCCGCTTTTCCAACGATGTGGATGCAGTAGGCGAGATGCTTAATACCACGTTTATTCAGATCATTTCCGGCGTGGTTACCATCGTGGGAACGCTGACCCTGATGCTGTATACGAATGTGATCCTTGGCGCCATCACGATCCTGTTTACCCCGCTCCTGGCCCTGGTCAGCCGGCAGATCATGAAGGCGGGAAGGAAAGCGTACGCCAGCCAGCAAAAGGATCTCGGCGCGTTAAACGGATTTGCCCAGGAAACCATAACCGGACAGAAGGTGGTGAAGCTCTTTAACCATGAGGAGACGGCAAAGGATGAGTTTTCCTACCTGAACCGGGAACTGATGCGCGCGCAGATCCGCGCGCAGTTCAATTCCAGCATCATGGGCCCGATCACGCATCAGCTCTGCAATATGAGCTACGGCGTGACCGCCTGCCTGGGCGCGGTGCTGGTGGTGACCAGAGGCTTTGACCTGGGCGGGCTCACCGTTTCGGTAAATTATACAAGGCAGTTTAACCGCCCGATCAATGAGATCTCCATGCAGATGAACAATGTATTCTCTGCCCTGGCCGGCGCGGAGCGCGTGTTCCAGGTGCTGGATGAAGCGCCGGAAAAGGAACGGCCGGATACCGTTCCCATGGAGGAGATCAAGGGCTATGTCAAGCTGGATCATGTAAATTTCGGCTATCGTCCGGACCAGATCATCCTCCGGGATATTTCCCTGGAGGCAGGGCCGGGACAGAAGATTGCTTTTGTGGGCTCGACCGGAGCAGGGAAGACGACGGTGACCAACCTGCTGTCCCGCTTTTACGATATCCGGGAAGGTGAGATCACGGTGGACGGCGTTCCCATTGACCGGATCCGGCGGGATCTCCTGCGGAAGAATATCGCCATGGTGCTGCAGGATACGCATCTTTTTACGGGAACGGTACGGGAAAATATCCGCTATGGACGCCTGGAGGCCACCGATGAGGAGGTGGAGGAGGCGGCAAAGATCGCGTCTGCCCATGCGTTTATTATCCGCCTGGAACATGGTTATGATACGGTACTGGAGCAGGACGCGGCCAATCTTTCCCAAGGCCAGAGGCAGCTGCTCAACATCGCCCGCGCGGCCCTTTCCCGCGCGCCGATCCTGATCATGGATGAAGCGACCAGTTCGGTGGATACCCGGACAGAGAAGCAGATCGAGGCGGGAATGGACGCCGTCATGGAAAACCGCACCACGTTTTTGATCGCGCACCGCCTGTCTACCGTGCGCAAGGCGGATATGATTATGGTGCTGGAAAACGGCCAGATCATCCAGAGAGGCACCCATGAGGAGCTGCTGGCGCAGCCGGGGCGCTACGCGGATCTGTGCAATGAAGTCATTGAACTGGATTAGCAGTCTCGGTCGCGCAAAGCGTGCTGTGAAGATATGGTAAATTTTCCGCAAATGTAGTATACTGGGAGGAAAGAGAAAAATCTCTGGAAGGGAGTGGATATCTATGAATCGTATCGTTACCCTTGGCCGCGAGTTTGGGAGCGGGGGAAGAGAGCTTGGACGGCGCCTTTCGGAAATCATGGGGATGGCTTATTATGATAAGGAGATCGTGACGGAGATTGCCAAAAGGACATCGATGTCGGAGGAGTATGTGCGTCATATCATGGAACACAGGCCGGTGATGTCTTTCCCGATCAGCATCGGCCATAGCTTTTATCCCATGGTAAATCCGCTTACCGATCAGCATCAGGCGATCTATCAGGAGCAGCACAGGATCATCCGTGAGCTGGCGGAGGAGTCGGATTGTATTATCGTAGGAAGATGTGCGGATTATATTCTGAAAGAGGACAATCCGTTCCGGATTTTTGTCTATGCGGAGCTGGAAAGCAAGATGGCGCGCTGCCGTGAAAGGGGAGCAGAGCATGAAGATCTTTCCGATAAGGAGCTGAAACAGCAGATCAGCCGTGTGGATAAGAATCGGGCAAGGTATTATGAATTCTATACCGGACATCGCTGGGGCGAACGGCTGAATTACGACCTGTGCATCAATACGACCGGAAGATCCATTAAGGCGCTCGCGCCGTTGGTAGCCCACTTTTTGAATGAATTTCTTCAGTAGGGTCGGGATTTCGCCAAAGCAGGCGGAAAGGCGCTTGACAAACACTCCGGCTGACCGGATAATGTACATATACCCCCAAGGGTATGGAGGTGAATGGATGAAACAGTGTATGGATGCAGATAACCTGCATCGGCGGCTGAAAAAGATCATCGGCCAGGTGCAGGCGATCGACCGGATGGTGGATGAGGATGTCCCGTGTGAAGACGTTCTGGCGCAGATCAACGCGGCGAAGTCGGCGCTGCATAAGTGCGGGCAGGTTGTGCTGGAGGGGCATATCAAGCACTGTGTCCGCGACGGGCTCGAACATGGAGATCCGGATCAGACGGTCGCAAATTTTACCAAGGCAGTGGAGCGGTTTGCCAACATGAAGTAGGCAGCCGGTGAAAAAGGACAAAAAGGCGGAGGGATCTGCCGCGGCAGGCAAGCTGGCGGGCGATCCCCCGCCTTTTTGCGTGTGTAAAGTCTGCCAACAGCGAAGAAAATTTATGGAATGCCTATTGACTACCCATACCCCTATTGGTATAATAAACCAGTACACCTATGGGTATAAGGAGGGCGAAATGAAACACATAGAAGATTTTCTGGAATGGGGCGGAATGAAAAAGGATATTGTCTGCCTGGTTTTGTCGGGCATCGCGCTGGTGGTCAGTATCTTCGACCTGATCCCGCTGCCCTTTGACGCGGCCTGGGCGGCGATCATCCTGTGCGGGATTCCGATTATCCTGGAAGCAATCGTGGGTTTGGTGACGGCCTTCGACATCAAAGCCGATGTGCTGGTGTCGATCGCGTTGATCGCGTCCGTGATCATCGGGGAAGATTTCGCAGCAGGTGAGGTGGCCTTTATCATGCAGCTGGGCGGCCTTCTGGAGGAGATCACGGTCGCCAGGGCGCGCGCGGGGATCGAGAAGCTGGTGCATCTGACCCCGCGTACGGCAAGGAAGATCGAGGGCGGCAGGGAGACGGTGATCGCTGCGGAGCTGGTTCAGGTGGGAGATCTGCTCCGGGTTCTGCCCGGAGAGACGGTTCCTGTGGACGGCGTGATCCGGGCCGGGCAGACCTCCATCGATCAGTCCGTCATGACCGGCGAATCGCTTCCTGTGGACAAACGGGAAGGCGATCAGGTATCCAGCGGGACGGTGAACCAGTTCGGCTCCTTCGATATGGAGGCGGTCAAGGTAGGCGAGGACAGTTCCATCCAGCGCATGATCCGCCTGGTGCAGTCCGCTGACGCGGGAAAGGCTAAGATCGTGGGCCTGGCTGATCGTTGGGCGACCTGGATCGTGGTGGCTGCCCTCACCACTGCTTTTCTTACCGGGCTGTTTACCGGTGAGATCATCCGGGCGGTGACCATCCTGGTGGTATTTTGTCCGTGTGCGCTGGTGCTGGCTACCCCGACCGCAGTGATGGCTGCCATCGGCAACGCAACGAAGCACGGCTTCCTGGTGCGGGAGGGCGATGCTCTGGAGCGCATGGCATCCGTACGGAAGATCACCTTTGACAAGACCGGAACGCTGACCTGCGGCACGCCGCGCGTCATCGCTGTGGAAAGCTTTCAGCCGGACAGAGCGGAATCCGCTGTCTACGCCTGCGGCGCCGGCGCAGAGCTGCGCTCCGAACATCCGCTGGGGAAGGCGATCCTGCGCTGCTACCGGGAGGAGGCGGGAAAGGAAGCCTTTGGCGGAAGCGAGCCGGAGATCGAAGAGTTTCAGATGGTTCCCGGCAGGGGCGTAAAAGCCCTGGTAAATGGAAAGCTGGTCCTGGCGGGAACCGAGGAGCTGCTTAAGGAAAACGGGATCACCCTGACTCCGGCGCACCTTAACCGCGCGGAGCGGTACCTGGAGGATGGCTGCACCGTGACCTATGTTGGGATCGACGGTACCGCAGCCGGTCTGATCAGCCTGGCAGATACGCTTCGGCCGGACGCGGCGGACACCATTGCCGCGGTGAAGGAGACCGGGATTGTACCGGTGTTGCTGACGGGAGACCATGAAAACGCGGCGCGGCATATCGCGGAGCAGCTGGGGATCGCCCAGGTGCAGGCAGAATGCCTGCCGGAGGATAAGCTGCGCATCCTGAAGACATTTCAGGACGGCGGCGAGCCGGTCTGCATGATCGGCGACGGGATAAACGACGCGCCGGCGCTGAAGTGCGCGCACGTCGGCATTGCCATGGGCGGCATCGGAAGCGACATTGCGGTGGACGCGGCGGATATCGCGCTGGTCAACGACGAGGTCCGGGAAATTCCCCATCTTATCCGTCTTTCCCGACGGATGATGCTTGTCATCAAGTGCAATATGACGTTTTCCCTGGTTCTGAATTTTGCGGCGATCATCCTGGCGATCACGGGAACCCTGAACCCGGTGGCCGGCGCGCTGGTCCATAACGCGGGATCGGTATTGGTTATTGTTCATTCGGCATTTCTATTGGCATGGAGGAAAGAAAAATGAGTGGGATTATTTTTGCGACAATCGCGCTGCTCTTCGGCGCGGCGATCCTGGGCGGAGGCCTGTATTATCTGGCAAAGGAAAAAGAGGACCGGGAGTCCAGGAAGATCTATGCGATCACTGCAGCGGTGGGCGCGGTCATCGTCATCGGAATGGTGATCAGGATTGCGGTATTTGGGATTTGAGACAGGAGCTGTAAACGCGTGGACACGTATCCTGAAAAAGACAGCAGGGGCAGGTTACCTCCGAGGTTACCTGCCCCTGCTGTCTCCAAAAAAGAAGTCCCGAAACCTTTGGGAATACAAAGGTTTCGGGGAAAGGAAAATAGCGGAAGGGAGATTTGAACTCTCGACACCACGGGTATGAACCGTGTGCTCTAGCCAACTGAGCTATTCCGCCATCTCTTCTGATCATCCAAAGATGATCCTTGGCCGTGCTGGATATCACAAAAAATCCGAACCACAAGCGCGAAATTATTATAATAAAAAAAACGAAAAATGGCAAGCCCTTTTTTTTCTTTTTTTCGGCCTGCGGCAGAGAGTTTCTTTTTGCATCCACGCCGGAAGCCACATTAAACCATGACTCTTGTGAAATGAGAAAAAATGTATTGCCGCGTTATGTGGTTTCAAGGCATTGGTGTTGGCCGAATATCAATGCCTTGTGTTTTGTGAACGATTAACCCCATTAGATTCACATTCAAGGAGGCTCGTTCTTTGTTTTACTACCTGTTGGAATTTGCTATTCCAGGAGATGCGGTGCCTCTTGATAAAGGAAGGCTTCCAGGGAACGCTGATCGATAAGGGAAGGGGAAACACCTTCACGTGTGATACTAAAGCCGGCGGCATAGGTGGCGATCTGAACTGCCTGCTTTAAGGAATGGCCTTTCTGAAGATAGACAGCCAAGGCACTGATGAAAGCATCACAGGCACCGGTATTGTCAACTGCTGTAAATTTTGCGGCTGGAATTCGGTCTTCCCAATCGTTGGTTTTCACGTAGCAGCCATCGGCACCAAGAGTTACGATGACTGTGCTGACGCCTTGCTCAAGATAGTATTCCGCCTTCTCTTCCAGCGTGCCTTCTGGTCGGAGGAGGCTGATTTCATCGAGATTAGGAACCAGAATATCAATATACGGCAAAAGTTCCGGATCCAGAGAGGAACAGGCAGAAGGTTTCAAAATAGTGGAAACGTTGCATTCGTGGGCAATCTGGCAGGCAGCAAAGACGGTTGGCGCTGGAATCTCTGTCTGGATCAGGCAGAAGCGGCTGCCTTCAAAACATCTCCTGTTTTTTCGGATGTCCTCAGGAGAGAGGGAGGCATTGGCACCGGCGAGGATAGAGATGAGAGAATCGCCGTTTTTTTGGACGAAAATGTAGGCCTTTCCGGTAACATTGTCAGAGTAACTGTGAATGGCTCTGGTATCAATTTCCTGGTTGTGCAGGGAGGAATACACCAGATCTGCTTCCATATCGTTGCCAACCGCACCAATTAAAATGACCGGCGTTCCGAGTTTCGTGACCCCGATGGCCTGATTGACGCCTTTTCCTCCAGGATACACGGCAGAGGAGGTGGTAAGAGTAGATTTTCCTGTACTTGGAAGCTCTTCCATTTTTAGATAAGTATCAATGTTAATGCTGCCCACTACAAGGATAGGCTGGGACCGTTTTGTGAAAGGAATTCCGATAGAACCATGATGATCCAGAGTTGCTCGTTCTCGGAACGGGGCGGGGGAATACTCAGGGTTTACGATCAGGTTGATCAGCTGATTACAAATATGTCGGGCAAAATGGGAATAAGAGATAGTTAATGTCGAAATTTCTGCGTGCACGCCCGGATTTTGTGCGTCATTCTTGAGTGAGACGATGGACAGATCCTGAGGAATCTGATAGTGTAGTGCATTTAAATCGTGATAGAGCTTAACAGCACCCCTAAAATGAGAGGAGACGATTCCGGTAATACTGTGTCTGGCAATTTTTTGAATTAGGTTATCACTGACTTCGCGGAAGACCAGATCATCCTGATAGGTAATGCCGGAATCGAATAAACATCGCTTATAGCCATTAAAAAAACGTTCTGTTCTTGTGCCGGGGGAAAGAAGGCAAGCTATGTCGGTGTGGCGTTTATGAATCAGAGCCATTGTGACGTCATAGCCCATTTCTTCATAATCGATGTTAAGGGCTTCCTCTATGAAATCCGAATCAAAGTATAGGAAGGGAATGTTATGGGTGAGAAGTTGTTCGGCATACCGTCTGCTGGCGGGCGAAAGAGGCTCCCAGAGGACGCCGCTGACATGATGGCGGCAGAAGGCAGAAATTCCTTTCAGTTCCAATTCTTCTAACCCGGCACTTTCAGCTGCCAAAACTGTATATCCGGCTTCTCGTGCGGCGCTGATAATTCCATTTAAAGCCAGATTCACTTCGGCGGAGCGGATGAGGACGCCGATAATGCAGGGATCGGTAGCGGCATAGCTGGAAACCTTGGAATAGGGGATATAGTTGAACTCTTTCACCAGTCTTAGAACGCGCTCTCGGGTTTCCTGACTGATACTGGAATCTTTATGATTAATGATTTTGGAAACAGTGGAAATAGAAACCCCTGCCAGAGCGGCAATTTCTTTAATTGTCATAAAAGTTGATCTCCTGATTTTTTCTATATTCCCTCCCATTATACAATAAATAAAGCATTTGGTCTTGCGTTGCTAACAAAATTCATGATTTTTTTAGGTTTTGCCAGTGGGATTTGTCGAAACATTACTGCATTTCCTTGTATCATAAACAAGTATCAGAAAAAACAAAAGAAATTATGAAAGAATATTGACAAAGAGATTGCGCTGTGTTAATGTTTTCGTGTAAGGAAATGTGTTTAGGAAACTAGTTTCCTATGAAAAATATACAACAAACGCAGAAAACAGTTTCCTAACCTGGTAGTGAAAAGGAGGTCTATTATGAGGAAAAAAATCAGCACATTACTTTTGGTCAGCCTTTGCGTTGGTCTTACTGCATGTGGCAGCTCTGCCAGCAGCACCAGCACCACTAGCGACACTAATGACACCAGCTCTGCTGATGATGCAGACTCCAGTGGAGATACCGGCGATGGCATTTCCGAATCGGAAGAAACAGAAGGCAGCGAGGATCCGATTAGAGTATGCATCGTGTACACTGGAAATCTTGGTGATAAGAGTTATAATGATTCTTGTAATGAGGGTGCGCAGCGTGCGGTAGAGGATTTTGGCATTGAATTAAGAAGTTTGGAAGGGACTACAGCGACAGAGTGGGAGGCAAATCTGGTTGCCGCATGCGAGGAAGGATATGATTTGATTATCGGTGCTTCTTCCAATATTGCCGATTATATCGTAGAACATGGACCGAATTATCCGGATGCCAAGTTTGCTGTTATCGATACTACGGTTGATTTATCCAATGTATTGTCCATTAGCTTCGCCCAGAATCAGGGATCTTTCCTGGCAGGGGCGGCTGCAGCCATGTTCACGGAAAAGACAGAGATTGATGGCGTTAATGAAGATGCTATCATTGGATGGGTTGGTGGTATGGATATTCCGGTCCTCCATGATTTTTATGTAGGGTATGAGCAGGGTGCGAAGTACATCAATCCAGATATTACCATTCTTCAGTCATTTGCAGGAAGCTGGTCTGATCCGTTGAAGGGGAAGGAACTGACACTGGCTCAGTACGAACAGGGAGCAGATATTGTTATGAATGTTGCATCCGGAACAGGAACGGGCGTTCTGGAGGCTGCTGCTGAGTCTGGGCTGTATGCGATTGGTGTGGATTTGAATCAGGACAGTGAGCAGCCTGGTCATATTCTTACCTCTATGGTGAAGCGGGTAGACAACGCGTGTTATCTGGTAATTGAGTCTGTCGTAAATGGAACTTTTGAAGGCGGTACTACCAGATACCTGGATCTGGCAGAGGGCGGTGTCAGCCTGACCGATTTTTCAGTTATGAGAGAGGCCCTTGGAGATCTGTTCCCGGAGGATATCGTGGAACGTTGCGATGAGCTGGCGGAGCAGATCATTTCCGGAGAAATTGTAGTGGACAATTACGAGGGATTTGGCCCGGATGCATAATCTGAGTTGAAACAAACAAAAGAACAGGGGTCTGCTGATCCCTGTTCTTTTTAAGAAAGGGTGAGAAAATGAGCGAATATGTAGTTGAGATGAGAAACATTGTCAAAACCTTCGGTGAGGTTCAGGCAGTAAAAGACGGTGAATTCACCCTGAAAAAAGGTGAAATCCATTCCCTAATCGGAGAAAATGGAGCTGGAAAATCCACCATGATGAAGTTGCTCTATGGAATGTATCCTGTCGATGAAGGGGAAATTATTATAAAGAGCGAAAGAATGAAGGCTCTGGATCCCAAAATTGCGATTAATCATGGGATAGGAATGGTTCATCAGGAATTTATGCTGGTTAATGAACTGACCGTTTTGGAAAATATTATTTTAGGTTTTGAACCCAAAAAGGGTTTTACTATAGATTTCGACTCAGCCCGAAAAGCAATTAAGCGTTATATTGATGAATACGATATGGAGGTGCAGCTGGAAAAAAAGATCAGTCAGATATCCGTGGGAGAAGCGCAGCGTGTGGAGATTATCAAGACACTGATGCGGGGAGCTGATGTGATCATTTTGGATGAGCCTACAGCCGTTTTAACTCCACAAGAAGCCAGGCGCCTCTTCGAAATCTTGAATAATCTGAAGGATGCCGGCAAATCCCTGGTATTTATTTCGCATAAACTGAATGAGGTAATGGAAGTTTCTGATCGAATTACCGTTATGCGTCAGGGTGCCTATATGGGCACGGTTGAGAAAGCGGCGACGTCCCCACTTGACCTGACCAAGCGGATGATCGGACGAGAGGTGTTTTTGGATATAGATAAAGCTTATGCAAAAGCAGGAGAAACCATTCTGGAAGTAAGAGATGTCTGGGTTCCCAGTGGGAAGGAAACCTCCAAGATCAGAGGAATGTCCTTGACGGTTCGAGAAGGGGAAATTGTGGGTGTTGCCGGCATTGACGGGAATGGTCAGAGCGAACTGGTAGAGGCGATTACAGGTCTGCGCAAAGTGGAGAAAGGGTCGGTTCTGCTGAATGGGCAGGATGTTACCAATTTGAGCTCAAGAAAGGTGCGAAAAGCAGGCTTAGCGCATATTCCAGAAGATAGAAACAGAATGGGCCTGAATCGTTCCATGTCCATCAAGGATAATTTGATTGCAGTGCGGTTAGATGAGACTCCATTCACAAAAGGAAAAATTCTGAATGAGAAGGAAGAAGCTTCTTACGCAAAAGACATGATCAAACAATTTGACATTCGGCCCGCTGATTATAATCTTCCTACGTCCTCGCTATCTGGTGGCAATGCTCAGAAAGTAGTAGTAGCACGTGAGGTTTCCATGAAAAAGAAGCTGTTGGTTGCTTCTCAGCCGACAAGAGGCGTGGATATTGGTGCAATTGAGTTGATTCGGAATACATTGGAGCATGCCAAGAAGGAGGGAGCCGGTGTCCTGCTAGTTTCAGCTGAATTGGAAGAAATAATTTCCCTGTCAGATCGGATCGTCGTAATCCATGAGGGGAAGGTCACAGGAGAACTGTTGGCCAGCGAGGCGAATGAAAATAATTTGGGCCTGCTGATGATGGGGGGGAGACAAGAGCGAGAGGAGGGCAAATTGCGGCATGAATAAAGCAAAAGAAGGTTTTTTCAGAGTAATCTTTACTATGGTAATCGCGTTAGTCATTGGTGCTCTTCTGATTATTGGCATCGGAGAAAACCCGATCGAAGCCTACGGTGCTCTGCTTAAGGGAGCGTTTAACGGTAAATTTCGGTTTGGGACGACTCTGGCAGGCTTTACCCCTCTTCTGCTGACTTCTACAGCATTTGCCATTGCAGCTAAGGCCGGCGCATTTAATGTAGGCGTGGAGGGCGAAGTGTATCTTGGCGGTATTGCGGCGGCTTATATTGGAATCAATTGGACGTTCCTTCCCAAGCCTCTTTTGTTAGTTGCCTGTTTTATAGGAGCAATGGTAGTGGCTGCTCTTTGGGCCTGTATTCCTGCGGTTCTTAAAGCTTTTTTTGAAGTCAGCGAAGTTTGTACTACTATTTTGATGAATACGGTGGCACTGTACATTACATCCTACCTGGTCAGCGGTCCCATGAGTGCAGGAACGGCGAATGCACAGACCTTGCCGGTGACGGTCACCCTATATCAGTTTATGACTCCAAGCAGCGCAAATGTAGGCATTTTTATTGCTGCTGCGGTTGTGGTTGCCGTGATTTTTATGCTGTACAAAACCAGTTGGGGCTATAAAATTCGCACGGTGGGAGGTAATCCAAGTCATGCTGACTACGTAGGAATCAGTTCAAAAAAGGTGTTCATTGGCGCGATGATGTTGTCTGGAGTTTTGGGTGGAATTGCGGGCTGCATTGAGGTTCTTGGTGTTCATGGATATTTCCTGGATAGTTTTGCGTCAGGATTAGGCAGCAATGGTATGTTAGCAGCGCTGATTGTAAAGAACAATATGTTTGCAACTCCATTTATGGCTTTCTTCCTGGCGGTGCTTAGTGCTGGAGGCATGGGTATGCAGCAGATGACCGGAGTGCCTAAAGCCCTGGTGGATACGATAGCAGCGGTCTTCATAATCATCGCTACAATGGAAGCCTTGTTTACATTCAAAAAAAGGAGAAAGCTGCATCTTGGCAGAAAAGAAAAGGAGGGGCGGTCATGAGTACAATACTTGACAATATGGATAAAATTTTTAATGTATCCCTGATTTACGCCATGTTCCGCTCTGCTGCTCCGATTATATTTGCGGCAATGTGCGCAGCTATTACACAGCAGGCGAATATTTTGAACGTAGGGACTGAAGGAATTATGTTGGTTGGTGCGTTCACCGCAGTTACAGCCAGCTATTTTTCCGGAAGCTGGATTGTTGGTGTAGGGGCAGCTATGCTGGCTGGAGCTGTGATTGCCATGATCATCGGCATCGGTCATGTGAAGTACAAGGCAGATAACTGTGCGATCGGTATGGGTATTAATATGCTGGCCTTAGCGATTACCAAGTTCTTGTTAAGTGCCATTTTCAATACAAACGGTTCATTCAGCAGCCCGGACATTGATTCAATCCCGAGAGTTCATCTTGGTTTCCTGGAAAACATTCCGGTTCTCGGAAGCCTGTTAAATGACTGGAGCCTGATGGAGTGGTTTGTCATTGTTTTGATTATCATCCTGCAGTTCCTGTTTTATAAGACTGTGTGGGGCTTAAGGCTTCGGGCGGTTGGACAATTTGAAGAGGCTGCTAAAACTGCGGGAATCAAGGTGAATGCTGTGAAATATCAGGCAATTTTTATTGCGGGATTGATTGGCGGTCTGGCTGGTGCTCATCTTTCCTTGGGATACAGCACGCAGTTTACCGAAAATATGACTAATAATCGAGGATTTATGGGCGTCGCAGCTATGTATTTTGGTGGCGCAAATCCGATTTTGACTGCTCTGGGCTGCTTGTTATTCGGATTTGCAGATTCTGTTGGCTCCAGATTGCAGGCATACGGAATTCCATCTCAGTTTGTTTTGATGATGCCCTATATTGTAACAGTTGCCGTACTTGCTATCTCTATGGTGGTGAAGCTTTCCGTTAACAGGAAGCAACAGTCTTCCTTGATCTGATCTGTTAAGAGGAGAAGTGAATGAATAAGCGAAAAATTATTCTGGATTGTGACCCTGGTCATGATGATGCTGTGGCCATCACTTTGGCTGGAATCAATGAAACAATTGATCTTTTGGGAATTACTGTAGTGGCGGGAAATCAGACGCTGGAAAAAACATCAGTTAATGCGCTGAATGTATGCCAGTGTCTTAGCCTGGATGTTCCGGTTTATGCAGGGTGCGGTCAGCCTATGATTCGGGAGAAAATGATTGCTGACGACATTCACGGAGAGACTGGGCTGGATGGGCCTGTCTTTGCACCTTTGGAGAAAAAATTGGAGAATCAGCACGCAGTTCTCTATATAATTGACACACTGATGAAATCTGAAGGTGATGTGACCGTGGTTACCACGGGGCCTATGACAAATCTGGGAATGGCCATGCGATTGGCGCCGGAAATTATCCCCAAAATTCAGGAGGTTGTTTTAATGGGCGGAGCATATACCAACGGAAATGTGACGCCGGCGGCAGAATTTAATATTATTGCGGATGCGGATGCGGCTTATATTGTCTTTAACAGTGGACGGCCCATTACGATGGTGGGCTTGGATGTGACAAGAAAAGCACTCTGCTATCCGTCTATTGTGGAGAGGATGGGGAAGATCGGAAACAGAGCATCCAAGTTATTTGTTGATCTGATGAAGCACTTCTGCGCTAGTCAGAAGGCCGTGTTTGGTTGGGAAGGCGGCCCGCTGCATGATCCGATTACTATTGCCTATTTAATTGAGCCTTCGATTCTTACGACGAAGCCTATGCATGTTGAAATTGATATCCGCAGTATCCAGTCTTATGGCAGGACGAACTGTGATTATTTTGGCTATCAGAAGAAGCAGGCCAATGCAAATGTGGGAATTGATATCAACGTGGAGAAATTCTGGGATCTGGTCGAAGATAATCTGAGAAAATACAGTTAGTTGAAGGAGCCGTTTATGGACAGATTAAAGGAAACTCTTGAGCAAAATAAAGAGCAGTATATCCAGCGCCTGAAAGAGCTGATTGCTATTGATACCCATGACATTGATCACGGAATCGGCGGTGGGCTGGAAAAAGAGGGGCAGGACTATATGATCCGTTTATTTGAGCTCATGGATGCCGATGAGATTATAAAAGATCCCATGGAGGAACAAGTGATCCGCGAGTGTCTTGAACGGCACCAGGAGGGAAACTTGGGTCATGACCAGACAGATCGCTATAATGTATATGCAACCTTTAAAGGAGCAAGTGGGGGAAGAAGCCTGTTGTTCAACAGCCATATTGATGTGATGCCAGCGGATGAAACAGAGGAATGGACTACCCCGCCTTTTGAACCGCACATCCGGGATGGAAAACTTTATGGACGTGGGGCAGCCGACATGAAGGGAGGGCTAATGGCATCGGTAATGGCTGTCCAGCTTTTGAAGGATGCAGGTCATGAACTTCCTGGAGATGTGATCATAACTTCTGTGTGCGATGAGGAAGGCGGAGGGAATGGCTCCATGCAGGCTGTCATGCGTGGACTGAAGGCCGATGGCGTAGTCAATTGTGAAGGGACCTCGGATGAATTGATTCTTGCACACATGGGCTGGGTATTTTTTAAAGTGGATTTTGAAGGAAAGGCTTGCCATTCTGGCGGAAAGAAGAATGGTGTCAGCGCTATCGACAAGGCGATAAAAGTAATCCGGGCCTTAAATGAGATGGAGCATCAATGGCTTTTGGAATATAGGCATCCCCTTCTTCCGGCGCCGAATCTGAATATAGGAGTGATTCGGGGAGGCAGTGCAGGTTCTACGGTTCCTGGAGACTGCAGTTTTTCTACCTGCGTTCATTTTATTCCGGGGCAGATGAGCTATGATCAGGTTGTGAGGGAATTTACTGACACAGTGAATCGGATGGCATACGCAGATTTGTGGCTGGAAAAGCATCCGCCTAAAATTACCGTATACCAGTCGGGAAATGGATTTGAGATGGATCCGGGGCATGAATTTGTTTCAGCGTTTAAGGATGCTTATCGTCATGCCCTGGGAAAAGAAGTAGTAATTGCTGGATCTCCGTCCGGTTGCGATTCCAGGCTATGGAAAAATATCGCCGGCTGTCCTACCATCCAGTTTGGACCGGGAAACCTGGCCCAGTGCCATGCGGTTGATGAATGGTTGGATCTTGAAGCTTATCTCCAGTCTGTTTTGATTTATGCGAATTTAATTTTGGAGTGGGGGAAACAATAACGTTTTAATCGATTAATTGATGAGGAGGACATTTTATGAGCAACAAGAAAAAAGTTCTGTTGGCAGGAGAATCCTGGATGAGTTTTACTACACATGTGAAGGGATTTGATACTTTTTATACCTCGGTTTATGAAACAGGCGAGAAGTTCCTGAAAACAGCCATGGAGAAAGGGGGATATGATTTTAGTTTTATGCCAAACCATTTGGCGATGGAAGAATTCCCGTTTACTATGGATGAATTGAGACAATATGATTTGCTTGTACTTTCAGATATTGGCGCCAACACGCTTCTCCTTCCCGGGGCCACTTTTTCCAGAAGCGAGACGATGCCAAACCGTTGCAATTTGATTCGAGATTATGTGCTGGATGGCGGTGCGCTTTTGATGATAGGTGGATATATGACCTTCTCAGGTATCGATGGGAAGGGTAAGTGGCACGATACAGCGGTTCAGGAGGTTCTCCCGGTTCAGGTGCTGTCTACTGACGACCGAATGGAACACTGTGAGGGTATCCGTCCGATGACGGTTAAAGAGCATGAGATTCTGGGTGGGTTGGGGCCGTGGCCGAAAATTTTGGGATACAACAAAACGATTTTAAGGGATGGAGCAGAGCTTTTGGCCAAGGTGGAGGAGAGCCCTTTTATTGCAATAGGCGAATACGGCAGAGGTCGTTCCGCAGTATTTACCACGGATTGTGCGCCTCATTGGGCTCCGCCGGAGTTCTGCAGCTGGGATGGATACAATAAATTGTTCCAGAATATGGCAAAATGGCTGACCCGGTCATAGTGAAAGGCGGTGATTCCATGGACAGCGAGGCCCTGGAGCTGTTAAAAACGCTGCTGGAAATTCCGTCAGTTAATTCTCGAGATAACGAAAGAACTATGGCAGAGTATCTGGCGCACTATTTCCTGAAACATGGGATCTGGGCAGAGGTTCAGGAGATTGATGACAAGCATGCCAACGTTCTGGCCTTCGTTCCTGGGAAAAACAGCGAAAAAACGATGATCTGGAATGGCCACCTGGATACTGTGCCTTATGGAGAACTTCGGGATTGGGATACAAATCCGGCGCAGGTGATGGAAAAAGAAGGAAAAATTTATGCCAGAGGCGCTGCGGATATGAAGAGCGGGCTTGGCGCCATGGTCTATGCCTTGTGCCATCTGCAGCAGGAGCCGGCCTGCAATATTCAGTTTCTTGGTACATGTGATGAGGAAAAGAACGGTCTTGGGGCAGAAATGACGCTTCGAGACAAAAAAATGGCCGACGGAAAGTGGATTTTGGTGGGGGAGCCCACAGGAATGAAGCTGGGGATAGCGCAGAAAGGTTGCCTGTGGCTGGAAATCTTAGCCAGAGGGCTTGCCAGTCATGGCGCATATCCCGAAGCAGGGGTCAATGCGATTTTCTGTGCGGTAGAAATCGGAAAGAAGACAAAGGCTTTTGTGGAACAGTTCTCCCATCCTCTTCTAGGCCGCTCTACGGCACAGATTACGATGATCGAGGGCGGCATTGCTAACAACATGACGCCGGATCGCTGCCGGTTGGTTATGGATATTCGCATGACTCCCGGCATAACCAGTGAAAAGATTTTGAATAAGGCCAGCGAATTGTTGTTGGAGATGCAGCAGAAAGATTTCAGATACGAAGCGGATTTTCAAGTGCTGAATGACAGGAGACCGATCGAAATAGCTCCGAGTAATCATATGACAGTGGCTCTGGGAAAAAATCTTCGCGAATTCGGATACCAAGAGGAGTATTTGGGGGTTAATTTCTTCACGGATGGCTCTGTCCTGGACCGAAAGGGAGAGCGAGATATCCTTTTGTTTGGACCGGGCGACCCTTTTATGGCACACAAGCCCAATGAATATGTTGAAATCGCAAAATATGAAGATGCGATCCGAATTTTGGAGAAATTTGCAATAGAATTCGGTCAGAAATAGGTGAGAATTATGAGAGTGTTGTGTTTTGGTTCACTGAATATTGATTATACATATCGAGTGGATCATTTTGTGAAAAAAGGGGAAACTCTTTCTTCTCAATCCCTCCAGGTGTTTGCCGGAGGTAAGGGGTTGAATCAATCCATTGCATTAGCAAAAGCAGGCGTCTCCACTTATTTGGCAGGTACGATTGGCGAAGATGGAAGATTTTTGCTGGATATTCTGACAGAGGCAGGAGTAGATATCTCTTATGTGGAGATTCGTTCCGATGTTCGCACGGGCAACGCGATTATCCAAAACGACAAAGAAGGGGACAATTGTATCCTTCTGTATGGCGGGGCAAATCAGGCGATTACCAGAGAGCAGATCAATCGAGTGCTGGAAGCCTTCTGTGAAGGTGATTTTCTGGTGTTGCAAAATGAGATTAATGAACTTTCTTACTTGATGAAAAAGGCACATGAGAAGGGCATGAAGATTGTCCTCAACCCTTCTCCTATGGATCAAAAGATTTTTGAATTGCCTTTGGACTTGGTAGATTATTTCCTCTTGAATGAAACGGAAGCGATTGAGCTGTTAAAGGCAGAAGACAGTTCGGAGAGTGAAGAAATGGGGGCATTGGCAGCGCATTTGTCGGCGAGATTCCCTGATGCGGCGATTGTCCTTACTATAGGGAGTGATGGAGCAATTTTTGCAAACCAGCAAAAACAATTTCACCAGCCTGGGTTTCCGGTGGAAGCAGTGGATACCACAGCGGCTGGTGATACTTTCAGTGGTTACTTCATTGCAGGGACTCTGGAGGGAATGACAGAGGAAAGTGCCATGAAAGTTGCCGCGAAAGCTGCCGCTATTGCGGTAACCAGACTAGGGGCGGCTCCCTCTATTCCAGAACGTCATGCAGTAGAGGCAGCGCTTGGATTAAGAAAATCCTGCCCCGCTACGCATGAAGCCTGCGCACGATCTTGCAGATGACTTCATTTTCCGTTACCAGCGGCTTTTTATGCGTAAAGAAGATGATGCCTTCCGTGGGCGCCAGTATGGTGGAGATCACATTTCCTTCGTAGGGGTGAACGATCTCCGCCAGGGGCATGCCCATGCGCACCTCGTCGCCGGGACGGCACAGCCTGCGGTAGATGCCGCCGGCATTGGAGCGGACGGAAGTCAGTTCCTCCTCGTTGATCAGCGTGGAGATAAATCCGCTGTGGCTGTGGTACTTTAAAATCCCCATGCGGGTCAGGAAGCGGAGCACTGCCGCCACGGCCTGCCGGGCGGACGCCTCGTCGATGAAGTCGGTCTCCGTGGTGTAGAGGGAGAAGGCGTTGGTGTCCCAGATCTGCCAGTTATAATTCAGTGTCGTGGTGTCGATCGGGCGGGGCCTGCGCACCACGACATAGGGCAGGCCGAAAAGGCCGGCCAGGCTGGTATTCTGTTTTCCGGTGTCCATCATGCGTACATGGGGGACGAAATCACCCGGCATATAAAAACTGGCAAACTGGATGCCGTAGCTGTAGTCTTTTACCTTGTCAAAAACGCCGGCGGCGATGCGCTGGGTCGTTTCCCCCAGATGGTAGCCGGGGAACATCCGGTTGATATCCGTGTTGTCTACCGGCCAGAACCGTTTCCCGATATTCATGGCGTAGTGGTTTACCGAGGGAATGACCAGGATCTCTTTTCCGGAGATAATGGAATGCGAGGCTTCCAGTTCCTCGAGCTTTCGGATGATCTGGGAGCAGATGTAAAGCTGCTGCACCTCATTCCCGCGGATGCTTCCGATGATACAGGCGGATTTTTGGCCGTGTCCGAAGCGATAGCCGGTGATCAGCAGGTCTTCACGGCAAGGCGAACCCAACCGATAGATTTCAGTCTTTCTCATGTTCTATTCCTCCAAGTATCCGTCCTAAAAGCGAGCCACCATAGACCACGGGATATTCCCGCCGGGTAAAGACCATGCCGGAGATGGGGGCTTCCACCGCTTCTACGATATCTCCGGTCAGCGGATCCAGGATCTCCCCGAACAGATCGCCGGCCTTCACCTGATCGCCGATCTTGACACGGGAAATATAGATCCCGGCATTCCCGGCATTCAGATAGCCTACGGCATGATCGGTGGAGATGACCGGCGTGCGCACGCTGCTGACCTCTCCTTCCCATACGCCGAGAGATTTCATGACGTTTAAGATCCCGTCGACCAGCTGGAAGCCGTAGGCGCGGGTGATGCGCATGCCGACGCCCATTTCCACCACAAGAGTCGGCGTACCGGCCTTGTTCAGGGTGTAGGCAAGTGTGGATTCCAGAACGGTGGCGGACGCGTGAACCCAGACAAAGTCTACATTGATCTTTTCGGCAAGGGGGACGAGCGTGTCGGCGGTGATCTCATTGATCCGCACCTGGGGAAGTTCCATCAGGAATATATTGCTGGCGTGGATATCCACGCACAGATCCGCCCCCTTCAGGTCTTCGGTGAGGCGGTAAACCAGGGATTCCATCATGGGACCGTCCTCACAGCCGGGGAATATCCGGTTCATATCCAGATCGAACATGGGAATGCCCCGGGTGATGGAGTCGATGCCCAGCGGATTCAACGCCGGATAGATGTCGACGATCCCCTTAAGCTGCTCCGGCTCCGCCTTCAGCCGGCGGAGCAGTTCATAGCAGACGAACTGTCCTTCCAGCTCATCGCCATGGGTTCCCGTCACGATGGCGATCCGTTTTTCCTCCCCGGACGGGTGAACGGGCATGATCCGGTTTTTGCGGATGTTAAGATGTTCTGCTACCGGAAGTTCAACTGATACCACTGTCTCCGTCATTGCTGATTTCCTCCACATTTACATTTACATAGATTTCCTGCTTCTGGGCGGCGCTGCCCAAAAACCGCCCCTTGTCCACCGTGCAGTCACGGTAATCCCGGCCATGCGCCAGTTTAATGTAATAGTCATCGATATGCAGGTTGTTGGTAGGATCGAAGCCGTACCATCCATCCTGAAGATAGGCCTCCACCCAGGCGTGGGTGGAGCCTTCGCCGATCATCAGACCGTTGACATAGCGGGCGGGGATGCCCAGATAGCGCAGCACCGCGGTCATGATGTGGGCATAGTCCTGGCAGACGCCTTTTCCCAGGGCGAGGGCCTGGGCGGCGGTTGTCTGGATCGTCGTGACGCCGTGGACATAGGTAAAATGGCTGTACAGATAATCCATGGCGCACACGGCCTGTTCCATCGGGGCCGCAGCGCCCTGCCTGCGGCATTCGTCCCGGATCTTTTCCGCAAAGGCGGTTACTTCCGGTTGGAAACCGGCATAGGCGGAAGGGTACCGGTACATGGGATGGAGCGGTTCCTTCTGCACCATCATGCCCTGGACACAGGCGGTCCCGGCGATCCGGTAGCGGAAAGTGCTGTGGGGCGCCAGGGCGGAGCCGCTGAGCTTGCGGTTCCCGAAACCGTCGGTCAGCGCAGTTAAATAATCGGCAGGCTCTACCTGGCAGTCGGTCAGGGTGATCTGCTGCCGCAAAGAGTCTCCGGGGACGCAGCGCAGGGAAAAATAATGGCTGCTCACCGGAGACGAAAATTCCAGAATCATCTTGTATTCAAATCGCAGCTTTCTCATATTTTTTCGCGCTGCTTACCGGGATCAATACCATTCCACCACAGATTACTGGAACAGGCCGTACAGGCAGCGCAACGCCTCCTGATGATCAATTTCCTGTCCTGCCTCGTCCAGGATCATTTTGCCGAGGCACTTCAGGCTTTCTTCATTATAGCACAGATTTGCTTTCTGGATTCGGTTTAATAGCTTTCGGTATTCTTTTTCCAGATCCTGTACGTGGTAATTCAGCCGGATACAGAGATCCAGGCGCTCCACATATTTCCCGCACTTGAGGATGTTCCGGCAGTCCTCCGCTTCCACATAGTCATCGGCAGCGCCCCAGAATGCGAGCAGATAGTCCAGTACCTGCTGCAGTTCCAGCAAAGGCGAAGACGTCCGCTGGCTGGCTTCCATGGTATTTAAGGACAGCTGAACATAGGAGAGCACGGTGCTGCTCAGCTCGTTGCGCAGCACGATGGCATTGTCATAGGCCCGGCGCAGGTTGGAGATCACGGAATCCGGATTCTCCTCGTCAAACAGATAGGACTGTACGAACTGCCGGTTGGACTGATAGATGTCAGGGATGTTCAGTCTCCGGCAATATTCGGTGTAGCTCCCCTCCGGCTGCTCAATGATCTGGTCATAAACGTGAAAAAATACCCGCAATGTGGTGTAGACCCGCTCTGTGTACCGGCCGAGCCAGTATAGATGGTCGGCGTTTTCTATCGAGATAATACCCATGTGTCTTTAAATCCTCCTCCCTGGGATGAGTTTACTACAAATGAATCCGCGTTTCGTGAGAAACGGGTCAGCCCGCTGGCCCAGACCCTGGTTTCTTTTCCGGAAAGGACGAACGCCCGCAGATCGGCCTTGCGCAGCACGCGCTCGTGACCGTTCATCACCTCCATATCCTGGAAATCGATGACCTCCTGCGCGATAAAGCGACGGGGTTCCGATTCGATCAGCTGCCTTAACTCGGCCAGCTTTTCCTGGGTGAGTCCGCTTCCGAAGACGACGCCGTATCCGCCGGCTTCCGCCACATCCTTGACGACCAGTGCTTCCAGATGCTCCAGCACGTACTTTTTATCCTCCGGGTAGAAGGGCAGATAGGTGGGGGCGTTTTTCAGGATCGGCTCCTGATCCAGATAATAGCGGATCATCTTCGGGACAAAATAGTAGATTCCCTTGTCATCCGCCACGCCGTTTCCGGGCGCGTTGACGATGGCGACATTCCCGCTGCGGTAGACATCCATGATGTGCGGAATACCGATCAGCGATTCCGGCAGGAAGGTCATGGGATCCAGGTACTCATCGGATATGCGGCGGTAGATGACGCCGACCTTCCGATTTGTGCCGCGGTAATCCCGGAAGTAAAGATAATTGTCTTCGACAAAGAGATCAGAGCAGGTGGCAAGCTCGCTCCCGGTCCGCTCAGCCAGATAGGAGTGCTCAAAGTAGGCCGCGTTGTATCGGCCCGGCGTCATGATGACAGGGATGCCGCCGGTATTCACCCAATCCATGGTCTCGCGCAGCAGATCCGCGTAGTTGCGGTTATCTTCCACCGGATTGTTGCGGAAGGTAGAAGGCGACGCACGACGGCAGAATTCCCGGGCGATCATGGGGTAAGAAGCGCCGGAAGGGATCCGCAGGTTATCCTCCAGGATGTACCATTCATTGTCTTTGCCCAGAACCAGATCGATGCCGGAAATGTGGCTGTAAATATTCTTTGGCGGATGGATACCCTCGCACTCCGGGAGATATCCGGATGAGATAAACACAAATTCCTCGGGGATCACTCCGTCGCGGATGATCTTTTTCTCTCCATAGATGTCATTGAGAAAGAGGTTCAGTGCGTCCACCCGCTGGATCAGCCCCTTTTCCAGGCGCGAAAACTCCTGATGGGAGATCACACGGGGGATGGCGTCAAAGGGAAACAGCTGCTCATGAAATTCACCGTTTTTATAGATGCCGAACTTTACGCCAAAGCGTGCCAGCAGCCGGTTAATTCCTTCTGCATGATCAATTAATTCTTTCATAGGCATTTCCTCCTGCTTCAATCGACGGTGCCGGGATCCGGTGAGGCGGCAGGGGAGGGGCTGCCCTCCTGCCGGCGCTGCGGGAAATGGAACCGGCCGGCCGCATAAATAAAGAAAAGACGCCTTCATCCCCGGGAATCTGGGATGAAACGTCTTTGTCTCGGAAAACGGCCCCGGAACTATCCGGCCGAAAATCTTGTTTGGATAAAGGGCTGCAAAATCCTCCGATCAGACCGCCCCGTTCTGAAGTCTACTATACCCGTTTTTCGCAGGTTTGTCAAGGATTATCCTGGGCGCAAAGGCAATCCGGCTGATCCGGACCGACCGGCTGTCCGGGCGTTTTCCGCTGCGCAGGCGGCCTCGTTTTCCTCTCCTGCTTTCGGTACACGGTGGGGCTGAACCCGTAATATTTCTTAAAGGAAGAAGAAAAGTGTTCGATCGAGGAGTAGCCGAGCGCCTCGGCGATCTGCGTGATGGAGGTGTCTTTTTTCAGAAGGATGACGGCGGCGGCCATGCGGGCATCGGCTTTTTTTTGCTGGAACGTTTTTCCGTAGTACTGCTTTAGCAGGCGCTCTGTCTGACGCTGGCTCAGATTCAGCTGCGCGGCCAGATCGTTCAGGGTCAGATCCCGATAACCGTACAGAAAGGCTTCGTCAATCAGGAGCAGGGCTTTATCAGGAGGCAAGGAAGTGCTTTTTTTCGCCTCCTGCGCGGATTCGTTTCGGAGACTGCGGATGAGCTGAACGAGGATTTCTTTGAACAGCGACTCGATCTGTATGGTGTATCCGGGATCTTTCCGGCTGCTTTCCGCAAAGACTGCGGTCATCAGCCGGCCAAGTCCTGGGGCCTGCGGAAGGAAACAGGATCGGGCGTTGTTTAACTGCGCGAGAAAGTCCTTCAGCTCCTGGGGCACCCAGGGCAGAGATTGTTGTTTTTCCGTCACTTTAAGATACAGGCAGTACTCCTCCATCACCGCGTTCGGGTCGGAGGCCTGCGCGTGCGGGATCAGCGGTCCAGTGACGTAAAACACATTGGAGGCGGCCGGGTATTCTGTGCCGTCGGACAGGATAGAACCGCTGCCGGAGAGGATATAGTGAAACTCAAAACAGCCGCTCCCGTGGCTGTGGAGCGGGATGGGACGCTCGACCGATTCGAGCACGATGCGCTGCAGCCGAAAGCCGACATTTCCGATGGAAAAAGACAGGTTCAGGGTATGATCTTCAAGCTTCATCCATAGCCTCCTGATGGGATATAGGGATATTGTAGCATGCGAAAAAGGGAAGTCAATAAAATTTGCAAAAACACGACATGAAAAAGAGAAAAACGACGGAAAGATTCCTAATCAGAGGGGTGGCGGGAGGATATAATGGAGCTATCAGACCCTGGGGGCGTCAGCTGAACCGGCAGCAGGCGGCAGGAACGAAAAACAGCAGAGAAGGGGAAGAAAACGATGATGAACGAGAGCAGAGGAATATTCTGGGAGGATGAACCTGCCAAAGACTGGATGGAAGCGTACCCGATCGGAAACGGACGTCAGGGTGCTATGATTTTCGGAGGCTGCAGCCGTGAACGGGTCCAGCTGAACCTGGACAGTCTCTGGTACGGCGGTCATGTGGATCGGATCAATCCGGAAGCAAAAGAAAATCTGGGTCACGTGCGGCAGCTGATCCTGGAGGGGAAGATCCCGGAGGCAGAGGAAAAGCTGGTCTATTGCTTTTCCGGAACGCCGCAGAGCCAGCGGCCGTATCAGACGCTGGGCGATCTGTGGATCACCTACGGAACGCCGCGGCTGCGATGGGATCCGGAAGACGCATCGTCATACTGGCGCGAGCTGGATCTGGAAAAAGGAGTGGTGCAGGAATGCTTTGTACGGACGGACATCGGAGAAATCCGGAAACGTTATTTTGCTTCCTGGCCGTCCCGCGTGATCGTGGTGAGCATGGAGTGCCTGCCGCCGGCAGAAACCGCATCCCCGGAGGAAAAAGGCGGCGGAATCTCCTTTTCTGCTATCCTGCAAAGAGGACGTTTTTATGAGCGCGCCGGCAAAGTGAACGGCCATACCATTTTTATGGACGGCCGGTCAGGTGCGGACGGCGTGAAATTCTACACGGCAGTTGCCGCGCTGGCAGAGGGACCGCAAAGCCGGGTGCAGACGGCAGGGGAACATCTGGTCGTTAAAAACTGCCGGAAGGTAACCCTGCTGATTGCCGGTGAAACCAGCTTTTATGAAACAGACCCGGAAGCGGCAGTGAAAAAACGCCTTGATGAAGCGGAAAAGCTTGGGGTGGAAGTGCTTCTGCGCAAGCATGAGGAAGACTATGGAACCCTTTTTGGAAGAGTCCGCTTTCATCTGGGGAAGAAAGGCGCCGGCGACAGGCTGCCGGCATCCATGCCTCTCCATCGCAGAAGAGAAGAACATCCGGAAGACCCGTTGTTGGCAGCGGCTTATTATCAATTCTGCCGCTATCTGATGATCGCGGGAAGCCGGCCGGACTCCCTCCCGCTCAATCTGCAGGGGATCTGGAACGAGGAAATACAGCCGGCGTGGGATTCCAAGTATACGATCAACATTAACACGGAAATGAACTACTGGCCCGCGGAGAGCAGTAATCTTGCCGAATGCGGAAAGCCGCTGTTTGACCTGATCCGGCGCATGGCAGAGACCGGCAGAGATACGGCGCGCCGCATGTACGGCTGCCGCGGATTTATGGCGCATCATAATACGGATATCTGGGCGGACACCGCTCCACAGGATATCTATATCCCGGCAACGTACTGGGTGATGGGCGGCGCGTGGCTGTGCACGCACATCATGCGGCACTACCGCTATATGAAGGATGACGAATTCCTTCGCGCGCTTTATCCCTGCCTGGAGGAAGCGGTGCTTTTCTTTGAAGATTTTCTGATCGAAGACGGTGGTGAGCTGGTGACCTGTCCTTCCGTATCGCCGGAGAATACGTATATCATGAAGGACGGAACAGAAGGCTGTATCTGCGCCGGGAGTACGATGGATGTGGAGATCCTGACGGATCTTTTCACCGATTATCTGGAGGCATCGGAAATTTTGGCGGTGAAAAGCGCGGTCTCTGAAAAGGCGGCGGAATGCCTCCGCCGTTTTCCCGGGCTGAAAATCGGGAAACACGGCCAGATCCAGGAGTGGAGAGAGGATTATGAGGAAAAAGAACCGGGGCACCGGCATATTTCCCAGCTTTATGCGCTGTATCCTTCCAACCAGATTTCCTGCGACCGGACGCCGGCGCTTGCACAGGCGGCAGCCGCAACGCTGGAGCGGCGGCTTTTGTACGGGGGCGGCCATACCGGCTGGAGCTGCGCCTGGATCGTGTGCATGTATGCGAAACTCGAGAAGGGCGAAGAGGCATATCAAAATCTCGTGAAGCTGTTCCGGCAGTCGACCGCGCCGAATCTTATGGACACGCATCCAAGAAAAGACGGCCGCGTCTTCCAGATCGACGGCAACATGGGCGCGCTTGCCGGGATGACGGAAATGCTGGTCCACGCTGAGCCGGGATACGTAAAACTGCTGCCGTCCCTTCCCTCCGCGTGGAAAGACGGCGAGATCAGCGGGATCCGGATCATGGATGGCGGACAGATTTCTCTGCGGTGGGAAGACGGAGAGGTTTCTTGGTACGCGGTGCAGGCCGCGAAGGAACCGCTCTGTCTGACCCTGGCTTACGCGGGGAAGCGTGAGCAGATCGAGGCAGCTGCCGGAGAGACGGTGGAGCGAGAAATCGGCAAAGCGCGGCAACCAGAGGCTGCGGCGCCCGGACGGCCGAAATAATATTCCAGTGATATGTTTTTAATATTCCTTTTGTATCCGGAGGTCCTATGCTATAATGAAGCGTACGGCGGCCCCGGACGCTGTTTCCTGGGACGGCCGCGGAAAGGGATGAGGGAGTATGATTTTAAAAGATATATGGCTGGATGTGAAGGCGGTGCAGGCCCGGGATCCGGCGGCGCGGAACGCTCTGGAGGTCTTGCTTCTCTACCAGGGTGTCCATGCGCTGATCTGGCACCGGTTTGCCCACTGGTTCTACCGGCGGAAAATGTTCTTCATTGCCCGTCTGATTTCACAGATCAGCCGTTTCTTTACATTGATCGAAATCCACCCGGGCGCTCAGCTCGGCCATGGAATCCTGATCGACCATGGCTGCGGGGTGGTGATCGGGGAAACGGCGGTAGTGGGCGATAACTGCACCATCTACCAGGGCGTGACCCTGGGCGGGGTGGGACTGAATAAGGGAAAGCGTCATCCCACCCTGGGCAATAATGTGACCGTAGGCTGCGGCGCCAAGATCCTTGGCGCTTTCGAAGTGGGCGACAACTGCTCCATCGCGGCCAATGCTGTGCTGTTAAAGCCTCTGGAGGACAACGTTACGGCGGTGGGCATCCCCGCCCGTCCGGTAAAAAAGGACGGCGTGCGCCTGCCGCCCCAGAAGACGGTCCATTCGGAGGAGATCGAGCGCCTGAATAAAAAGATCGCCATGCTGGAGGGGCAGTTAGAAGAGCTGCGCCGGGAGATGGCGGCAAAGACCGTGGGGGACGCGCATCCTTGAATTGACGCCGCGGCCCCCTGCGGCTGATCGTTTTGGAGAACCGCGAAGGCTTTCATGGCCGTTCATGGACAGGCAGCATTGCTTTGGAACGGATTCCCCAAAATGTTCATCAAATCTTACCTTCCTTTTACAAATCGGTCGCATTCTCTTTCCGGCTTTACAAAGCCGGTATTTTTT
>CAYRMW010000023.1:0-33366 GCA_964425595.1 uncultured Lachnospiraceae bacterium
ACCTGGGCGGAGTGGGAGCCGGTTCAGGGCCAGTATGATATTGCGGGCCTGGAAGAAAAATACCATATTCCGGAGTGGAAGGAACAGAATAAGCATGCGGTACTGCGCTTCCTGTGTGACGTTCCGGGGGAGGAGGAGCATATGGATATCCCCCGGTGGCTATACGAGAGCACGGGGGACGGGGAGTTTTACAACACTTCTTACGGCAGCGGCTATTCGCCGGATTACAGCAATGATTTCTTTCGGGAGCGCCATAGCATGGCCATTGCGGCTCTTGCCGAATATTTCAACAAGGATGATTTTCTGGCCTATGTGGAAATCGGCAGCCTGGGGCATTGGGGAGAATGGCATACCAATGAGGACGAGGGTGTAGTCTCTATGCCGGATATGGACACGTGTTGGAAATACGTACTTGATTATTCAGATAATTTCCACAATGCCCGACTTTTAATGAGAAGAAATTACGTCATGGTTTCAGACGGCGGCCTGGGGTTATATAATGACATGACAGGGCATGAAAAGGATACGGAGGAATGGCTGGACTGGATTGAGAACGGGGGGAGTTATGAAAGTGCGGAGGGAGAATTGCCCTATGAGCCTGTTCCTGATTTCTGGAAAAATGCTCCTGTAGGAGGAGAATTTACAAGTTCTCTTTCCATGGAAGAGATGTTGGATGAGAATCTGGAAAAGACCCTTGACTTAATAGAGCGTTCCCATATGTCCTTTATCGGTCCCCACTGCCCTCAGGGTGAGGAACTTGAACTGCCGGGAGCGGAAGCGGTGAGGAGGCTGTTAGGCTACCGTTTCTATATATCAAGCCTGCGGACGCAGTTTTCTTTTTTGGATGGTCAGCTGGATGTTTATATGGTTTGGGAGAATTCCGGAAATGCTCCGATTTACTGGGATTGGCCCGTGATGATGTACGTCTATAACATCGAGGGGGAACTGGAATACTGGGAATTCGTGGATATCAGCCTCTCAGAACTGATGCCGGGAGAGCAGATTACAACAGAGAACCATATCCCGTTCACGGATCTATTGAGGCAGGGCTTTAGCATCGGCGTCCGTATCACGGATCCGGACGAAGAAGAGACGATCGCTCTGGCTATGGACTGTGAAAGGACGGATGAGGGGATACATATGATTTATACCTATGAGAACTGATGTACGGGACGGCGCTGGCGCATTCCGGAGAAGGACACGGGCACGGTCGCAGCAGCCACCAGTCGGAGCAGACCGGCAGCGGCCGTACGTATTATCATTGTGACGGGTATCCCGCGCATCTGCATGAAGACGGCGTATGCCCGTATCTTTCCGGGGGAAATTATCATTGCGCATAGCCTTTAATTCAGCTATAATGGTGATGCCGGGGGTCAAAAGGCATTTTGACCCCCATGATAAGGCAGACAGGAAACTAAGGGAAAGAGGACTACAACATGCAGCATTTCAACATCGCCATTGACGGTCCTGCGGGAGCAGGTAAGAGCACCATCGCGAGGGCAGCAGCTGAGAAGCTGGGCTTTATCTACGTGGATACCGGTGCCATGTACCGTGCAATGGCTCTTTATTTTCTGCGGCAGGGGATCGGTCCGGAAGAGGAAGACCGGATCGCGTCGGCATGCCGGGAAGTGGATATCTCGATCCGCTATGAGGACGGTGTCCAGCAGGTGATGCTGAACGGAGAGGACGTATCCGGCCTGATCCGGGATGAAGCCGTAGGCGAGATGGCTTCCGCCACCTCAGTCTACCTGCCGGTGAGGGAGAAGCTGGTGGATCTGCAGAAGCAGCTGGCTTCCCGGGCGGACGTGGTGATGGACGGACGGGATATCGGCACCTGCGTGCTTCCCAGCGCGCAGGTAAAGATCTATCTTACGGCCAGCGTGGAAGAGCGGGCAAGGAGAAGATACCTCCAGCTCCGGGAAAAAGGGGAGACGGCGGATCTAGAGAGCATCCGGGAAAATATCCGGCAGCGGGACGACAGAGACACGCATCGGGAATATTCGCCGCTCATCCGGGCGGAGGACGCTGTGCTGGTGGACAGTTCGGAGCTGACCATCCCGCAGGTGATCGAGCGCATCCTCGGGATCGCCGCCCGGAAAGGGATCGGATCAAAGAACTGAGGGGGAATGCGTCGTGGAGGTTATCGTTGCAAGGACGGCCGGATTCTGTTTCGGCGTTAAGCGGGCCGTGGACAAGGTCTATGAGCAGATCGGAACGGCCGGCCGGCCCATCTATACCTACGGTCCCATCATCCATAATGAAGAAGTGGTGCGCGATCTGGAGGAGAAGGGCGTCCGGGTCATCGGCAGCCGCAAGGAGCTTGAGGCGCTGTCCGACGGGGTCGTGGTGATCCGTTCGCACGGCGTCAGCCGGGAGATTTACCGCATCCTGCAGGAGCGCGGGCTTACCGTGGTCGATGCGACCTGTCCCTTTGTTAAGAAGATCCACCGGATCGTCCGGGAGCAGTGTGAGGCCGGCCATCAGGTGATCATCATGGGGAATGCGTCGCATCCCGAGGTGGAAGGGATCAAAGGATGGGGCGATGAGGACACGGTGGTCATTGAAACGTCCGAACAGGCGGAAAATTTCCGTCCGGCTTCCGAAAAAAAGCTGTCTGTGGTGGCCCAGACTACATTTAATCACAATAAATTTAAAGAATTAGTTGAAAAAATTTCGAAAAAGGGTTATGATATACTTGTTTTAAATACGATTTGCAATGCAACACAGGAAAGACAGGTGGAGGCAAAGGAGATTGCTTCGAAAGTGGATGCCATGATCGTGATTGGCGGGAAGAACAGTTCCAACACCCAGAAGCTTTACGAAATTTGCCTCAATGAATGTAAGAACACATATTACATCCAGACACTCGGCGATTTCGATCCTGAAAGTGTAAATTCTGTGCGCAGCGTAGGTATTACAGCAGGGGCATCGACCCCAAGAAAGATTATTGAGGAGGTTCATACTCATGTCAGAGTTAAGTTTTGAACAAATGTTGGAAGAATCATTAAAAACAATACGTACAGGAGAGGTTGTCACTGGTAAGGTCATCGATGTGAAAGAAGACGAGATCGTCTTGAATATTGGTTACAAGTCTGACGGCATTATTACCCGCAGTGAATATACGAATGTATCGAATGCTGACCTGACCACGATGGTCCATGTCGGTGATGAGATGGAAGCCAAGGTGATCAAGGTCAATGACGGCGAAGGCCAGGTTGTCCTTTCTTACCGGAGACTGGCGGCCGACAGAGGGAACAAGAGACTCGAGGAGGCCTTTAACAACCAGGAAGTCCTGACGGCCAAGGTCGTTCAGGTGCTGGACGGCGGACTGAGCGTCGTGGTCGAGGAGACGAGGATCTTCATCCCGGCCAGCCTGGTGTCCGACACCTACGAAAAGGACCTGTCCAAGTACGCCGGCAAGGAAATCGAGTTCGTCATTACCGAATTCAATCCCCGCAGGCACCGCGTGATCGGCGACAGAAAGCAGCTGATCATCGCGAGAAAGGCAGCGATGCAGAAGGCGCTGTTTGAGCGCATCAACGTAGGTGACAGCGTAGAGGGCACCGTAAAGAACGTGACCGACTTCGGTGCGTTCATCGATCTGGGCGGCGCTGACGGCCTGCTTCATATTTCCGAGATGAGCTGGGGCCGCGTGGAGAATCCGAGAAAGGTGTTCCGGACCGGCGATAAGGTGAAGGTCCTGATCAAGGACATCCAGGGCGAGAAGATTGCCCTGAGCCTGAAGTTCCCGGAGACCAATCCGTGGGTGAACGCGGCGGAGAAGTACGCGGCCGGAAACATCGTGACCGGGCGTGTGGCCCGCATGACCGATTTCGGCGCTTTCGTAGAGCTTGAGCCCGGTGTGGACGCTCTGCTCCATGTATCCCAGATCGCCAGAGAGCATGTGGATAAGCCGTCTGATGTATTGAAGATCGGCCAGGTGATCGAAGCGAAGATCGTAGACTTCAACGAGGCAGATCATAAGATCAGCCTGAGCATAAAGGCTCTTGCGTCCGCGCAGAGGCATGAAGAACCCGATGTCGTTGATGTGGATATCGAGGCGGTTGCGAATTCCGAAGAGTAATTTACTGTTTGTTCCTTATACTACGTGCACAGAGACCAGGCTGCTGCGGATCACCGCGGCGGCCTTCTTTTTTTCGCCTTTTGCTATGCAATTTGGCTGGAAAGTGCTATACTAAAGCCAAAAACGGAGAAGTGGAGGAGCAGGATATGATTGCCGAGAAGATGAAACCTCTGGTGGAGAACAATTCCGCCATTCGCGCCATGTTTGAAGAGGGGAAGCGGATGGCTGCTCTTTATGGAGCGGAGAATGTGTATGATTTCAGTCTGGGGAATCCGAACGTGCCGGCGCCGGAGGCGGTAAACCGGGCGATCGTTGAGGTGCTTGAGGAGGAGGACACCACCTTTGTCCACGGCTATATGAGCAATGCCGGGTACGAGGATGTGCGGCAGGCCGTGGCGGAGTCGCTGAATTCCCGTTTTGGCACACGGTTTGGCATGAACAACATCATCATGACCGTCGGCGCGGCCAGCGGCATGAATATCATCCTGAAGACCATCCTTAATCCGGGCGACCAGGTGCTGACCTTTGCACCGTATTTCATGGAATACCGCTCCTATGTCGGCAATTATGACGGCGAACTGGTGGCGGTGGAGCCGGATACGGCGACGTTCCAGCCGGATCTTGTCCTCTTCCGCAGACTCCTGGGGCCGAAGGTGCGGGCGGTGATCATGAACTCACCCAACAACCCGGCCGGTGTGATCTATTCCGAAGAGACCGTCCGCGAGATCAGCTCGATCATGCGGGAGAAGAGCAGGGAATATGGGCACGCCATCCTGCTGATCTCGGATGAGCCGTACCGGGAGCTGGCCTATGACGGAGCTTTCGTGCCGTACGTCACCCGCTATTACGACAATGCGGTGGTCTGCTATTCCTACAGCAAATCCCTGTCCCTGCCCGGGGAGCGGATCGGCTATGTGGTGATCCCGGATGAGGTGGAAGACAGTGAGCGGGTGATCGCGGCCGCGGTGATCGCCAACCGGGTGATCGGCTGTGTGAACGCACCTTCACTGATGCAGCGGATGATCAAACGCTGCCTCAATGAAAAGGTGAACCTGGAGGCGTATGATCGGAACCGCCACCTCCTTTACGATTCGCTGACGGCGTACGGGTTTACCTGCGTTAAGCCGGAGGGCGCGTTTTATCTGTTTATGAAGACGCCGCTTACAGAGCAGGCTTTCTGCGCGCTCTGCAAGGAACATCACATTCTGGTGGTTCCCGGGAGCTCCTTTGCCTGCCCGGGGTATGTGCGGATCTCGTACTGTGTTTCTTACGCGCAGATCGAGCGGTCGCTTCCGGCTTTCCGCAGGATCGCGCAGGCATGCGGACTGGAGGGAGGAAAGGAAGCATGAGTGTCTGGGAATCCTATATCCGCCGGGTAGAGCCCTATGTGCCGGGCGAACAGCCGGCCGGAGAGAACCTGATCAAGCTCAATACCAATGAAAATCCCTATCCGCCTTCGCCCAGGGTGGCCGAGGCGCTGAAAACGATGGATCCGGAGTCCTTCCGCAAGTATCCGGATCCGTCTTCCACCGTGCTGGTTAATGCGCTGGCGAGGTGTTACGGGATCGATCCATCGCAGATCTTTGTGGGCGTAGGATCGGACGATGTGCTGGCCATGGCCTTTATGACCTTTTTCCATTCCGCGCTGCCGATCCTGTTCCCGGACATCACCTATTCCTTTTACCCGGTATGGGCCGGACTCTTTCAGGTGCCTTATGAGACGGTGCCTCTGGATGAGGAATTTCGGCTCCGGCCGGAGGATTACCGCCGAAAGAACGGGGGGATCATCTTTCCGAACCCCAACGCGCCGACCGGCCTGTTCCTCCCCCTTGACCAGGTGGAAAGGATCGTCAGGGACAATCCGGATTCCGTGGTGATCGTGGACGAGGCGTATATTGATTTTGGCGGTGTTTCCGCGCTGCCGCTCGTTAAACGGTATGAAAATCTTCTGGTGGTGCAGACCTTCAGCAAGTCCCGCTCGATGGCGGGGATGCGCATCGGCTATGCCTTCGGGAGCCGGAAGCTGATCTCTGCTATGGAGAATGTCAGGTATTCCTATAATTCTTATACCATGAGCCAGGCGTCGCTCTGCCTTGGCGCGGCGGCTGTGGAAGATGTCGCTTATTATGACGATGTCCGCAGCCGGATCATCCGGACCAGGGAGGAGACGAAGGTCTGGCTTGGGGAGCTGGGGTTTGTCTTCCCGGATTCCATGGCGAATTTTCTCTTTGCCTCTCATGAGCGGGTGGACGCGGAGGCGCTCTATCAGGCGTTGAAGGCGGGGAAGATCTACGTGCGCTACTTTAAAAAGCCGGTGCTGGACCGTTATTTGCGGATCACCGTGGGAACCGGGCAGGAGATGGCTGTCCTCAGGGACTTTCTGACCAGGTACCTTGGCCGGTAAGGAGGGCATACGGGAGGTGAAGCGTGTATGGAGCGGCTGATCAGGATCGTCCGCTATTTACTGAATATCCTTATCCCCGTGGCAGGCTGGATCCTTTTGTGCGTCCTGGGACCAAAGCTGCTGCGGTTCTTCCTGCCCTTCGTGGTGGGGTGGATCCTGGCGATGATCGCTAATCCCCTGGTAAACCTTCTGGAGAAGCATCTGCGGATCGCCCGCGGACACAGCTCTGTCCTGATCGTGGTCCTGGTCCTGGGGGGTCTGATCGCGCTGATCTATGCGATCACCGTACGGATCGCTGCGGAAAGTATCGGGCTGCTGCACGACCTTCCTCAGCTGTACAGTACGGCGAAGGCGGAGGTGGCGGAGGCGCTGGGAAAGGCGGACCGGCTGCTGGGCTATTTTCCGCTGTCAGTGCGGGAAATGATCGACCAGTTCGGGGAAAATCTGGGCAGCTATTTGAGCAGCCTGATGGAAAAGGTCGCAACGCCCACGGTGACGGCGGCGGGCAATGTAGCGAAGGGCATCCCGTCCGCGCTGGTCAACATCGTGATCGTGGTCCTGTCTTCGTATTTTTTCATTGCGGAGCGCGAAAAGATCATGACCGAGGCGCGCAGGCGAACCCCGCGGTGGATCAGGAGGTATATGGTGTTTTTGCGTGCGGATGCCAGGCGGCTGGTCGGCGGATATTTCCTTGCGCAGTTTAAGATCATGTTTGTGGTGGCCGTCGTGCTGGCCGTGGGTTTTTTTGTCATGAAGGTGGAGTACGGCGTGCTTTTGGCCGCACTGATCGCATTTCTGGATTTTCTCCCGGTATTCGGCACGGGTACTGCGCTGATGCCGTGGGCACTCGTCAAGCTGCTGTCCGGCGAGTATGGGTTCGCGGCCGGTCTTCTCCTTCTTTATGTGCTGACCCAGGTGGTGCGTCAGGTAGTCCAGCCGAAGATCGTGGGCGATACCATGGGGCTGCCGCCGCTGACGACCTTGTTTTTGCTGTATCTTGGCTTTAAGGTGCAGGGGATCACAGGCATGATCCTGGCGGTCCCGGCAGGCCTTCTGGTGGGAAGCCTCTACCGCCACGGGGCTTTTGATGCGGTGATCGAGAACGGACGCCTCCTGATCGGCGAGATCCAGGGATTCCGGAGAGGCGAGTAGAACAGACGGACAAAAACACGTCCCGCAAAGGCGTTTCCCACCCTTTGCGGGACGTGTTTTCTCAAGAAATGCCATTGCGTGAAGAAAGGGATTATGATATGATGATACAAGCGTCAGGGGGGAATGGGACGTTTGCTCCGGACGCGGGGGGTAAGAGTATTTCAGAAAGGTTGAATAAGCGATTTCATGAAACATGAGAGTGGAGATAAAAGAAAGAAAGCGATCGAAGAGGAGCTGATCGAGGCCTCCCTGAGCATCCGCGAGGAGGAATGGGAAGAGCAGGAAACCGCTTCTTTTGACGCGGGTACGGCCGGAAACAACGCGCAAGTCGACGGAATCACCGCCGGTGATGACGAGGATACGGCAGGGGATGGCCGGGAGGACGCCGCTCGCGCGCCGGAAGAGACCGGCGCCGCCGCGGACGGTGCCGCCGTCAGAGAAGACGCCGCCTCGGATCCAGCCGCAGCCGGGGAAGGAAATGGAGGCGCGGCCGCACGGCGGGATGAGGACGGCGCTGCCCGGCCGGAGAGAAAACAGCCCAGGAGCCGCAAAGGCAAGCCGTACAGAAAGGCCCCTCGCCTGCTTGCGGGCGCAGGGGTGTTTTTTGGCGTGCTGGTGCTGGCCTACGGCGCCGGAGCCTTTTATTATCGGAACGCCTATTTGCCCAATACGGTGATCAATGGGATGGACGCCGGGGGCTCTACCGTAGAGGAGGTCAAGGAGCAGCTGGCTTCTGTCGTGGATGGCTATTCCATCCGGCTGATCGGCCGGGACGGGGAAGAGGAACAGATCGAGGGGACGCAGATCGGGCTGCATACGGTGTTTGACGGACAGCTGGAATCGATCCTCCAGGTGCAGAACCCGCTTCTTTGGGGTCTCGCGCTGTTCCAGGACATGGACGCGGATATCGATACCGTCCTGGCTTACGATGAAGAAGCGTTTGAAGAGACGCTGGATGACCTGGTTTTCTTTGACGAGGATACGGTGCGCCCCTATCAGGAGGCGTATCTGTCGGATTATGTCAGCGGACAGGGCTACGCGATCATTCCGGCGGACCCGGGAACCGAGGCAGATCGCGAGGTGTTTTCGGAAGCACTTTCGCAGGCGGTCCTGTCTCTGCAGCAGGAGCTGTCCCTGGAGCTGGCCGGATGCTACGTCTATTCTTCGGATGAGGAGGCGCCGGAGGAGTTAGTCAGTCTCTTAGAGGAGCTGAACCGCTATACGGGAACGGAGGTCACCTATACCTTCGGGAGCAGCCGGGAGGTGCTGGACGGAGATACGATCCACACCTGGATATCGCTTGACGAAGACGGCCGGCCTGTCCTGGATGGGAGTCTGGTGAAGGCATATGTGGCCGGTCTGGCAGAGACCTACAACACGGCCTACACGAAACGGAAATTTATGACCAGCTACGGCAGGGAAGTAGAGGTGTCCGGCGTGTACGGCTGGCGGATCGACCAGACGGCGGAGACGGCGGCACTGGTGGAGATCATCCTGGCCGGAGAAAGTCAGACCCGGGAGCCGGAGTATTCGCAGACCGCGGCCAGCCACGATGGGAATGACTATGGGGATACCTACGCGGAGGTTAACCTTACCGCCCAGCACATGTTCTTCTATAAAGATGGGGTAAAAATCCTGGAGTCGGATTTTGTTTCGGGCGATGCCTCCAAAAACTACACGACGCCGGCGGGCCTGTTCAGTCTCACCTACAAGCAGAGAGACGCGGTGCTCAGGGGCGAGGGCTACGCCAGCCCGGTAAAGTTCTGGATGCCCTTTAACGGCGGGATCGGTTTCCATGACGCCAGTTGGAGAAACCAGTTCGGCGGGACCATATATAAGACCAACGGCTCTCACGGCTGCATCAACATGCCTTACGAAGCGGCAAAGACCCTGTATGAAAATGTTTATGCAGGAATGCCGGTGATATGCTATAATCTGGAAGGAACAGAAAGCACGGCGATAACGACGGCTTCCGGTTCGGCGCAGGAGACGACGGCAGCGGCGACCTCCGCCGAGACGCAGGCGGCAGTTATCGAGACGCAGGCGGAGGAGACGGCACAGACGCAGGCTGCGGAAGAAACGGCGGACGCGCAGGCGGAGGAGACGGTACAGACGCAGACGGAAGAGACGGCACAGACACAGACGGAAGAGACGGCACAGACCGAAGCCGCGGAGGACTCAGGCGAGACGCAGACAGAAGAAGAGACCGCCGCAGTCCAGGCAGCCGAAGAAGAGACAGCAGCCGAAGAGACGGAATATGGACCATGGGTAGAAACTGCGGATGCCGCTTAGCCGGTCAGGGCGGCCGCAGCAGAAAGATTTCGACAGGAAAGAATGGAGGATTCTTCCATGAGCATTGATAGAAACAGCAGAGCTGCCAGGCAGATGAGGAAGCGGGGGCAGCGCCTGCCCCGGGGAAAGCGCCGGATAACCTGGCGGGTGGTTTTGCTGGCCGTGATCCTTGTGATCGCGGTGATCATAGGCGGCGTGATGTTTTACATCAACCATTTGCTGAGTCAGACCCAGGATGTGGGCGTTAATATGGAAGAGATGACGAATCCGAATCTGGACGAAGAAACGGAACAGGTTCAGAAAGGCTTCTGGAAGCTGGTGATCTTCGGCGTTGACTCCACCGACGGCAACCTGGGAAAGGGCGCAAACTCGGATGTCATCATCATCTGCAGCCTGAACTGGGAGACCGGAGAGATCAAGCTGGCCAGCATTTACCGGGATACGTACCTTAAGGTGGGTGAAAAGAACCCTTACCGGAAGATCAATGAGGCCTACGCCAGGGGCGGTCCGGAGCAGGCGATCCAGGCGCTGAATGAAAACCTGGACATCGCGGTGGATGATTACATTGCCGTAAACTGGGCCGCGGTAGCGGACGCGATCAATAATCTGGGCGGCGTGGACATCGAGATTACCGAGGCGGAATTCAAGCAGATCAACGGCTATATCACATCCGTCGTAGAGAATACGGGGATCTATTCACAGCATCTGAAATCCGCCGGTTATCAGCATCTGGACGGCGTACAGGCCGTGGCTTACTGCAGGCTGCGCAAGATGGATTCGGATTTCCAGCGGACGGAGCGTCAGCGGGAAGTGATCTCGCAGTGCCTGGAAAAGGCGAAGAGTGCGGATCTGACGGTGATCAATACCGTGATCGGCGTCTGCCTGCCCCAGGTGTCGACCAGTATCGGACTGAGCGATCTTCTGGAATTAGGCAAGAGTCTCGGCGATTTCTACCTGGGCGAGACGACGGGATTCCCCTTTGATCTTAAGACGCAGGACATCGATTCCATGGACTGCGTGGTTCCGGTCACGCTGTCTTCGAATGTGATCAAGCTTCACCAGTTCCTGTTCGGCACGGAGAATTACCAGCCGTCCAGCCATGTGGAGAAGATCAGCAGCGACATCGCGTACAAGAGTGCCCAGGCGGAGGATGAAGGAGAGGAGATCCTGGAGGAGGATATGAAGGCGATGACTTCCGCCGTGTCCACATCCGAAGCCGCGACGGATCCGTCTTCCGATGAAGAGGAGACCGGGTCATCGGACAGCACGACGGCTTCTTCGGATGAGGAGGAGACCGATGAGGACGGGAACGTGATCGATCAATCCGCCGGTGACGGCGAGGATGAGCTGGAAGGTGAGGATCCGCTGACGGCCTCCGATGAATATGTTCCGGAGGATGAGCTGATCGACGATCCGGGACTGCTGATTGATCCGGACGCGGAGACGACGGATACAGGCACGACGACCGTTGTTCCGACTTCGCCGGTCAGCGAGACCGGGGAATCGGAGGAGGATGACGATTCGGATGACGAGACCGGGACCGGCGCGACGGTTTATTATAACCGCCCGGTGGAGACAGAGGAGGAGACCGGGATCGAGGGCGGCCCCGGATATGTGACCTCCTGAACGGGCCTGGTCAGGTTGTTGACAAATAAAAAACGGGCTGTTATATTGTAAACGTGCCGGTCGTCCGGCGCGCTGCGGAGCCGCCGGCGGCCTTTTGGACGAGAATGAGATAAAGAAAGGGATCTACATGAGCAAATACGAGAAAGAGGATATCCTGCGCCTGGCAGAGGAAGAGGATGTGGAGTTTATCCGCCTGCAGTTTACCGATATTTTCGGTATGTTGAAGAATGTCGCGGTGACGTACAGCCAGCTGAACAAAGCGCTGGAAGGCCGCTGCATGTTTGACGGCTCAGCGATAGAAGGGTTTGTCCGTGATGATGAGTCGGATATGTATCTGTGCCCTGATCTGGACACCTTTGAGATCTTTCCGTGGCGCCCACAGCAGGGAAAGGTGGCGCGGCTGATCTGTGATGTGTTCCGGCCGAACGGCAGTCCGTTCGAGGGCGATCCACGCTATGTGCTGAAAAAGGCATTGGACCGCGCACGCAAGATGGGATATGAGTTCTATGCCGGCCCGGAGTGCGAGTTTTTCCTTTTCCATCTGAACGATGAGGGGCATCCGACGACGGTCACCCATGAGAAGGCGGGATATTTTGACGTGGGTCCGCTGGATTTTGCGGAGAATG
Source organism: uncultured Lachnospiraceae bacterium (assembly GCA_964425595.1). Taxonomy (GTDB): domain Bacteria; phylum Bacillota; class Clostridia; order Lachnospirales; family Lachnospiraceae; genus Caccovicinus. The sequence goes on from CAYRMW010000023.1 coordinate 12,185, forward strand.
TGCGCCGGGATATCGTGCTGAACCTGGAGGAGATGGGGTTTGAGGTTGAGGCCTCTTACCACGAGATTTCCCCGGCCCAGCATGAAATCGATTTCCATTATAATGACGGCCTGGCAGCGGCGGACAATATCGTGACCTTTAAGATGGCGGTCAAGTCCATCGCCAAGCGCCATGGCCTTCATGCCACCTTTATGCCCAAGCCCAAGGAAGGGGTAAACGGGTCCGGGATGCATCTGAACCTGTCCCTGTTTGACAGGGAGGGGAACAACGTTTTTGCGGATGAGAAGGACGCGCGGGGCTTAGGGCTTAGCCGCACGGCGTATCAGTTCATGGCCGGGATCATGGCCCATCTTGACGGGATGGCCCTGCTGGCCAACCCTCTGGTGAATTCCTACAAGCGCCTGATCCCCGGCTACGATGCCCCGGTTTATAAGGCGTGGACGGCTTCCGCGGCCAAAAGCTGCGTGATGCGGATCCCCAGCGCCCGCGGGGGAAATACCCGCGTGGAGCTGCGCAGTCCCGATTCGGCGATGAATCCCTATCTGACCCTGGCTGTGATCCTGGAGGCAGGACTGGACGGGATCGAGAAGGGAGAGGAGATCGGCGATCCGGTCAGCGGGAACCTCTACGCGCTGTCGGAAGAAGACCGGCAGAGGATGGGCATCGGGCAGATCCCCCATACGCTTGGGGAAGCTGTCCTTGCCTTTGAACGCGATCCGCTTGCGCGCAGAGTGCTGGGCGAACACATTTATCATAAATATCTGGAGGCGAAGAAGGAAGAGTGGGACCAGTTTCGGGCACAGATCACGGACTGGGAGATCAGCCAGTACCTTTTCAAGTATTGACATCGTCTTTGGTAATGCATGACGATTGGCTTGGAGGTGACAGGATTGACCAAAATTATCGTGGGATTTTCAAAGCTGGACGATGCGAAGAACATTAAGGGGATCTTAATGCGCAGCGGATTCCAGGTGATCGGCGTCTGCACCACCGGCTCTCAGATCTTAAGTGCCTGTGAGAATTTAAATGGCGGAATACTGGTTTGCGGTTATCGTTTTTCGGATATGATGTATGAGGAGTTGAGGGAATGCCTGCCGGTTTCCATGGCCATGCTGCTGATCGCGTCGCCGGCCCGCATGGCGTCCCCGGCTCCGGAAGGGGTGGTGTGCCTGCCCATGCCCCTGAAGATCCATGATCTGATCAGCACGCTGGAGATGATGGCCAGCTTGCAGATCCGCAGGAAGAAGAAATTGCGGCTTCAGCCAAGGGAGAGGAGCCAGGAGGAGCGGCTCTTGATCGACCGGGCGAAGGATCTCCTGATGGAACGAAACAATATGACGGAGACGGAAGCGCACCGCTACCTGCAGAAATGCAGCATGGACAGTGGAACGAATCTGGTAGAGACGGCACAGATGGTGATGAGTTTAATTAACGTATAAACAGCCGGATGGGATGGCTGCAGGACGGAAATAAGGATGGGGTAGCAGGGTGAAGTTTACGAAGATGCATGGCATCGGCAATGATTATGTATATGTGAACGCTTTTACGGAAAGGGTGCCCGACCCGGCCGCCGTGGCCAGGCGGGTAAGCGCCAGACGGACAGGCATTGGCTCTGACGGGCTGATCCTGATCGCGCCTTCGCAGAAGGCGGACTGCCGGATGATTATGTATAATGCGGACGGCAGCGAGGGAGCCATGTGCGGAAATGGCATCCGCTGTGTGGGAAAGTACGTGTATGATCACGGCATCGCAGTAAAAAATCCGCTGACCGTGGAGACCCGTTCCGGCATCAAGACGCTGCGTCTGGGGATTCGGGACGGCAAAGTAGCGGAGGCCACCGTAGATATGGGGATTCCGGAACAGACTTCGGCGCTTCCGGAAGCCATCGAGGTGGGCGGCAAGGCGTATTCCTTCGTGGGGATCTCCGTGGGGAATCCCCATGCGGTATATTTTATGGAGGAGATCGATTCGCTGGATCTGGAGAAGATCGGACCGGCTTTTGAGATGCATCCGCGTTTTCCGGACAGGACCAATACCGAGTTTATCCGTGTCCTGAGCAGAACCCATCTGCAGATGCGTGTCTGGGAGCGAGGGAGCGGCGAGACCTGGGCCTGCGGGACCGGTGCTACTGCGGCTGCGGTTGCCGCGATCTTGATGGGGTATACGGAGGATACCGTTCGCGTTTCCCTGCAGGGCGGGGATCTTACGATATCCTGGGATCGCGATACGGGCCATGTATATATGACCGGTCCGGCTGAGGAGGTTTTTCAGGGAGAGATCACTCTTCCGGAATACACAGACGATAAATAGGAGGAAAGTATGATCAGGATCAATGAAAATTATTTGAAACTCCCGGGAAGCTATCTGTTTTCCACGATCGCGAAGAAGGTAAAGGCATATCAGGATGCCCATCCGGAGGCTGATGTGATCCGTCTGGGGATCGGCGACGTGACGCTGCCCCTGGCGCCGTCGGTGGTCAGGGCCATGCATGAGGCAGTGGATGAGATGAGCCGCGCGGAGAGTTTCCATGGCTATGCCCCGGACTTAGGCTACAGTTTCCTGCGGGAGGAGATCGCCAGGAAGGATTACCAGGAGAGAGGGTGCGATATCCAGGCGGACGAGATCTTCGTCTCGGACGGCGCGAAGTGTGACTGCGGAAACATCCAGGAGCTGTTTGATGAATCGGCCCGGATCGCCGTATGCGACCCGGTCTATCCGGTCTATGTGGACTCGAATGTCATGGCCGGCAGGACCGGAGAATATGACGAGGAGACGGGAAAGTGGTCCAATGTGATCTATCTGCCCTGCACGGCGGAAAATGACTTTGTTCCCCGAATCCCTGAAGAAAAGCCGGATATGATCTATCTGTGCAACCCGAATAATCCTACCGGCACTACGCTGACCAGAGAGCAGCTGAAGGTATGGGTGGACTACGCGAACGAAAACGGCGCGGTGATCCTGTATGATGCGGCCTACGAGGCGTATATCACGCAGGAGGATGTTCCCCATTCCATCTATGAGGTGGAGGGCGCCAGGGACTGCGCGATCGAATTCCGCTCCTTCTCCAAAAACGCGGGCTTTACCGGCGTGCGCCTTGCCTTTACGGTGGTACCCAGGACGTTAAAGAGCGGCGACGCTTCCCTGCATGACATGTGGGCACGCCGTCACGGCACGAAGTATAACGGCGCGCCGTACATCCAGCAGAAGGCGGCGATGGCGGTTTACACTGAAGAAGGCAGAGCAGAGGTACGGGACCAGGTGGGGTATTACATGCGCAATGCCCGGACGATCTACGATGGCTTAAAGGAAGCAGGCTACCGCGTCGCCGGCGGGGTAAACTCCCCCTACGTGTGGCTCCATACCGGCGAGATGACCTCCTGGGAATTTTTTGACTATCTTCTGGAGAAGGCCAATGTCGTGGGAACTCCCGGCAGCGGCTTCGGCCCCAGCGGTGAGCATTACTTCCGCCTGACCGGTTTCGGCACGTATGAGAATACGCAGAAAGCGGTGGAGAGGATCAGGAAGCTAAAATAAGGTTGACAATCGCCCGAAAAACAGGTATTATACGAGACAAATGAAAACGTTTCGCAGACGCCGGAACGGCCGGACAGACGCCGCCCCGGGGCAGTGCGGTATTTTTCATGAACAAAAGCGTTCACTCCGAAAGGGTTGCACGCTTTTTTCTTTTGTGTTTATGCCCGTACGGGGCGGATCTGAAAAAAGGAGATGATTACATGGATGACATTGACCGGCGCATCATCAAGCTTTTACAGGAGAATGCCAGGATATCGTTAAAGACGATCGCGGAAAAAACGTTTCTCTCATCCCCGGCGGTGTCGGCGAGGATCGACCGGTTGGAGAGAGACGGCATTATTACCGGTTATCATGCTATGGTGGATCCCATGAAACTGGGCTACCATATCCTTGCTTACATTAACCTGAATGTTCAGCCGGACGATAAGGTCAAGTTTTACGCCTATGCGGACGCGATGCCGAATGTGCTGGAGTGCAGCTGTGTGACGGGAGAGTATTCGATGGTCGTCAAGGTGGCCTTTTCCAGCACGATGGAGCTGGATCAGTTCATCGGTCAGCTGCAGAGGTTCGGAAAGACCAGTACGCAGATCGTCTTCTCCACACACGTGGGACCGCGCGGCGTGGATGCGGATTCGGCAGGAGAATGACCCCGCGGCGCACGCCGGTTTCGCCGGCGTCCCGGGATCAGAGCCGCCCGCTGGGAGGCATGTGTTCAAGGAAATAGTTGATTTCCGCACCGAGAAAGAGGATGCAGATGCAAAAGTACAGCCACAGCATGAGAAGGACGATGGTTGTCAGGCTTCCGTACATGTAGGAGAAGCTGCTGAAGTGATTGAAATAAAGGGAAAAAAGGTAGGAAAAGCCGATCCAGCCTACGGTGGAAAAGACCGCACCGGGCAGCTGGCATCGGACTTTTTGCTTCTGGTCCGGAACGACGGTGTAAAGACCGGCAAAGATCGCCGTCAAAAGCGCCAGGGCCAGCAGGGAGCGCAGGCTGATGATGTGCCTGGTTATATTCTCCAGGAAAGGGAAGACCCGAAGGGTCAGGTTCTGGAGGGCAGTTCCGAACACCAGCAGGGCCAGCGACAGGACGCAGGCAGCCATGAACAGGATCGTGTAGATCGTGCAGATCAGGCGGGAGGAAAGATAGCCTCGGCGTCCTTTGCACTGGTATACCCGGTTCAGGCCGCGGCAGATGCTTAACATCCCCCGGGACGCGGACCACAGGCCGAGGAGCGCCGTGATGGAAAGAATGGTGGCCGGTGATTTCGTGTACAGATCGTTCACGATGGTGGTCACGGTGGATTCCACCATTTCCGGCACAAGCGATACCAGGAGAGATAAAAGATCCGCCTTGGAGAGATTGGGGATCAGCTGGATCGCGGTCAGAAGCACCATGATGAAGGGGAAGGCTGCCAGTACGATGAAGAACGAAGCCTGGGCCGCGTACACCGAAATCTCATCTTCAACATATTTATCCTTTATGCGTGTGGAATAAAGCAGAAAGTTAATCATCAGGGGACCATAACCTCCATCTCACGTCCAGTTTTCTTCCAGAAATCTTACCATATCGATCGCCTTCGGCGGACATCCTTTCAGACTTTTTCGAAATCCGTAGGTACACTGGCCGACGCCGATCTCGCCGGTCCGGCCTTTGAAGCCCTGACCGATGCATACCGGCGTGAGGCCCTTTTTCAGCATGCCCGCGTCGCTTAGGCGGTCCAGCGCGTAGATCAGGGAGCCGTAGCAGGCGCTGCAGGCGTCCTTCTGGTCAGCGTACCTGGCCAGGTTCTGGACCCGGCGGGTCATGTTAAACCGGCTGCCTCCCGTGCGGTCCTCGTTTAAGTAGATGAAGTTTGCGCGGTCAAGATCGGTGCTTCCGGAACCGAGACGCTCGGCCATGCGGATGTAGGGGATATCGTCCACGGAATAGCCCATGCAGCTGCACACAAAGCTGTCGCAGAGGACCGGATCCAGAAAACCGAGCACGCGGTTCATGGTCACGGGATTGCCGCCCTCTTCAAAGTCCAGGTCGCCGCAGATGTTGTCGGCCAGGATGAAGCCTCTGGGCACGACCGTGCTGAGATGAGCGATGGGCTTATGCAGCCCCATGGTATGGAATTTCCGCTTTTCCACGTTGGGGATGATGCCCTTGTAGTTTTTCAGGGCGCAGGTGACGGTAGTCTGACAGTGTCCCTTAAGCACAGGCATGTTGATCAAAAAATCCACGGCTTTGGCCTGATCGCAGACCTTGATCTTCATGCCCTTCGCGTCATATTCATGGAACGTATCTTTCTGCAGATCGATGAGGGGAACGTCGTAGCGCTGGGAGATCTCCCGGTAGCCTGCCGCAGAAAAGGCGGACTGGGTATTGTCGCCTACCCATGAGCCTTCCATAATGGAGATCCGGTGAAAGCCGTGTTCCTGCAGGTATTCGATGACGCCGGCCAAAAGCTCGCTGTGTGTGGTGCCGCCGCCGGACGGATGGGCAGCGACGACCAGGTTCGGCTTAAGCGCTACCGTGCTGTCGCGGCTCCCGATCAGATCGGCAAGCCCGGCCTTTTCCAGGACCCGGATGGTCATTTCTTTATAATTTGTCCCATGGATAATGATAATGTCATTTTTTTCCATCATGAGGCACTTCCTTTCTTCGGGTTTGGTTTCCGGGGACGCGCGGCGGCAGGCCGCGCGTGAGGGTTCATGCCGAGTATAGCACATCGCGTGCCGGGCCTGCAACCGGGTTCGACCGGTCGCCCGGGATTTTCGGGCGGACGGCTCACGGGCAGACGGCGCTTCGCGCCCTAAAGGAGCTGCGAGAACGTCCGCTAAAATCACTCTTGCCCGTGCCATCATGGGATGCTATAATAATCCGGTAGTGGCAGTTGGTGGCTGCCATCTTTTTGTAAAATACACAGACAGAAAGAGGATTGTCATGAAAAGACTTCTGGGCTATTTAGCGGATTACAGGAAAGAAAGTATCCTTGGTCCTTTGTTTAAGATGCTGGAAGCCAGCTTTGAGCTGTTCGTGCCGCTGGTCGTGGCCAATATGATCGACGTAGGCATCCCCGCGCAGGACGTGGGCTACATCGTTCGGATGGGCGGACTTTTGATCCTTCTGGGGCTCGTGGGCCTGATCAGTTCGCTGACCGCGCAGTATTTCGCGGCGAAGGCCGCGGTGGAAGCTTCGGCCTGCCTGCGCAATGACCTGATGGCACATATTTTCCGCCTGTCTTATTCGGAGATCGATACCGTGGGAACGTCTACCCTGATCACCCGGATGACCAGCGACATTAATCAGGTGCAGACCGGCATCAATATGTTCCTGCGCCTGTTCCTGCGTTCTCCCTTCGTGGTGTTCGGCGCCATGATCATGGCGTTTACCGTAGACGTAAAGGCGGCGCTGGTGTTTGTCGTGATCATCCCCCTTCTCTCGGTCGTGGTGTTCGGCATCATGCTGATCAGCATGCCGCTGTACAAAAAGGTTCAGAAGCAGCTGGACCAGGTCATGCTGATGACCAGGGAAAATCTTCTGGGCGTGCGCGTGATCCGCGCCTTTAACCGGCAAAAAAGCGAGACGGCTGCCTTCGCGCAGGCAAATGATGTCCTGGTCAGGCTCCAGGTCTTTGTAGGCAAGATCTCCGCCCTGATGAATCCGGCTACCTACGTGATGATCAATCTGGCGACCGTGGCGGTGATCTGGACGGGCGCGCTCCGGGTGGACGCGGGTCTTCTTACGCAGGGCAAGGTCGTGGCGCTGGTGAATTACATGTCACAGATCCTTACGGAATTGATCAAGCTGGCGAATCTGATCATCATCATCTCCAAGTCCGTAGCGTGCATGAACCGGGTAGATTCGGTGTTTAGGATAGAGCCGGGGATCCGTCAGGAAAGCCGTCCGCAGGCGCAGAGACCCGGAACGGACGCGGAAGGCGCGACGGCAGTGGAGTTTCGCGACGTGTCCTTCTGCTATGCCGGAGACAAGGCGGAATCGCTGTCCGGGATCTCGTTTAGCGTGCGGCGGGGAGAGACGGTCGGGATCATCGGCGGGACCGGTTCGGGAAAGTCCACGCTGGTGAACCTGATCCCGCGCTTTTACGATGCGTCGTCCGGCCAGGTGCTGGTAAACGGGGAGGACGTAAAGGATCGGTCTCCTTCTGCACTGCGCGCAAAGATCGGCGTCGTGCCCCAGAAGGCCGTGCTGTTTAAAGGGACGCTGCGGGAAAATATGCTCTGGGGAAGAGAGGACGCTACGGATGAAGAGATCGACCGGGCCCTGGAGATTGCCCAGGCCAAAGAGTTTGTGGAGGGTAAGGGTCAGGGGCTGGAAATGCCCGTCGCGCAGGGCGGCCGGAACTTATCCGGCGGCCAGCGGCAGCGTCTGACGATCGCCCGCGCCCTTGTGCGCAGGCCGCAGATCCTTATCCTGGACGACAGTGCGTCGGCCCTGGACTATGCTACTGATGCCAGGCTGCGCAGGGCCATCCGGGAGAGTACAGGGGATACGACGGTCTTTTTGGTCTCACAGCGGGCAGCTACAGTGAAAAACGCAGATCAGATCCTGGTGCTGGACGACGGACGGATCGCAGGAAGAGGAACACATCGGGAATTGTTGAATCACTGCAGGCTGTACAGGGAGATCTGCCTGTCCCAGCTGACGAAGGAGGAGGTGGAGCGGGATGCCCGGTAAGGATACGAAGAAGGAACGGACCGACTCCGCCCGCACGATCAGGCGGGTCCTGACTTATATTCAGAAATATCGCGCGAGCGTCGTCCTGTCCATCGTCCTGGCTACGATTACGGTGGCTTTTACGCTTTATGTGCCGGTGCTGACCGGACGAGCGGTGGATTGCATCCTGGGACCGGGGCAGGTGGATTTTTCGGCATTGCTAAAGATTCTCGTGCGGATCGGCGTGGTGGTGCTGATCACCGCGGCGGCCCAGTGGCTGATGAACCATATCAACAACAAGATCACCTATAAGGTGGTGGAGGATATCCGGACCATGGCCTTTAATCATCTGGAGGTCCTGCCCTTAAGCTATCTGGACCGCCACCCGGCCGGCGATGTGGTGAGCCGCATCATCGCAGACATCGATCAGTTTTCCGAAGGCCTTTTGCTGGGCTTTACGCAGCTGTTTACCGGGGTTATGACGATCTTTGGCACCCTGCTGTTCATGCTTTCCATCAATCCGCTGATCACGCTGGTGGTGGTGGTGATCACGCCGGTATCCTTCCTGGTCGCCGGTTTTATCGCCAGGCGGACCTTTACCATGTTCCAGAAGCAGTCGGAAGCCCGTGGGGAGATGACCTCGCTGATCGAGGAGAGCCTGGGGAATCTGAAGGTGGTGCAGGCCTTTGGCCATGAGGAACGATCGCACGAACAGTTCCGGGCGATCAACCGGAAGATGTCAGACTACAGCCTCAAAGCGACCTTCTTTTCTTCGATCACCAACCCGGCCACCCGTTTTATCAACGGCCTGGTTTATGCCGGCGTAGGCACGGCCGGCGCTTACGCAGTGATCCGCGGTTTTCTGACGGTAGGCCAGCTCAGCAGCTTTTTAAATTACGCGAATCAGTACACCAAGCCGTTTAATGAGATCTCCGGTGTGGTGACGGAACTGCAGAACGCCCTCGCTTCGGCCTCCAGGGTATTCGCGCTGATCGACGAGCCGGCGATCCCGCAGGATGAGCCGGACGCCGCGGTGCTTAAGGGGGTGAACGGGCAGGTCTCTTTGGAGCACGTGGATTTCTCCTACGTGCCGGAAACCAGCCTGATCGAAGATCTGAACCTTCTGGTGAAGCCCGGCCAGAGGGTCGCGCTGGTGGGGCCCACCGGCTGCGGGAAGACGACCGTGATCAATCTGCTCATGCGGTTTTATGACGTGAACGGCGGCGCGATCCGGGTGGATGGCCGCGATATCCGCAGTGTAACCCGGGCGAGCCTGCGGGGAAGTTACGGCATGGTGCTGCAGGAGACCTGGCTGAAGTCCGGGAGTATCCGCGAAAACATCGCCTATGGCCGTCCGGATGCCCGTTTGGAAGAAGTGATCGCTGCGGCGAAGGAAGCCCATGCCCACAGCTTTATCATGCGCATGCCCGACGGGTATGATACGATCATTTCCGAAGACGGCGGGAACCTTTCTCAGGGACAGAAGCAGCTTCTGTGCATCGCGAGAGTCATGCTGTGCCTTCCGCCGATGCTGATCCTGGATGAGGCGACTTCCTCGATTGACACCCGTACGGAGATCCTGATCCAGCAGGCCTTCGCCAAGATGATGGAAGGACGGACCAGCTTTATTGTGGCTCACCGGCTCTCCACCATACGGGAGGCGGATATGATCCTGGTCATGCGGGACGGGCATATCATCGAGCAGGGAACCCATGAGGAGCTTCTTGGCAGACATGGCTTTTATGCGGAGCTTTACAACAGCCAGTTTGCGCCGGCGTAGCGAAACGACATACGCCAGACAGGTAAAAGAGAGCGGACAGAAAAACGGAGGATCGTGAAAAAATGATTTCGCATTTTTCACGGTCCTCCGTTGCTGTTGCGGCAGATTGATCTGATCCGTGCCGGCGCCGCGGCTGTGTCAGGTTTCCAGACCAAGAGCGTCGTCTACCGGGATAGACAAAACCTGGCCATGCGCCGGGGACTTGAGGCCGTGCGCCTTGCCGATGGCGGTCATGACATCCTTCCTTTTGGTCTTCGGAACGATGATAAAGACGATCTCCTGCTCCTCCTGAAGAGAGATACCCCAGAATTTCATGGCTGCATCCATACCGCGCCTGCGGCCGCGGATGATGGTGCCGCCCTTGGCTCCTGCGGATTTTGCCGTATCGATAACTTCATCGCTGAATCCCTGATTTACGGTAACGATGATCATTGAAAATTTGCTTCCCTCGGTCATATTCGGTGCCTCCTGTTCCGTTTTATCCTGAGAATCCTGTAGATTATGGGAGCTCATTAATTTCGCGAGATTCATCTGTACGCTGGTGATCGGAATACTGATCGCGATGCCCATGCCGCGCCTGCGCAGATGGAGTGATTCGTTCATTTTCCTGAATAAGGTGGGAACTGCCGCTTTGGGCAGGACCCACATGGTCAGGACCCGGTCCAGTTCTCCCAGACCGCACAGACGCAGTACTTCGGAATTGGCGGTGCCCAGACCGTGAAACTGATAGCGAAGCGGGATATGGGCCTCTTCCAGCAGGCGATGAAGCGATTTTTCGGTTCGATTGTCAGTAACGGACAAAACAAGACGCAACGGGATGTCTTTCCATTCTTCCTGCATGATTATTAATCCTCCTCTAATTCCAGAATTTCGTCGTCGTGGCTCATTTCGACAGCGGCAGTGCTGCGCTGCTGTTTCTTAAGCTTGAGATTGTAGACAAAGCCCATCAGCTGGACGGCGATCAACGGGGCTAAAGCGACCAAAGCCACGACGCCGAACGCATCGGTTACCACGTTTCCGCCGGCAGAGACACAGGCGCCCATTGCCAGAGGAAGGAGAAAGGTCGAGGTCATGGGACCGCTGGCCACGCCGCCGGAGTCGAAGGCGATACCCACGAAAATGGGGGGGACCAGTTTGGTCAGAATCAGTGCGATCAGGTAGCCGGGGATCAGGATCCAGTAAATGTTCAGACCCGTCAGTACCCGTACTTGCGACAGGGCTACGGCAGCTGCCACGCCGATGGATAAGCAGCTGTTCATGACCCGGTTGGAGATCGTGCCATTGGTAATGGATTCTACCTGATGGTTCAGAAGCTGGACGGCAGGCTCGGCCTTAACAATGTAATAACCGATCAGCATGCCGACAGGAATCAGCAGCCACTTGGTCGATGAGGCGGCCATTTCCGATCCCAGAAGGCTGCCTACCGGTGCAAATCCGACGTTCACGCCGGTCAGGAACAGGATCAGTCCGAACAGGGTGTAGACGAAACCGATGCATATACGGACCATCTGGTGCTTGTGGTAGCGGCGGGTGAGAAGCTGGAAAAGCAGGAACACCGCGACAACCGGAAGAAGAGAGACAAAAACTTCGTTGGCGTAATGAGGAAGCTGGGTAGCAAACTCTATAGCCACATCGCGAAGCGTAGCGATCTCCGGGATATCCACGGCCGTGTAGGCGGCATCCGTGGGATTATAGAAGATTCCCAGGAGAAGGACCATCAAGATCGGGCCGACGCTGCACATGGCGACCAGGCCGAAACTGTCGCTGGAACCGTCTTTATCACTTCGGGCGGCGGAAAGGCCAACGCCGAGAGCCATGATAAAGGGGACGGTCATGGGACCGGTTGTGACGCCGCCTGCGTCAAACGCGACTGCGGTAAATGACGACGGGGCGAAAAAGGACAGGATAAACAGCAGGATGTACAGGATGGTCAGGATCCTTGCCAGGCTGATCTGAAAAAGGATACGAAGAGCAGCGGCAGCAAGAAAGATACCCACGCCGACAGCCACGGACCAGATCAGCAGCGTATTGGGAACGGCAACGACCTGATTGGCCAGAACCTGAAGATCCGGTTCCGCGATCGTGATGATCGCGCCCATGAAAAAGCAGATGGGGATGATCAGGTAGAGTTTTTTGCTTTTGAAGATCTGACCGCCGATTCCCTCGCCAAGAGGGGTCATGGCTACCTCAGCGCCCAGCTGGAAGAAGCCCATGCCGACGATCAGCAGGATCGAACCGGTGACAAACAGCGCCACCGTACCGATCTCTAACGGTACGATGAAGATGCTCAGCAGCAGTACGATAATGGTGATGGGGACAACAGCGGCAATCGATTCTCTGGTTTTTTCTTTTAACTTTTCGTTGCTCAAAACGGCATCACATATCCCTTCCTTTCTCAGATGCATGTCATGATCAGTGTGCAGCAAATATACAAAAATATTATAGCATAAGAATATTTTTTTGAAAATTAAAAAAAAAATAAAAATTCAACTATTTTTCAGGCATTTTTTAGGGACAAATCCGGCCGGGCATCCCGCTTCCCGAGGTTTACATATTTTTTGTTAAATATGAGATAATTTTATTACACTTTGCCTGAAAATGTGTTACAGTAGTAAATTGGGGCAGCTTGCAGGAAGAGATCGCAAGGATGGATATCCTGCCGGCCGTCCGGGAATACAGATATGAGGAGCAAGGAAAATGACGGAGAAGAATTGGAGCGGCCGGCTGCTGTTTGTGGGCATCGACGTGGGATCCACTACGACGAAGGCAGTTGCGGTCGAGAAAGAAAACTTCGAAATCGTATATTCGGACTACCGGCGCCATAACGCCAATCAGCTGCAGAGTGTGGTGGATGCTTTCCGGCGCCTTGCGGGAAGATTCCCCGGCGCGCGGATCCGGGCGGCCCTGACGGGTTCCGGCGCAAAGACCATCAGTGAGATGCTGAAGCTGCCTTTTGTGCAGGAAGTGGTGGCGAATTCCATCGTGCTGCGCCGGCTGTATCCGCAGGTGCGGACGGCGATCGAGCTTGGCGGCCAGGATGCGAAGATCATATTTTTTCATAAGGAGAGCGGGGACGGGCCGTTAACGGTGGCGGACATGCGGATGAACGGGTCATGTGCCGGAGGCACCGGCGCGTTTATTGATGAGGCGGCGTCGATCCTCAAGGTGCCGGTAGAGGAATTTAACCGCTACGCGTCGGAGGGGACCTGTGTTTACGACATTTCCGGACGCTGCGGCGTTTACGCAAAGACGGACATTCAGCCGCTGATCAATCAGGGCATCGCGAAATCCGATCTGGCTCTGTCCACGTTCCATGCCATCGCCAAGCAGACGATCGGCGGACTGGCCCAGGGTCTGGATATCGTCAAGCCGGTGGCTTTTGAAGGAGGCCCGCTGACCTTCCATCCCATGCTGGTGAAGGTTTTTGCCGAGCGGCTCGGGCTTTCCGAAGAAGACGTGATCCGCCCGGAAAATCCGGAGACGATCATTGCCCTGGGCGCGGCCTGCTCGCTGGAAGGGCTGTTTGCCGGAGATAAGCGTACGTTCCTGCCCGGGGAGCTGGCCGATGAGCTGGAGCGCCGCGGCCGGGACAGTGTGGGGCAGGAGCAGAAAACGCCGCCCTTTTTTGCCACGGAAGAAGAACGGGACGAATTTGCCAAACGTCACCGCAGGCCCGGGAGAAAACCGGCGGCATTCCGGCCGGGAGAGACGGTGCGCACCTATCTTGGCATCGACTCGGGAAGCACGACCACAAAATTTGTTCTGATCGATGAGAATGAGGAGATTCTGGATTCGTTCTACTCGCCTAACCAGGGCGAGCCGCTTAGGGTGGCCCGTGACGCGCTGCTTGCATTGCGGGAGCGATACGAAAGCCGCGGGGTAAATCTGGAGATCCTTGGCGTAGGCACGACCGGATACGGCGAGCTTTTGTTTTCCAAGGCATTCCAGACGGAGTACCATGTGGTGGAGACGGTGGCCCACGCCAGGGCAGTGGAAAAGTACATCAAAGACGCCACCTTTATCTTGGATATCGGCGGGCAGGATATGAAGGCCATCTGGCTTGACCATGGCATTATCACGAACATCCTGGTCAATGAAGCCTGTTCTTCCGGCTGCGGGTCCTTTCTGGAAAATTTCGCGGCCAGCCTGCATATACCGGTGGACAGGATCGCCGAGGAAGCGTTCGCGTCGGAGAACCCGGCCGTGTTAGGCAGCCGGTGCACCGTGTTTATGAACAGCAGCATCATTACGGAACAGCGCAACGGAAAACGTCCGGGCGATATCATGGCCGGGCTGTGCCGGTCGATCATTGAAAACGTCTTTACCAAGGTGATCCGGATATCCAATCTGGACAGTCTCGGCGATAAGATTGTCGTGCAGGGCGGTACATTTGAAAATGATGCTGTCCTGCGGGCGATGGAGCAGTACACAGGCCGTCCGGTGACGCGGGCGCCCTACCCGGGCATTATGGGCGCCATCGGCGCCGCGCTGCTGACGAAGGAGCATATGCAGGAAGAGGGGGCGGTGCGCACGTTCCCCGGTCTGGCCAGCCTGACGGCTTTTTCATACGAGCGGCAGGCGGACCTTCCCTGCCCGTTTTGCGCCAATCACTGCCGCAGGACCATCGTACGGTTTTCCAACGGGGATTTTTGGATCACCAATAACCGCTGCGAGCGGGGAGAGATCCTGGGCGATCCCGGTGATGAGTCGGTGAAGCGCAGGATACGGGAAAAGAAAGAGGAGAAAGAAAAGGTCCCCGATCTTTTTGCGGTCCGCAACAAGCTTCTGTTCCAGGATTATCCGTACCCACAGATCGAGCCGGAAAAGCCGGTGACGATCGGCATTCCCCGGGTGCTGTCATTCTGGGAGACCATGCCGTTCTGGAACGTCTTTTGGAAGTCGCTGGGATATCAGGTCAAACTTTCGCCGGAGAGTACCAGGCGCATCTATGAAAGCGGACTGTCCGCGGTGACCTCGGACACCGTCTGCTTCCCTGCAAAGCTTGTCCACGGTCACATCCGCAGCCTGAAAGCCATGGGCGTGGACCGGATCTTCATGCCTTCCATCACGACCGTGGAATCGGAAAACCAGGAGAAGACCAGCCAGTCCATGTGCGCTGTGGTCAAGGGCTATCCCATCGTTTTGCGAAATTCGGACAATCCGTGGGAACGGTGGCAGATCCCCTTTGACGCACCGCTGTTTCACTGGTACACGAAGGAAGACCGGGAAAAACAGCTGACATCTTATATGGAAGAAACCTTTAAGATTTCCCCGGAGCACACCAGACAGGCCATCGCGGCGGGTGACCAGGCGCAGCTTCGCTTCCGGGAGGCGCTCTGGAAAGCCGGAGATGATGTGCGCGCGAAGGTCAGGGAACAGGGCGGCTACGCGATCGTGCTGGCTTCCCGTCCCTATCAGAATGACAGCCTGGTCAACCATGACCTGCCGCAGCTGTTTACCCGGATGGGCCTGCCGGTGCTGACGGCGGATTCCCTTCGGGAGGTGGGACAGGTCGATCTGAGCCGGAGCCGACTGGACGTGGTGAATAACTACCACGCCCGGATGCTTTCAGGCGCAGTGCTTGCCGCGGAAAATGAAGATCTGGAATATGTGCAGATCGTCAGCTTCGGATGCGGCCATGACGCTTATCTGTCGGATGAGATCGTGCGGATCATGCGGGAGATCTCCGGCAAGACGCCGCTGATCCTTAAACTGGATGAGAGCGATATCCAGGGTCCTTTGCGGATCCGGGTGAATTCCTTTGTGGAGACGGTGTCCATGCGGCGCAAACGGGGCGGGCGCCTGCAGGTCAGGGCCCTTTCTGATCCCTACCCGGTGAAATTTACCAGGAAGGACCGAAAGGAAAAGATCGTGCTGGTGCCGAACACCTCTCACGCGTTCTGCCGCGTGATGTCGGCTGCCCTTTCCGGACAGGGCCTGAAGGCGGAGCCTCTGGCCATCGGACGGGAGGAGGCGATCCGTCTGGGAAAGCAGTACGTCCATAATGATATCTGCTTCCCGGCGCAGATCGTGATCGGCGAGGCCCTTGCCGCCCTGCGGAGCGGAAAATACGACGGGAAAGAAGTGGCGATCGGCATGGGAAAGTACATCGGAGACTGCCGGCTGACCCATTACAGCGCCCTGCTGAGGAAGGCGCTGGACGATGCCGGATATGCCGATGTTCCGATCCTGACCAATGATGACGCCGACTACCATCAGCTGCATCCGGGTTTTTGCATGAACCTGCTGTCTGCCATGCGCATCGCTTTTGCCCTTCCCATGATCGACGTGCTGGAAGAGCTGCTGCGCAAGATCAGACCTTATGAAAAGAAGGCCGGAAGCACGGAGGCCGCGTTTGAGAAAGCGATGGATGAGGTGATCTTTGGCCTGGAAAACCACGGCATCATCGGGGCAAGGAAGGGGTTTGCGAAGGCGATCCGGATCATGAAGGAGGTGGAGTACGACCGCACGAATCCCCGTCCACGGGTGCTGATCGTGGGTGAGTACCTGCTGAACTTCCATCCCGGCGCGAATCACGATATCGAACGGTATCTGGAAGACAATGGACTGGAGATCCTCGAGGCGCGGATGACGGATGTTATCCGGAAGACATACTTTTATCAGGATTCGCAGGTAAAGGAGTATCATCTGAAGAAGCCGTTTCTGCAGAAGGCATGGCTCAGGACTGCGGACATGGCCTTTGACCTCGCCCATGACGTGACGGATGCCATCGCGAAAGCCCATCCGCTGTATACGCCGGCCTGCCGGATGCAGGATCTGGTGGTCGAGAGCGATCCCATCATCCATCATACCTTCGATGCCGGCGAGGGCGTGCTGATCCCCGGTGAGATCCTCCATCACGCGAAGCATGGCTGCCGTTCTTTCGTCATCCTCCAGCCTTTCGGCTGCCTGCCCAATCACGTGGTAGGCCGGGGCATTGCGAAGCGGCTGAAGGAGCTGTATCCGGATGCCCAGATCCTTCCGCTGGATTATGACCCGGACGTCAGCTTCGCGAATATCGAAAACCGTTTGCAGATGCTGATCATGAATAACCGCAGGGAGACCAGGCAGGTTAAGGAGGCGAAGCAGGAGACCGTGAGGGAGAGAAAAGCGTACAGGCGATGGAACGGAAAGGCCGAGGGGATGTTCGGCCGGGCCTGATGCGCCTTGACAATTCCCGCGGATTCGTATACAATATGTCTCAGGTTTGAAAAGGCGATGAAGATGTAAGTAGGTATCTGTTTCCCGGCAGAGAGGGAAGGCCGCTGGCTGAAAGCTTTCCCAGGTTCCTGCAGGTGCCGAAATTCCCATCGGAGCCGCGCGGCTGAAGGGCAGCAGACTGGTAGGCCGCGACGTGACGCGCACGTTACGCGCGAATGAGCGTCCGGAAAGACCGGATGAGCAGCGTATGCGTCTGCCGTCCGGGATCCGGGAATCAGGGTGGTACCGCGGGAAAGATATCCCGTCCCTTTCGCAGCATGGTCTGCGGATGGGGCGGGATTTTTGCATGTATTTTCATAGGGCATCCCTGAATTTATGCCGCCTATCCGGCGGCGGAAACAGATGAAAACCTGCATGCGCCGGCGGGGAATATGTTGCCGCCCCATGAAAGAGCGGCGGCGCACTGGGCATCCCTGAATTTATGCCGCCTATCCGGCGGCGGAAACAGATGAAAAGGAGAATGGACATGAAGGACCAGTTGGAGAGAATTAAGAAGGAGGCGCTGGAGAGGATCGAGGCTTCCGATGCGCTGGACAAGCTGAACGATATCCGGGTTGCCTATCTGGGCAAGAAGGGCGAGCTGACCCAGGTGCTCAAGAGCATGAAGAATGTCGCGCCGGAGGACCGTCCCCGGGTAGGGCAGATGGTCAACGAGGCACGCAGCCTCATCGAGGACAAACTGGAAATGACACGGAAAGAGCTGGCGAGAAAGGCCAGGGAAGAGCAGCTGAAGCATGAGGTGATCGATGTGACTCTTCCGGCGAAAAAGAACAGCGTGGGCCACAGCCATCCCAATACCATTGCCCTCAATGAGGTAGAGCAGATCTTCGTGGGGATGGGCTACGAGGTGATCGAAGGGCCGGAAGTGGAATACGATGAATACAATTTTGAAAAGCTGAATATCCCGGCGAACCATCCGGCAAAGGATGAGCAGGATACTTTCTATATCACTAAGGATATTGTACTGCGCACCCAGACTTCTCCGGTGCAGGCGCGCGTGATGGAGAAGGGAAAACTTCCGATCCGCATGATCTCTCCGGGCCGTGTGTTCCGCTCCGATGAAGTGGACGCCACCCACTCCCCGTCTTTCCATCAGGTGGAGGGCCTGGTGATCGATAAGCACATCACGTTCGCGGATCTGAAGGGAACGCTGGCTGAGTTTGCCCGCGAGATGTTCGGTGAAGACACCAAAGTCAAGTTCCGCCCCCATCATTTCCCCTTCACGGAGCCAAGCGCCGAGATGGATGTGACCTGTTTTAAGTGCGGCGGCAAGGGCTGCCGCTTCTGCAAGGGCTCCGGCTGGATCGAGATCCTGGGCTGCGGGATGGTTCATCCTCATGTTCTGGAGATGTGCGGTATCGACGCGGAGGAATACAGCGGCTTCGCGTTCGGCGTGGGACTGGAGCGAATCGCCCTGTTAAAGTATGAGATCGATGATATGCGGCTTCTGTATGAAAATGACATCCGTTTCCTGAAGCAGTTCTGACCGGACGCGGAGGATACGGCAGATGCCTGCTGCAAAAGATCATTGAGAGAGAATAGAGGAGAAGATCATGAATACATCATTAGCTTGGATTAAAGCATATGTGCCGGATCTGAATGTGACCGCGCAGGAATATACAGACGCGATGACGCTTTCCGGAACGAAGGTGGAAAACTATACTTGCCTGGACAAGAATCTGGAAAAGATCGTGGTCGGCGAGATCACAAAGATTGAGCGCCATCCCGATGCAGATAAGCTGGTCATCTGCCAGGTCAATGTGGGCAGCGAGACGCTCCAGATCGTGACGGGCGCGCCCAATGTCAGAGAGGGGCTCAAGGTTCCGGTGGTCTTGGACGGAGGACGGGTAGCCGGCGGACATGACGGCGGCCCTCTTCCCGAGGAGGGGATCCGGATCAGGAAGGGCAAGCTGCGGGGCGTGGAATCCTGCGGCATGATGTGCTCCATCGAGGAGCTTGGTTCCAGCCGGGAGATGTATCCCGACGCGCCGGAAAGCGGCATTTACATCCTTCCGGAGGACAGCGAGCCGGGCGCGGACGCGCTGGAGATCCTTGGACTGCATGATGTGGTTCACGAGTATGAGATCACATCCAACCGGGTGGACTGCTACAGCGTGATCGGCATCGCCAGGGAAGCAGCGGCTACTTTCCGTCTTCCGTTCCATCCGCCGGTCGTAAAGGAGACAGGAAACCAGGAGGATGTCCGGGATTACCTGAAGGTGCGTGTGGAGGATGAGGAGCTTTGTCCCCGCTACTGCGCGCGTATGGCAAAGATTATCCGTCTGGCGCCGTCGCCGGAGTGGATGAAGCGCCGCCTGGCTGCCTGCGGCATCCGCCCCATCAACAACCTGGTGGATATTACCAATTACGTGATGGAAGAGTACGGATATCCCATGCATGCTTTTGATTATGATACGCTGGCCGGTCATGAGATCGTGGTAAAACGGGCCAAGGACGGCGATCAGTTCCAGACCCTGGACGGGCAGTTCCGGGCGCTGGATCACGATGTGCTGATGATCAACGACGGTGAGAAGGAAGTCGGCATCGCCGGGATCATGGGCGGCGAGAACAGCAAGATCACTGATGCGGTGAAGACCGTGGTGTTTGAAGCCGCCTGCTTTGACGGAACGAATATCCGCCTATCGGCGAAGCGCCTGGGCCTGCGCACCGATGCGTCCGGCAAGTTTGAAAAGGGGCTGGATCCCAATCATGCCGTTGAGGCGATCAACCGGGCATGCCAGCTGATCGAGGAGCTGGGCGTCGGTGAAGTCATCGGCGGCATGATCGACTGCTATCCGGTCAGAAAAACGGGAAAACGGATTCCGTTCAGCGCGGAAAAGATCAACCGGCTTCTGGGGACGGACATCGACGAGGGGACTATGAAGGGATATTTTTCGATGCTCGATCTTGGGTTCGATGAGGAGACGCAGGAGGTGATCGTACCTACCTGGCGTCAGGATCTGGAGCGTCTGGCGGATCTTGCCGAGGAGGTGGCGCGGTTTTACGGATACGATAAGATCCCGACGACCCTGCCGTCCGGTGAGGCGACCACGGGAAAGCTCTCGTTTAAACTGCGTGTGGAGAATGTTGCGCGCGAGATCGCGGAGTTCTGCGGCTTTTCTCAGGGCATGACCTATTCCTTTGAAAGCCCCAAAGTCTTCGACAAGCTTTTGCTGCCGCCGGATTCCCCGCTGCGAAACGCCATCACCATCATGAATCCGCTGGGTGAGGATTTCAGCATTATGCGCACTACCCCATTAAACGGCATGCTGACTTCACTGTCCACGAATTATAGCCGCAGAAATAAGAATGTCCGGCTGTACGAGCTGGCCAATGTTTACCTTCCCGAATCTCTGCCGCTGACAAAACTGCCCGATGAGCGGATGCAGTTTACCCTGGGGATGTACGGCGAGGGCGATTTCTTCACCATGAAGGGTGTGGTCGAGGAATTCTTTGATAAGATTGGCATGAAGAAAAAAGTCCATTATGATCCGGACGGATACCGTCCCTATCTGCATCCGGGCAGAAAGGCCGAGATCATCTATGACGGCGTGGCCGTCGGCTATCTGGGTGAGTTGCATCCGGACTGCGCGGATTACTATAAGATCGGCGAGAAGGTATATCTGGCGGTTCTGGATATGCCCAGCGTAGAAAAGTTTGCTTCCTTTGACCGGAAGTACACCGGCATCGCCAAGCATCCGGCCGTCATGCGGGACATCAGCATGGTGGTGCCCAAGAGCGTGATGGTGGGACAGATCGAGGATGTGATCGCACAGAGAGGCGGGAAGATCCTGGAAAGCTACCGGTTATTTGACATTTATGAAGGCAGCCAGATCGTGGCGGGATTCAAGTCGGTGGCATATTCCGTCACCTTCCGGGCGCAGGACAGGACGCTTACCGATGAGGAGGTCAACGCAGCCATGAAAAAGATCCTGAATGGATTAAAGGATCTGGGGATCGAGCTGAGGGCATGAAGAAAGA
>CAYRMW010000024.1:0-33113 GCA_964425595.1 uncultured Lachnospiraceae bacterium
GTAGAAATAGATATATCCCCGAGAGGGGACGGAAACGGCGATCATTTCACAACGCCTACTTTCATGCAATGCGTAGAAATAGATATATCCTCGAGAGGGGACGGAAACCCGGAATGGACATATTCAATTTCTTCATTTTCTGGTAGAAATAGGTATGAGTATATCGGAGCTATTGATATACAAACCGGAGAAATGCTGGAGGGTGATTTGCCGAAAAGGGCGTTGAAAATGGTCCGGGAGTGGACAAGCCAATATAAGGGCGCACTTTTGGAAATTTGAAACACTCAAATTTTTACAGAACTGCCTCCGCTGGAATGATCCGGTGGGGCAATGATTCGGGAGGTGAAATAATGTTTTATAGAGTGCAAAATGTAGTGCCAAAAGAAAATTTTATTTTATCTGTATTGTTTACAGATGGAGTCAAAAAAGAATATGATATAAAGCCATTGTTTGAAAAATGGCCAGTTTTTCAGAATTTGCGAGATATTCCAGGGCTGTATAGACAAGTAAAAATTGAACCGGGCGGATATGGGATCAGCTGGAATGAAGAAATAGACTTGGAAGGAAACGAATTAAGAGAGAATGGAAAAGAGGTTGCATAACGGTGGGAAAAAAGAAGATTGATCCAGAATTAAACCGGGCCAGAGTCAAGGCGACAATGGCAAAAAGAGACAGGATAAATATAATTTTACCGGAAGGGACAAATGACAGAATAGATGCCCTGGGTTTTAAACGGTCTGAATTTGCTAAAACACTAATTCTAACGGAATTAGACAGATTGGAAAAAATGAAAAAATAAACACTAAACTTTTTAAAAAGCCATTAGTAATTAAACGCTAATATAAACATTGGATTTCTAAACATTGGAAAATCGAATCACCTTCCGGTCGGATTTATGAATGTGATAATTTGTTAAATTTTATTCGTGAAAATCCTGAATTGTTTGATGGAACGCCTGCGCAGGCATTTGACGGATTCCAGAAAATAAGGGCAACGATGGAAGGCAAGCGATCAAAAGCCACTTCCAAATCCTGGAAGAGATGGAGGCTGATTGACTATTCCGACAATAAAAACAGGTATTCCAGGGACGACAAAAAGAAAAGAAAAAAGGAAAATAGATATATCCCCGAGAGGGGGCGGAACTTTTTCCCGGCTTTGGGCTGAGGCCCAGTATGTGTAAATTGCTACAGGGTCTCAGTGCAAGGGAACAAATCTCTATTTGACCCTAACATCATATGAGGACATGAAGAAAGAACCGTACAAGCAGGAGAGCGTTTTGGTAAATCGAAAGAGGGAGAGAAAATGAGCTATTTATATGTGTGTGAACAGGGCGCTGTGATTGGCTTCGAGGAAAATCGTTTTCAGATTAAGTACAAAAATAATTTGCTGAAAAGTATTCCGGCAGAGAGTCTGGAGGTCGTTGAGATTTTTGGGAAAGTGCAAATGACAACGCCATGTATGGAAGAATGCCTGAAACGGGGCGTTACGGTTGTTTTTTATTCGAACTATGGCGCCTATTATGGAAGATTGATTTCAACAAATCATGTCAATGTGCAGCTTCAGAGAAGACAGGCCGAAATTGGGAAAAATGAGGAGTTCAAATTAAATTTTTCGAGAAGAATTATCAGTGCAAAAGTTCGTAACCAGATCGTGCTTTTGCGGAGATATGCGAGAAACCGCGAGGTAGATATTAAACGGCCTGTGGTAGAAATGCAGTATATGGATACGAAAATAGGGCAGGCGACTGCGATTGAGCAGATGATGGGATATGAGGGACAGGCGGCAAAAATTTATTTCCGAACGCTGGGGCAGCTGATCAACCGTGAATTTAGGTTTGAAAAACGCTCCAGAAGACCACCTCTGGATCCTTTTAATTCCATGCTGAGTCTGGGTTACTCAATCATCCTGAATGAAATATACGGAAAAATAGAAGCAAAAGGCATGAATCCCTATTTTGGAATGATGCACAAGGATCGGGAAAAGCATCCGACCCTGGCCAGTGATCTGATGGAAGAGTGGCGGGCAGTCCTGATTGACGCGACGGCGCTTAGCCTGGTAAATGGATTTGAAATTCACAGGGAAGATTTTTATCAGGCAGAGGATCGAGAAGGTGTTTTTTTGAATCAAAAGGCATTTAAACTATATATCCAGAAGCTGGAAATGAAATTCCGAAACAAAATGCAGTATCTATCTTATGTAAGCTATCCGGTTTCTTTCCGTCAGGCGCTGGATCTTCAGGTCAATCAGCTGGCCAGAGCAATCACGGAGGAAAACGCAGAGCTGTATCATCCGGTCATTATCCGTTAAAAAGAACAGATTGCAGACAAAGAGGAGCGAGAGCGATGGAGAATTTTTTCAGCTGGAATACAGAAGCATCGAAAAGTAAGAAGATCTACCTTCTGGTAATCTATGATATCGTAGACAACAAAAGAAGAACAAACTTTGCGAAAATAATGAAAGGCTACGGATTTCGGGTGCAGAAGTCCGCTTTTGAAGCCATGGTACAGGAAAATCTTTACCGCAAGCTGTTGAATGAGATACCGAGGCTGATCAATAAAGAGGAAGACAGCGTACGGGTGTACCGTATGGTGGGGCAAGGAGAGGTTAATCTGTTTGGTAAAAATGTATCGATTCAAAATGAAGAGGTAATCATTGTGTGATGGTTGTGAGACAACATCCAGAAAGGGAGAAAACGCATCATGGAAGACAACGTGAAAAAAGATATTTTGATTTCCGTCGTAGGTAAGACCGATCCGATCAGAAGTCAGCATGATGGACCGATTCTACATATTGTGAGAAACTATCGTCCGGAAAAGGTATATTTGATCTTAACACAGGAGATTGGACGTGATGAGCAGGAGTATCATCACAATGAGCAGGCGATTCACATGCTGGAACCAGATTGTCAGGTTCAGACAATCATGACGGATATCCGGGCGGCACACAGTTATGATGATTTTTCGCGGATTTTTTTAACGATTTGCAATCAGATAAAACAGCAGAATCCGGGTTGTCGGTTGCTTTTGAATATCACTTCCGGTACGCCGCAGATGGAAACGGCGTTATGTATGATCGGCATTTCTGATCCGAAAGTTTATCTTCCGGTTCAGGTGGAAACTCCTGAAAACGCAGCGAACAAAAGTACGATGTTTGATCCGAGAAAAGATTTGATTGAGGAGTGGTTTGAAACAAACCTGGATAATGAAGAGGGGATGCGGATGCGCTGTAAAACGCCCCGGCTGATCAATTTTAAAAGACCGATCATTCAGTTCCAGATCGTCTCCCTGATACAGAATTATGATTACGCGGGGGCGTATCAACTGTTTGAAGAAAACCGGCAGCTTTTCTCGGAAAAAGCGGGCCTGCTCTTACATCATGCGAAAAGCCGGCTGAATTTGGAAAAGCAGGAGGCAGAAAAAATTGCAGAAAAGCTGAACATGAAACAGACATTATATCCGGTGAACAGGGCAGATATCGGTCAGCTGGTAGAGTTTTATAACAGCATGCGGGTGAAACAGATTCGCGGTGAATTAAATGACTTTTCCATGCGGTTGGAAATCATGACAGAGTATCTGGGGATCTATATTCTGGAAAAAGGGATGCGGATTTCTTTAGATGATTTATGTACCAAAAAGAAGAGAAAAAATACGGATATTTATTACACGTCAAGGGAGATGGCAGAAAAGAAAATCCCGGGAATCTGCAGCTATATGAATTCGCAGTTTTCCAACACGAAAACGGGTCAGTATGAATGGGGGCGGGCGATCAACTCGTTATCGATCGTCCTCTTTGTGCAGTATCTGAGCAGGCAGGAAAAATTCAAGCGTTTCCGGAACAGTGCGGAAGAGATGCGCAAATGGACAGAACTTTCTGCACAGATCCGCAACCCGGCGGCACATTCGATCATTACGATTACGGAAAGTCTGATTAAAGACGCATATGATAAGAACTCGGAAGCGCTGTGCAACG
Organism: uncultured Lachnospiraceae bacterium; assembly: GCA_964425595.1. Taxonomy (GTDB): domain Bacteria; phylum Bacillota; class Clostridia; order Lachnospirales; family Lachnospiraceae; genus Caccovicinus. The sequence continues at coordinate 3,970 of CAYRMW010000024.1, forward strand.
CGATGCGAACCGTGCTGATCCAGGTGTTTGGCACGGAAGTAAAAGCCGATGCGTTTGAAGTCTATTCGACCATTAACCGGGAGATCACAGAGGCGCTAGAAAGATGAAAGAAAACAACCGAAATTATACCTACCTGGTCCGGTGCGCGGACGGGACTTTTTACTGCGGGTGGACCAATGATCTGGACGGGCGCATCCGGGCTCACAACGCGGGCCGCGGCGCCAGGTATACGCGCAGCCGCCTCCCGGTCAGGCTGATCTACTGGGAGGAATTTCCCACCAGGGCAGAGGCCATGAGCCGGGAGGCGGCCATCAAGAAGCTTAGCAGGCGAGATAAGGAAGCGCTGGTTGCCGGCGCCTGCGGGTTTACGCCACAAACTGATACATCATCATATAGTGGCAGAAGCTTCCGCCCATGACAAACAGGTGGAAGATCTCGTGGGAACCGAAGTTCCTGTGCCGCGCGTTAAAGAGCGGAAGCTTCAGCGCGTAAATGATGCCGCCCAGCGTGTAGATCAGACCGCCGGTCAGGAGCCAGAGGAAAGCTTCTTTCGGGAGGGCCTGCACGATGCGGGAGATCGCCAGGACGCATACCCAGCCCATGGCGATATACAGAAGGGAAGAAAACCACTTAGGGCAGGTGATCCAGAATGCCTTGATCAGGATGCCTGCCGCAGCGATGCCCCATACCAGAGCCAGGAGATTCCATCCGGTCCGGTCGCCCAGCACGATCAGGCAGACCGGCGTGTATGTCCCGGCGATCAGGATAAAGATCATCATATGGTCCAGTTTCCGCAAAAGCTTGTTTATTTTCGGCGAGATATCCAGCGTGTGGTAGATCGTGCTGGCGGCATATAATAAGATCATGCTGACGATAAATACAGCCAGAGCGGCCAGATGAAGCCAGCCGGGTTCCGCGGCAGCTTTGACTAAAAGCGGCAGGGCAGCCAGCATGGCCAGGATCATCGCGATGAAATGGGTAAGTGCGCTTCCTGGGTCTTTTACGTGAAATTTCATAAAACAACGCCTCCTCTCAAAGGACAAAGAGAAACAATTCTCAAAAACCGCCATAAGTAGTTTTAAAAACTACGTGAGTTTGTGTTTAACACTATACACTCTTTTGCCGGATTATGCAAGAGGATTTCCGAAATTGATATGAGGATTAAGAAAAATGTTAAAAATACTTTATGAGGATCGCCATCTGATCGTGGTGGAGAAGCCTGCCGGTGTGGATGCGCAGGCAGCGGGCGGATTCCGGCCGGACATGGTGAGCATGATCCGGAACCATATCGCGCAGCAGCGGGAACCGTCCGCGGAAAAGATATGCACAGAGTTATCCACAAATTGGGGAAAACTGTCCACAAAGCAGATGGAAAAGCAGGGGAAATCCGGCGCGCCTTACGTGGGCGTTATCCACAGGCTGGACAAGCCGGTACAGGGGATCCTGGTCTATGCGAAGACGAAAGAGGCGGCAAACGCCTTGAGCCGCCAGATCGCGGAGGGGAAGATGGAGAAAGAATATCTCGCCGTGCTTTGTGGAAAACCTGTGGAAAAAGAAGGGATCTTCGTGGATTATCTGCGGAAAGATTCCCGTGGGAATGAGTCGGCGGTTGTGGATAAAGGTGTTGATGGAGCAAAGGCGGCCAGGCTGTTTTACCAGATTCTGGACAGCCGGATGATCGGAGGCGAGGCGCTTTCTCTGGTGCGCATCCGTCTGGGGACCGGCCGTCATCATCAGATCCGGGTCCAGTTTGCTTCGCGGGGACTGCCCCTTTGGGGGGACAATCGCTATCACCCGGATTTTCAGGGAGGAAAACGGCGGGGGAGCATTGCCCTGTGTGCGGCCGGGCTGGGCTTCGTTCATCCGGCGACGGGAAAGCTGATGCGGTTTTCCATCCAGCCGCGGGAGGGCGCGTTTTCCTGGTGGCAGCCTGGCGGGAAAGAGAACGGGGACTGACCGGTTGACGAAGAAGAAAAACGGGGCTATGATCTAAGCAGAAATAAGGAAGGGTTTATGGCGTATGGATTTGTTTGACTATATGCGGGAGCAGAGCCGGGAAAAGGAGGCCCCTTTGGCTTCCCGGCTCCGCCCGAGGACGCTGGATGAGGTGGTGGGACAGCAGCACATCATCGGTAAGGACCGGCTGCTGTACCGGGCCATCCGGGCGGACCAGCTTGGCTCCATTATCTTTTACGGCCCGCCGGGGACGGGAAAAACCACCCTGGCCAGGGTGATCGCCAATACGACCAGCGCTGAATTCCGGCAGATCAATGCCACGGCAGCCGGGAAAAAGGATATGGAAGAGGTGGTCAGGGCCGCCCAGGACCTGCTGGGGATGTATGGCCGCAAGACGATCCTGTTTGTGGATGAGATCCACCGCTTTAACAAGGGGCAGCAGGACTACCTTCTCCCCTTTGTGGAGGACGGTACGCTGGTCCTGATCGGGGCTACCACGGAAAACCCTTATTTTGAAGTCAACGGCGCGCTTTTATCCCGTTCCCGGATTTTCGAACTGAAGCCGCTGGAGCGGGAGGACATTAAGACGCTGCTTCGCAGGGCGGTCACCGACACGGAGCGGGGGATGGGTGTTTATCAGGGCGTGATCGAGCCGGACGCGCTGGAGTTTCTGGCGGACGCCGCCGGGGGCGATGCCAGGGCGGCCCTGAATGCGGTGGAACTGGGGATCCTCACGACCGGGCAAAGCGCCGACGGAAAGATCCATATCGATCTGGCGGTCGCCCAGGAATGCATCCAGAAGCGGGCGGTCCGTTATGATAAGGACGGCGACGCCCATTACGATACGATTTCCGCCTTCATTAAGAGTATGCGCGGGTCAGATCCGGACGCGGCGCTGTATTATCTGGCCAGGATGCTGTACGCCGGCGAGGACATTAAATTTATCGCCAGGCGGATCATGATCTGCGCGTCGGAAGATGTGGGAAATGCGGATCCGCAGGCTTTAATGGTGGCGGTGGCGGCTTCGCAGGCGGTGGAGCGCGTGGGGATGCCGGAGGCGCAGATCATCCTTGGACAGGCGGCCGCCTACGTCGCAACGGCGCCGAAGAGCAACGCGGCCTGCGTGGGGATCCACGAAGCGATGGAGGCGGTGAAAAACGGGGCCCTGGGCCAGGTGCCCGCCCATCTGCAGGACAGTCACTACCGGAGCGCGGGGAAGCTTGGCCGGGGCATGGGCTACCGGTATGCCCATGATTATCCGAATCATTATGTGCAGCAGCAGTATCTTCCGGATGGGATGGAGGGCAGCGTCTTTTACCGCCTGTCCTCCAGCGGGTATGAAGCGCAGATCCGGCGGCACATGGATCGGATCAGAAGTGAGGAGGCTGTCCGACAGAAGGCAGAGAGAGGGGAGGGTGTCGGATGACAGAAAGAAGAAAAGAAGAGCCGGGAAAGAAGCCGCATCGGATGTTAGTCCTGTCCCGGGTCGCGGATGGTGCGGTGATCAACACCCTGTTCCGGTTTGCCCGCTGAGTTTTGACAAAGCCAAAAGGCGTAACGGTTCAGCCTCCCTGCTGAACCCACGGGTTTTACACCGGCCGATCTTTTCTGCAAAAGTCCTTTACATTTTCTGATCCGTGGTATTATAATAGCTCTGGTTCGGTGCCGGGGATGTCCGGCATCGTCGGGAAGACAGATCGTTTTCCCGGGATCAAGGAATAGTATTTCCCTAATTTCTATACATCCGGCAGCAGCCCGAAAGGGCGGAGACGGTCAGGAAGGCGCGCCGTCCCGGACTGCTGCCGCATCTGAAAGAATCCCATTATATGCAGTAAAATTTCGCAGCCATCTCAGACCGCTGCAGATATTGTTGAGAATAAGCGGATCGACCGGCCTCCGGCGTTTGATGTCAAGGGGCGATGCGTCGCACGGAAGGTGGTGCCGGTGCTTTTTGCATGTCTGTCCCGGTGCTTGACGGCGAGGTGCTGCCGGAAATTGGATAAGGAGAAGATATGAGAGAAAAATTGAACACATTGCCATTGAGCGAACTGAGGGAGCTGGCCAGAGCTCAGGGGCTGCGCGGCGTCAGCAGCCTGCGTAAGGCGGAGCTGATCGACCTGCTTTGCCGTCTGGGTGAGGAGAAATCGTCTGGTGCGGCGCCGGCCCATTCCGGAGACGAAAAGGGCGCGGGCGAGGAGAAGACAGCCCGAACCGCTTCGCCGGGAAATCCTTCGCGCGGGAACAACGAGACCTCCCGCCAGGATGTCCCGGCCGGAGAGGGACGGAGCAGGACGATCGCCCGCCACAGAGAGGAAAAAGCCGGTAACCGGGAGAGTGTAAGGGAAGGCGCGAGGGAGTACAGCCGCCCGGAACGCAGCCACGGAGAAGGAAGAAGCAGCTGGAACGGCGGAAGATACGAGAACCGAAACGCCGTCCGCCGCAACTACGAGCCGGGCCGCGCGCAGGAGCCGGGCCGGGAGAGCGAGAACCAGAGGTACGGGGAGTCCGGGGCGCAGGAACGTGCCGCAGCGCAGCCCAAGGCGGCGTACGGGACACGTGAAGCGGTCCGCGCGGACACAAGGAACAACGAGATGACGTCGGATGAGATCCAGGAGCTGGACAGCGGGCTGGAGGCGAACGGCATCCTGGAAGTGATGCCGGACGGCTTCGGGTTTATCCGCTGCGAAAATTTCCTCCCTGGGGAGAATGACGTCTATGTGGCGCCGTCGCAGATTCGCCGGTTCAACATGAAGACCGGCGACATCGTCCGCGGCAACCGCAGGGTCAAGACCGCGACAGAAAAGTTCGCCGCCCTTCTCTATGTGACCAGCATCAACGGTTATCCGGTCGATGTGGCGGAGCGGCGGCCAAACTTTGAGGATCTGACGCCGGTATTTCCCAATCAGCGTCTCCATATGGAGACCGGCCACGGGGGAAGCTCTGTAGCCATGCGCGTGCTGGATCTGATGGCGCCGATCGGCAAAGGTCAGCGAGGCATGATCGTGTCCCCGCCAAAGGCCGGCAAGACGACGCTCCTGAAGCAGGTAGCCAAAGCCATCACGGCCAACCATCCGGAGATGCACCTGATCATCCTCCTGATCGACGAGCGCCCGGAGGAGGTTACTGATATCAAGGAGGCTATCGTAGGCGATAACGTGGAGGTAATCTATTCGACCTTCGATGAGCTGCCGGAGCACCACAGGCGCGTGTCCGAGATGGTCATCGAGCGGGCCAGACGTCTGGTGGAGCACGGACGCGACGTGACGATCCTTTTAGACAGCATCACCCGTCTGGCCAGAGCCTACAATCTGGTTGTGCCGCCCAGCGGCAGGACGCTTTCCGGCGGTCTGGATCCCGCTGCTCTTCACATGCCCAAGCGTTTCTTCGGTGCGGCGCGCAACACCAGGGAAGGCGGAAGCCTGACGATCCTGGCTACGGCACTGATCGACACGGGAAGCCGTATGGATGATGTGATCTATGAGGAGTTTAAGGGAACCGGAAATATGGAACTGGTGCTGGACCGCAAGCTTTCCGAGCGGCGGATCTTCCCGGCCATCGATGTGCTGAAATCCGGGACCCGGCGGGATGACCTCCTCTTAAGCCGCGAGGAGGCGGAAGCGGTGGAGATCATCCGCAGGGCTACCAACTCCATGAAGCCGGAAGATTCGGTGGAGAAGCTGATCGACCTCTTTGCCCGGACCCGGAGCAACCAGGAACTGGTCAGCGAGATCCGCAGGCGCAGGTATCTGTAAACGCAGATCCGGGCAGGCGGCAAAAAGAAAAAAGCGCCGAGAAAAATCATTGCATTTTCAGGGGTTCTGTGCTATACTCGTTACGCTGTCTGCTCAGACCATGCAGACAATGGCGTGAAAATGAGGGAGAGCAGTGCTTTCCCGGCGGTCGGAAACCGCCAGATATTGAATTGAGAGGTGAAAATCATGAGAGAGGGTATCCATCCGAATTACTATCAGGCAAAAGTTGTCTGCAACTGCGGCAATGAATTCGTAACCGGTTCTACGAAGGAGGACATCCACGTGGAGATCTGCTCCAAGTGCCATCCCTTCTACACTGGCCAGCAGAAGGCTGCCGTTGCCCGCGGTCGTATCGACAAGTTCAACCGCAAGTACGGCATCAACGCCCAGTAAAGGTTACAGGATAAGAACGGTAGATAAAAGCGTGCTCTTTTGCGTGGACAGCGTATGGAAGAGGACGCTTTTTTTACGAAGTATCCCGTCTCCGTTTGGAGAAGCGGGGGAAGGAGGAGAGAAAAGTCTATGAAATATTCAGGCATTGGCGGTCAGGCGGTCATCGAGGGCATCATGATGAAGAACGGCGATGATTACGCCACGGCCGTCCGCAAACCCAACGGGGAGATCGAAGTGGCCAAAGACCGGTACGTGAGTCTGACGGAAAAGGTAAAATTCTTCTCTCTGCCTTTTGTGCGGGGGGTGTTCTGCTTTGCGGATTCCATGATCATCGGCATGAAGACCCTGAGCTGGTCCGCCGGTTTCTTTGAGGACGATGAGGACACGGAGCCGGGGAAGGTCGAGCTCTGGCTGGACCGGGTATTCGGCGAGAAGCTGGAGGCGGCGCTGATGAGCCTGGTGATGGTGATCTCCGTGCTGCTGGCGATCGTCATCTTTATGGTCTTTCCCATGCTTCTTTCCCGGGCGATTCAGACCGTGATCCGGTCGGAAACGCTGATGGCGATTCTGGAAGGCGTGCTCCGGATTCTGATCTTTATCGGCTACATCAAGCTGATCTCCCGGATGGAAGATATCCGCAGGACCTTTATGTACCACGGCGCGGAGCATAAATGCATCAACTGCATCGAGCACGGCCTGGAGCTGAATGTGGGGAACGTGCGCAAAAGTTCCAAGGAGCATAAGCGGTGCGGCACCAGCTTCCTCCTGATCGTCATGGTGATCAGTATCCTTTTCTTCATGGTGATCCGGGTCGACCAGCTGTGGCTCCGGATCCTCAGCCGCATCGTGCTGATCCCGGTGATCGCCGGCGTATCGTACGAATTTCTCCGGCTGGCTGGGCGGAGCGAATCCCGCCTGGTAGACGTCCTGAGCCGTCCCGGCCTGTGGATGCAGGGCCTGACGACCAGTGAGCCGGACGACAGCATGATCGAGGTGGCCATCCGCGCGGTGGAGACCGTATTTGACTGGAGGGCTTATCTGGCCGCGAACTTTCCGGAAACGGCAGCCGGGGAAGGAAAGGAAACAGCGGCGCCGGCTTCCGGTACGTTAAAGATCGAAGAGGCCGCGGGATGACGGCCCCCGGCGGCCGGACCCTCCGGCATCTTTTGGATGAAGGCAGAGAAATGCTTGCCTGCAGAGGAAACCGGGAGGCGGAACTGGACGCCAGGTATCTTCTCCTGGAAGCGTTTGGACTGGATCTTGCCCATTTTCTTCTGGATCGGAACCGGGCGCTTGATGATGCAGAGGAGACAAGACAGAAGACGGACCGGTATTTTTCGATGATCCGGATGCGGGCAGACCGGGTTCCCCTGCAGCAGATTCTGGGTGTCCAGGATTTCATGGGACTGACATTCCGGGTCAATGCCCATGTGCTGATCCCCAGGCAGGATACGGAAACGCTGGTGGAACTGGTCCTGCGTGAACAGAGCGGGAGAGGAAAGTGTCTTCTGGATCTGTGCACCGGTTCCGGCTGCATTGCGGTCAGTCTGGCCGCGCTGGGGGAATTTCCCCGGATCGCGGCGTCGGATCTTTCCGCGGAAGCGTTGGCGGTGGCCGAAAAAAACCGGGACCGCCTTCTGGACGGAACAAAGAGGGAGACGGTTTCCTTTTTTCAGGGCGACCTGTTTTCGGCGCTTCCGGAGGATGCCCGGCCCTTTGATGTGCTGGTGTCCAATCCGCCCTATATTCCCAGCGGGGTGATCGAGACGCTGGAGGCAGAGGTCCGGGATTTTGAGCCGCGGATGGCCCTGGACGGCAGTCCGGACGGCCTGGCCTTTTACCGGAGGATTCTTGGCGAGGGCCGCCGGTTCCTGAAGCCGGGCGGCGCGGTCTATCTGGAGATCGGCTGGGACCAGGGGCAGGCGCTGAGGGAATTGTTCGCGGAGAATGGATTTGTTCGTGTACGGATATTGAAGGACGCGCCGGGAAAAGACCGGGTAGCTGCAGGATGTCTTCCGCCGGCGTAGGGTCAGGGGATTGGCCGCGGTTTAGAGAGTGAGGTTTACTATGTTTGATCGATTGGAAGATATTTTAATTCACTATGAGGAACTGATGCAGGAGCTGGCGAGCCCCGGGGTTACCGATGATCAGAAGCGGTTCCAGCGGCTGATGAAGGAGCAGTCCGACCTGGCGCCTATCGTCGAGGCGTACAAGAATTACAAACAGGCGAAGCAGGATGCAGAGGACAGCTTATCTCTTCTGGAGGAGGAGCACGATGAAGAGCTGCGGGAGCTGGCAAAGGAGGAGCTGTCTGCCGCCAGAAAGAAGATCGAGGAGATGGAGTACCAGCTGAAGATCCTCCTGCTGCCCAAGGACCCCAACGATGAAAAGAACATTATCCTGGAGATCCGTGCCGGTGCGGGCGGTGATGAGGCGGCTCTTTTCGCCTCGGAGCTTTACCGGATGTACGTCAATTTCGCGGATAGCCAACACTGGAAGGTAGAATTGATCAGTGTGAATGAGAACGGCATCGGCGGCTTCAAGGAAGTGGTGGCCATGATCAGCGGCAAGGGCGCCTATTCCAAGATGAAGTACGAGAGCGGCGTCCATCGTGTCCAGCGCGTTCCGGAGACGGAATCCGGCGGCAGGATCCACACGTCCACGGCGACGGTGGCGGTCATGCCGGAAGCGGAGGAAGTGGATGTGGTCATTGATGATAAGGACATCCGCATCGATGTGATGCGCGCATCCGGAAACGGCGGCCAGTGCGTCAACACCACGGACTCTGCCGTACGCCTGACGCATCTTCCGACCGGGATCGTGATCTACAGCCAGACGGAGAAGTCCCAGCTGCAGAATAAGGAAAAAGCCTTCCGCCTGCTCCGGTCAAAGCTGTATGACATGGAGATGGAGAAGCGGCAGAACGCCGAGGCTGACGCGCGCCGCAGCCAGATCGGAACCGGCGACCGTTCGGAAAAGATCCGCACCTATAATTTCCCGCAGGGCAGGGTGACGGATCATCGGATCAAGCTTACGCTGTATAAGATCGATTCCATCATGAATGGAGACATCGGCGAGCTTCTGGACGCGCTGATCACAGCGGATCAGGCGGCGAAGCTTAGTCAGCTTCAGGAAACGGCGTAAGGAATGGAGGGCGTGATCTACACCACCGGCGAGTTCGCGCGGAAGGCGGGGATATCGGTGCGTACGGTCCGGTACTATGACAAGCAGGGGATCCTGAAGCCTTCCCACATGAGCGAATCCGGCTACCGTCTGTATACGGATGAAGATTTCGGAAGATTGCAGAAGATCCTGACCTTGAAGTATCTGGGCTTTTCCCTGGATGAGGTGCAGGAGATCTCCATGAATGATTCCGACCAGGACTTTGTCCGCCGTTCCCTGGAACTGCAGCTGGACCTGGTCAGAAAAAAGATCGAGAGCCTGCACGTGGTCGAGACGTCTTTGCAGGAAGCCTCCCGGATGATCGGCCGGGCCAAGGAGGTGGACTGGAAGACCATCCTGCGCCTCATCCATCTGGTCAGCATGGAAAAGCGCCTGGCCGAGCAGTACCGGACCGGCGCGAATACCAGCGTGCGCATCCGTCTCCACCGGGATTTTGGAGTAAACCCGGAGGGGTGGTTTGCCTGGCTGTACCGCCGGCTGGCGCTGGAGGAAGGGATGTCCCTTCTGGAACTGGGGGCGGGAAACGGCGAGCTGTGGTGGGAGAACCGCGAAAAGATTCCGCGGGGAGTAAGGATCTGTCTGTCGGACGTCTCCGCCGGCATGATGCAGGATGCCAGGGAAAAGCTTAAGGGATTGCCCGGCGCCTTCGAATACGCCGTGTTCGACTGCCATAAGATCCCCATGGTAGACCAGAGCTTTTCACGGGTAATGGCAAACCACGTGCTGTTCTATTTAAAAGATCTGGATCAGGCCCTGGCCGAGGTGGGAAGAGTGATGACCGATGACGGACTTTTTTTCTGCAGCAGCTACGGCGAACGCCATATGCAGGAGATCTCCGATCTGGCAAAGGGGTTTGATGAGCGGATCAGCCTGTCCGCGGTGCCTCTTCATGAGGTGTTTGGACTGGAAAATGGGGCAGACATTCTCGGCCGGCATTTTCAGGCGGTAAAGCTGCAGCGGTATGAAGATCATCTGGAAATCGACCAGGCGCAGCCGCTGATCGATTACATTCTTTCCTGTCATGGGAACCAGCGGGAATATATCCAGGGAAGGTATCCGGAATTTAAAGAATATATCCGCAAAAAGATCGGGAAAAAGCCTCTTAGGATCACGAAGGACGCCGGCGTTTTTTGCTGTGCGAAGCCGGTGCGCGCTTCTGGCTGCCTGCCGCCGGCGTGACCTGGCCGGAGCGTGCGCACGAAACTGCGGATACAGAAATGGTTCCCTAATACGGTAAATGCAATAGAAAAGCCAGACAAGATAGCGACAATGTCAAACATAACGGATCAACGGACTGTTTTTGACGTTGTCGTATTTTTTTGCCGCTTTTTCCCGACGGGCGGAAAACGCGAGGGAAAGGGAGGCAAAAATCCCTTGACTCTTACCTTACGTCACCCTTTATGATAAGGACAGTGAAAGCGTGTGCAAAGCGCGCGAAAAGAAAGGAGAACCAATGAAAGGGATTATTTTAGCGGGGGGAAGCGGAACCAGACTGTATCCGCTGACGAAGGTTACCTCAAAGCAGCTGCTGCCGATTTATGACAAACCGATGATCTACTATCCGCTGTCGGTCTTGATGAGCGCCGGGATCCGGGATATCCTGGTGATCTCCACGCCGGATGACACACCGCGGTTTGAGACGCTGCTAGGTGACGGCGCCCAGTTCGGGATCCGGCTTTCCTATGCGGTGCAGCCCAGTCCGGACGGCTTAGCCCAGGCGTTCATCATCGGGGCGGATTTTATCGGGGCGGATTCGGTAGCCATGGTGCTGGGAGATAACATTTTCCACGGACACGGCTTAAAGAAGCGCCTGTGGGCCGCCGCGCAGAAACCGGTAGGTGCGACGGTGTTCGGCTACTACGTGGATGACCCGGAGCGGTTCGGCATCGTGGAATTTGATGAAGCGGGAAAGGCCATCTCCATCGAGGAAAAGCCGGAACATCCGAAGTCCAACTACTGCGTTACCGGTCTGTATTTTTATGACAACAAGGTCGTTGAGTACGCGAAAAACCTGACGCCCTCCGCCAGAGGCGAGCTGGAGATCACCGACCTGAACCGCATCTACCTGGAAAAGGGGGAGCTGGATGTGATCCTGCTGGGCCAGGGCTTTACCTGGCTGGATACGGGGACGCATGAGTCGTTGGTCGAAGCCACGAATTTCGTCAAGACCGTAGAGACGCACCAGCACCGCAAGATCGCCTGCCTGGAGGAGATCGCTTACTTAAACGGCTGGATCTCCCGCGACGATGTGCTGAAAACCTATGAAGTCTTAAAAAAGAACCAGTATGGGAAGTATCTGAAGGATGTATTAGACGGCAGATATGTGGATAAGATCCACGATATCTGGAACTAGGAGTCGGGAGAGCGGGCCGGTATGCGCAGGCGCGCGGCATCCCATCCCGGCAAGGATGACATAGATAGAGAAAGGATAATGAAAGAAATGAAGATGATCGTAACCGGCGGCGCCGGTTTTATCGGCAGCAACTTTGTTCACCATATGGTAAATAAGTATCCGGAATACCAGGTGATCAACCTGGATCTGCTTACCTACGCAGGCAATCTGGAAAACCTTAAATCCGTAGAAGACAAGCCGAATTATCGGTTTGTCCGGGGCGATATCGCGGACCGCGGCTTTATCTTCCGCCTGTTCGCGGAGGAAAAGCCGGATGTTGTGGTCAATTTCGCGGCGGAGAGCCACGTCGACCGTTCCATCACCGATCCGGAGATCTTCGTGCGGACGAACGTATCAGGCACCACCACCCTGCTGGACGCCTGCAATCAGTACGGGATCCGGCGTTACCATCAGGTGTCGACCGACGAGGTGTACGGCGATCTGCCTCTGGACCGGCCGGATCTGTTCTTTACGGAGGAGACCCCGCTCCACACTTCCAGCCCCTATTCCTCCGCGAAAGCCAGTGCGGATCTGTTTGTTCTGGCTTACCACAGGACGTACGGCCTTCCGGTGACCATCTCCCGCTGCTCGAACAATTACGGGCCCTACCATTTCCCGGAAAAGCTGATCCCGCTGATCATCAGCCGCGCGCTGGCTGACGAGGAGCTTCCGGTCTACGGCACCGGAGAAAATGTGCGCGACTGGCTGCACGTATCCGATCACTGCGAGGCCATCGACCTGATCATCCACAACGGCCGCGTGGGCGAGGTGTACAATATCGGCGGCCATAACGAGAGGACGAACCTTGAGGTTGTAAAGACCATCCTCCGCATCCTGGGAAAGCCCGAATCCCTGATCCGCTTTGTCAAGGACCGCCCGGGACATGACCGCAGATACGCCATTGATCCGACCAAGCTGGAGACCGAGCTTGGGTGGAAGCCCAGGTACAACTTCGACACCGGCATCCGGCAGACCATCCAGTGGTACCTGGACAACCAGGATTGGTGGCAGCACATCCTGAGCGGAGAGTACAGCAGCTATTTTGACCGGATGTACGGAAACCGGCTGTAGGAAGGAGACGGCGTTATGAAGGTATTAGTCACCGGCGTCAAAGGCCAGCTGGGCTATGATGTAGTGAAGGAATGTGAGAAGCGCGGTATCGAAGCGCTGGGCGTCGATGTGGAGGAGATGGATATCACCGACCGGGAGGCTTGCGGGAGAGCGATCACGGCGGCAGCTGCGGACGCCGTGATCCACTGCGCCGCTTACACCGCGGTGGATGCGGCAGAGGACAATGAAGAACTGTGCCGGAAGGTGAACGCGGAAGGAACGCGCAACATCGCGAAAGTTTGCCGTGAACTGGACATCAAGATGATGTATTTCAGCACCGACTATGTATTTAACGGTGAAGGAACCAGACCCTGGAAACCTGACGATCCCCGCGCTCCGCTGAATGTTTACGGCCAGACAAAATACGAGGGAGAGCTGGCGGTGCAGGAGCTTCTGGAGAAATACTTTATCCTCCGCATCGCCTGGGTGTTCGGTGTAAACGGAAAGAACTTTATTAAGACCATGCTCCGCCTGGGACAGGAGAGAGGCGCGGTATCCGTCGTGGATGATCAGATCGGGTCGCCCACCTATACCCGCGATCTGGCCCGTCTGGTGGTGGATATGATCCAGACGGACCGGTACGGCATTTACCACGCGACCAACGAAGGCCTGTGCAGCTGGTATGAATTTGCCTGCCAGATCTTTAAGAAGGCAGGGATGGACCAGGTGAGCGTCACACCGGTGGACAGCAGCGCGTTTTCGGTGAAGGCGAAACGCCCCAAGAACAGCCGGATGGACAAGAGCAAGCTGCTGGAAAACGGATTTGAACCGCTGCCGTCCTGGCAGGATGCTCTGGAGCGGTATCTGGAAGAAATTCTCGCAAAATAAATGCGGAAAATTTCTGATTTTTTGCCCGCGAGGCGGCCTTTTATTGTATAATGGAGCAGGGAGGGTAGGAAACCCTCCGTTTCAGAAAGCATAGCGGAAAGGCGGAAGGACTTATGGAAAATGTGGTAATTACGGTTGCACGAGGATTTGGAACCGGCGGCAAGGAAATATCGGCCAGGCTTGCAGAGGAGCTGGGCATCAACTGCTATGAAAACAGGATCCTGACCCTGGCCTCCCAGCTGTCCGGATACGATGAATTTGAATTCGTCCAGGCAGACGAAAAGCTCAAGGGAGGCATGGTGGCTGCGTTCTTAAACAAGCTTCCGATCTCCCATGAGCCAAGGCCGGAGAGAAAGGAATTCGTGCATAACTGGGATTTGTTTGATTATCAGGCGAAGATCATCCGGGATCTGGCGGATACGGAATCCTGCGTGATCGTGGGAAAGTGCGCGGATTATGTGCTGCGAGAACGGAAAAACGTGATCAGCGTCTACATTGAGGCACCGCGTCCCTACTGCAGAGAGCGGATCATGCGGAAGATGAATATCGGACCGGCCGAGGCGGACGAGCTGATTACCAAGACAGATAAGTACCGGGCGGAATACTATCAGCATTACACCGGAGGAAACTACTGGACGAATCCGGTGAATTACGACCTGACGTTAAACAGTGAAAAGGTCGGGCAGGATAACTGCATCGAGATGATCAAGCATTATATCCATCTTAAGTTCCCGAATGTGAAGTTTGAGGGGGCAAAGGGTTAAACGTCCGATCCGGGCGATGTAGGGATGAGCACCAAAGATGACAGGAAGGAGGACAGGATGCAGGACAAAGAAAATGCCTTGGGTGTCATTGATGAGAAGAAGGAGATGTTGTTTACATTCAGTGACCGTCTGTGGGAGAATCCGGAAGTGAAATACAACGAGTTTTTTGCCGCAGACGAGTTCTGCCGTATCCTTGAGCGAGAGGGCTTTTTGGTGGAGAGGAATCTGGCGGATATCCCAACCGCGTTTTCCGGAAGCTTTGGCAAGGGAAGTCCGATCATCGGCATACTCGCCGAGTACGACGCGCTGCCCGGGATGAGCCAGCAGGCTGGCGTGACGCAGAAAATGCCTGAAAGGGAGGGGGCGCCGGGACATGGATGTGGCCATAATCTTCTGGGGACGGGAGCGCTGGCGGCCGCGCTGGCGGTAAAGAAATATTTACAGGAAACAGGAAAGCCGGGGACGATAAAGCTTTTGGGCTGCCCGGCAGAAGAAGGAGGGGCCGGAAAGGGCTTTATGGCCAGAGACGGTGTGTTTGATGATCTGGACGCGGCATTTTGCTGGCATCCGGGAGAAGTAAACAGCGCAGCCACAGAAAGAACCATGGCTAACTGCCAGATCCTGTACAAATTCAGGGGGGTCTCCTCCCATGCAGGCATGTCCCCCGAGCTGGGAAGAAGTGCTTTAGATGCGGTAGAACTGATGAATACCGGCGTTCAGTATCTGCGGGAGCATATTCCGTCAGACAATCGGGTTCATTATGCCATTACCAATGCAGGCGGTGGGAGCCCCGGAATCGTTCAGTCCTATGCAGAGGTGCTTTATCTGATGCGTGCGCCGAAAGCGGAAGCGGTAGCATCCCTCCGGGAACGGGTAGATAAAATTGCGCAGGGAGCGGCGCTGATGACCGAAACGGCTGTGGAGATTGAATTTATCAAGGCAACATCAGATACCATCATCAATATGGAGCTTCTTAGGGTGATGCAGAAGAATCTGGAGGAGACTCCGCTTCCTCAGTATGATGAGGGAGAACTGGCTTATGCATCGGCGATCCGGGATACCTGTAAGGAAAATCCTTCTTACTTCGATCAGCTCCTTCATGATGTGGAGGATACAGCGGAGCGGGAGCGTCTGCTCAGCAATGCGGAAGCGCCGTTGCATAATATCGTATTTCCACTGCCGAAGGAGAGACAGGGCTTTGCTTCCTCAGATGTTGGGGATGTAAGTTCGGTGTGCCCTACCGGGCAGATTAATGGATGCACCCTTCCGGCCAGATGCGCCATGCACAGCTGGCAGATGGTAGCCGTAGGGAAAAGCAGCTTCGCTAAGAAAGGCATGATATACGCGGGGAAGGTAATGGCAGGTTCGGCTATCGACCTGCTGATCGATCCGGAACTGCTTTCCAGGGCAAAGCAGGAATTTATGGACAGAACAGAAGGAAAAACGTTTGTGTCGCCGATTCCAAAGGAAGTGAAACCGTATCTTTAGAGATGAGAGGCAGAAATTAAGATAGGAGGAGTAATAATGAGCAGCGTAACCATATGCCTGATTATTTTTGCAGCTATGATTGTTTTGTTCTTCCTGAACAAGATACCGATGTCGTTTACTGCGTTGGGGGCAATGATCCTTCTGGTGCTCACTGGCTGTGTGGATTCGTCAACTGCGCTGGCTACCTTTGGAAGTTCAACGGTGATCACCATGGCGGCTATGTTTGTCGTGGCGGCAGGCCTGGGGCGTACCCAGATGATCAATCGCATATCCGGCCTGCTTTATAAGGTGACGGATGGCTCCTATACCAAGATACTGGCTTCGTATGTAATCATTACCTGTATTCTTGGCCAGTTTGTACCCAGCATAGTGGCGTTGTTTGCTCTGGTATGCCCGCTCGTGCATAATATGTGCGAGCGGATGAAGATCAGCCCCTCCAAGATGATTTTCCCGGTGGCAATCGCATCCGTGTCCACGACATTCATCATTGAGCCGATTGGACCATATGCCGCATGGTACGTAACCCAGAACGGATATATGGAATCCTATGGCTGGACCGCCACGCAGCTGAATATGTGGAGCGAAACTCTGGTACTCCTTCCGGTTGGAATCGTGACGCTGCTGCTGGCGATCTTTGTGGTGCCCCGCTTTCTTCCTGACGAGCCGGAATTTGCGGTAAAATCCATGGCTGAAAGAAAGGTAGTCAGTAAAGAACCTCTGGATCCGATAAGGGAATTTCTGGGGTATGGCATTTTTGTTGGCGTGGTTATCGGGCTTATGGCAGGAATCAGCTCCTGGCAGATCACGCTGATCGGAGCTGTCCTTGTGGTTGCAACAGGCGTGCTGACGGAACGGGAAGCGATCGAGAATCTGAATATGTCCACCGTTCTTCTTTATGTGGGCGTATCCGCGGTTGGCGAAGCGCTGAGCCAGACCGGAGCTGCGGACTTCCTGGGAAACGGAATCGCTTCGCTGCTCAGCGGCGTCACGAATGGATATATCATTGGCGGCGCCTTCTATCTGGTAGGCTATATCATGACTTCGCTCCTCTATAACCGGGCGGTAACCACAGTGCTGATTCCTGTGGTGGTGATTACCTGCGGTTCCATCGGCTGCGATCCGAGAGGCCCCGTGATCCTCTGTGCACTGGCTTCCATGTCTTCGCTGATCTCTCCGATGGCAACAGCAGTCGTGCCCATGGCGATGGAGACCGGTGGATACAGTGCAAAAACCGTTCTGAAGGCGGGAATTATTCCCGGCATCGTACGAGGGGTTGTCGGGACGCTGATTGCCATGACGCTGTTCCCGATTTAGGCAATCAACAAAAGGTGTGTCTTCGTACCAAAAACAGACCGGCCTTCAGGTTGAATCCTGGAGGCCGGTTTTCCCTTATACAGTTCAAAGAACCGGATACTCCGGACACGCCCTACCCGATCACATGTCCCTGCGCGGCCATCACGGCGATGATCGCATCGACGCAGGATTCGCAGAGTTCCGCGGTGGGCGCTTCCGCCATGACCCGGACTACGGGTTCTGTGCCGGACGGGCGCAGCAGGACGCGGCCGTCCGCGCCCAGGCGGCCGGCGCATTTTTTTACTTCTGCCTGGACAGCGTCGTCATTTTGGGCTGCCTGTTTATCTTTTACCCGTACATTCTTCAACACCTGAGGATAGATCTCCACCTCGGACGCCAGCTTCTCCAGGGTCTGTTTCTTTTCCAGGATCACTTCCATTACCTTTAGCGAAGTCAGGATGCCGTCGCCGGTGGTGGCATGTTTGCTGAAGATGATGTGGCCGGACTGCTCTCCGCCCAGGCCATGGCCGTTGGCTGACATATTTTCGTAAACATACTTATCGCCGACGGCGGTTTTCTCATAACGGATGCCATCCCGGTCAAAGGCTTTGTACAGACCGAAATTGGACATGATGGTGGTGACTACGGTGTTGTGCGGGAGCATACCCTGCTCTTTCATGTATTTTCCGCAGATGTACATGATCACATCGCCGTCTACCAGATTTCCGCCGGCGTCTACGGCAAGACAGCGGTCAGCGTCGCCGTCATAGGCAAAGCCCACGTCGCAGCCGGTCTCCAGGACGAATTTCTGCAGATTTTCGATGTGGGTGGAGCCGCAGTTGGCATTGATATTCAGGCCATTGGGCTCCTGGTTGATCACGTGGGTCTCCGCGCCCAGGGCATCAAAGACATTTTTGGCGATGGCGGATGCGCTTCCGTTGGCGCAGTCCAGCGCCACCTTCATATTTTTAAAGGAACGGGTGGCAATGGAGATCAGATAGCCGATGTAGCGGTTGCGGCCGGCAGCAAAGTCTGTGGTCCGGCCGATCTTTTCCCGGGTAGCCAGCGGGAAGGGGCCGATCTCGCCGTCCAGATATTTCTCGATTTCCGTGATGACGCTTTCTTCCAGCTTCTCGCCGTTTCCGTTGATGACTTTGATGCCGTTGTCATAAAACGGATTGTGGCTGGCGGAGATCATGATGCCGCAGTCGAAGCCCTCGGTGCGGACCACGTAGGATACGCTGGGGGTGGTGGTGACGTGAAGAAGGAATACGTCGGCGCCGGACGCAGTCAGCCCGGCAACCAGTGAATATTCAAACATATAGCTGCTGCGGCGGGTGTCTTTTCCGATCACGACCCGGCAGCGGGTATCCGCGTTTTTCTGGCCGTAGTACCAGCCCAGAAAACGTCCTACCTGATAGGCGTGTTCCACCGTCAGGTCGACATTTGCTTCGCCGCGGAATCCGTCAGTGCCAAAATATTTTCCCATGGTTGTCCTCCCGTTTTTGATCAAAGGTGTGTTGGTTATCATAGCGTTCGTTGTAGTGTCTGCGGGTAAACGGCAAAAATATTTCCGTGAACAGGCTCATTTTACCAGCGGGGTCAGGCGCTGTCAAGTAAAGGAAATTTTTAAACGATTTATGACAGAAGCGCTAAACTCGTGAGGCCGGCAGGCAGACGGAGGGAGTATAAAGTTACGGCCGGATGGTCAATCTGCTCCTGCGCCATTACCGCAGCGACCTTGCTGCCGAACAGAAAAATGATTGCTATTCAGATATTGAAATGGTAAAATGAAGATAATTCGCAGCTGATTTTTTTGTCTGATGACGCGCCAGGAGAGAAGAACGGCTGCACGACATCGAAAAAGGAACAAGGGGGCATGCAAATGGAAAAAACATTGTATGACATGTTGGATTGGGCGGGAATTGAAGAGCTGGTATATTCCGAATCATCGGACCCCCACCGGCTGCTGGGACCGCATGTAACGGAGGCCGGGATCTTTGTTCAGGCGATCATGCCTTCCGCCAGATCGGTGACGATCCGCTTGGCGAACGGAAAACGCTATGCGATGGAAGACGTGGATCCGGGCGGCATGTATCAAGGTGTTTTCGCGGCGTTGATTCCCAGAAAGACGGTTCCGGAGTATACGTATGAGGTGGTCTATGACAACGGCACCACAGAGGAATTGCAGGATCCGTATGTGTTTGAGCCGCTGTTTACCGAGAATGACTTAAAGAAGTTCGGGGCCGGCATCCATTACAGCATTTACGAGAAGCTGGGCGCGCATCTGACCAGGATCCGTAATACGGACGGTGTCTACTTTGCGGTTTGGGCGCCGTGCGCGATGCGTGTCAGCGTCGTGGGCGATTTTAACCTCTGGGATGGACGGCGCCACCAGATGCGGCGGCTGGGTGATTCCGGTATTTTTGAACTGTTTGTGCCGGGGCTTAAGGAGGGCGAGATCTACAAGTACGAGATCAAGACGCAGAAGGGGGAGCCGATGCTGAAGGCGGATCCCTACGGGAATTACTGTGAGCTGCGCCCGCATAACGCTTCCATCGTCTGGGACCTGAACCAGTTCGCGTGGAATGACCGGGATTGGATGGATAAGCGGGCCGCGCAGGATACGAAGGATAAGCCGGTCAATGTCTATGAGGTGCATCTGGGCTCCTGGATCCGCAAGCCGGTCGCGGTGAATGAAGACGGGAGTGATGTGCTGGGCTCCGAGTTCTATAACTATCGGGAGATTGCCGTGAAGCTGGCGGAATACGTCAGGCAGATGGGGTACACGCATGTGGAGCTTTTGCCGGTGATGGAGCATCCGCTGGACGCCTCCTGGGGTTATCAGGTGACCGGATATTACGCGCCCACCAGCCGCTACGGAACGCCGGATGATTTTATGTATTTTGTGGATTATATGCATGGGCAGGGGATCGGCGTGATCCTGGACTGGGTTCCGGCGCATTTCCCGCGGGACGCGCACGGGCTGGCCTGTTTTGACGGCTCCTGCGTTTACGAACATGCCGACCCGCGTCAGGGCTCCCATCCGCACTGGGGGACGCTGATCTATAATTACGGACGTCCCCAGGTCAGCAACTTCCTGATCGCCAATGCCCTCTTCTGGGCAGAGAAGTTCCACGCGGACGGCATCCGCATGGACGCGGTGGCCTCCATGCTGTACCTGGATTACGGCAAGAATGACGGCGAGTGGGTAGCGAACATGTACGGCGGAAATGAAAATCTGGACGCGGTGGAGTTTTTAAAGCATCTGAACACCGTCTTCAAGGGAAGAAAGGACGGGGCGGTCCTGATCGCGGAGGAGTCTACCGCATGGCCGCAGATCACCGGCGATGTGAAGGATGGCGGGCTCGGTTTTGATTACAAATGGAACATGGGCTGGATGAACGATTTCCTGAATTACATGAAGTGCGACCCCTATTTTCGGAAGAACAATTACGGTGCGCTGACCTTCAGTATGCTGTATGCGTACAGCGAGGATTTTATCCTGGTGTTTTCACATGATGAGGTCGTGCATGGAAAGGGTTCCATGCTGGGCAAGATGCCGGGCGGATCGCTGGAGGTGAAGGCCGGAAATCTTCGGACGGCGTACGGCTTTTACATGGGCCATCCGGGCAAGAAGCTGCTGTTTATGGGACAGGAATTCGGACAGGTCCGTGAATGGAACGAGAACGATGATCTGGACTGGGACATCCTCCAGTTCCCGGTCCATTACCAGATGCAGGAGTATGTGAAGGCCCTGAACGCCTTCTATCTCAGCCATCCGGCGATGTACCAGGAGGATTATTATCCGGAAGGCTTCCAGTGGATCAACTGCACTTATCATGAGGAAAGCCTTGTCCTGTTTGTCCGGCAGACGAAGAAGCCGGAGGAAACGCTGCTTTTTGTCAGCAACTTCGACAATATGGATCACGCGGGCTTTCGCGTCGGGGTTCCGTTCTACGGAAAATACAAGGAAGTGCTGGGCAGCGAAGATAAGAAATACGGCGGAGAGGGCATCGCCAATCCGAGGGTCAAGACGGCAAAGGCTATCGAGTGGGACGGCAGGGATTATTCGATCGAGATCAATATTCCGGCGATGAGCACGATGATCTTTACCTGTACGCCGCAGGAGGAAGAGAAGCCGAAGAAGACCAAGACCGCGCAAAAGGGCGCCGCCAGAGGAACCGGCGCGAAGAAGCGCACGAAGAAAGCAGAGAGCTGACAAATCAACCTGCTGCTGCGAAAGAGGGAAGGCCTGCTTTCGCAGCAGTTTTTTACGGGCTGTCAGGCCGGGTCACGGGGCAGCCGGGAGGAGATTTATGCCATTAAGTCAAGTGATATTAAGCCAGACAGGGACATCGTCTGAGACTGCGGAAAGCGCGGCGGGGATCCTGCCGGTCGTGCTGCAGATGACAGAGAGCCTGAGCCTGAATACCGTACTGGAAACGCTCCGGTCCCTGCTTCCGGGGATCATGAGCCTGGGATACCGCCTGGTTGTGACCGCGTTGATCGTGGCGGTCGGTATGCGGGTGATCGGCATCGCCCGGAAGATGATCTCTCAAAGCTTTGCGCGGATGGATCTGGAGATTACCCTGCGGAAATTTTTGCTGTCGGTCCTTTCTGCGGCCATGTACCTGCTGCTCATCCTGATCGCAGCCGATCAGCTGGGCATCAGCCCCGCATCGCTGATCGCGATCGTGGGCTCCGCCGGCGTGGCCGTAGCCTTGTCGCTGCAGGAAAGCCTCTCGAATTTTGCCGGCGGGATCATTATCATGGTCATGAAGCCGTTTCGGGTGGGGGATTACATCGTGACAACCACGATAGGCATTGAAGGCACCGTCAAGGTCATCGGGCTGATCTATACCAGCCTTCTTACGGCAGATAACCGGATGGTCGTGGTCCCAAACGGCGGTCTCGCCAATTCCTCCATCACCAATGTGACGGCGGAGGACAGGCGCCGGATCGAGCTCCTTGTGGGGATCAGTTATGAATCGGATCTTCGCAGGGCGAAGGAATTGCTTTTGCAGATTCTGGATACCCACCCCCTGGGCCTGCATGAAGAAGAACGCATGCCGCAGGTGTTTGTGTCGGAACTGGGGACCAATTCCGTGATCCTGGGCGGCCGCCTGTGGACAAAGAGGGACGATTACTGGACGGCTAAATGTGAGATCACGGAGCAGGTCAAGCTGACGTTTGACCGGGAAGGGATCGAGATCCCTTACCAGCGGGTGAATATCCGGGTGGGCGAAAGGGAAACCGGGGTCGGAAGATGAGGCCGCTTAATTGAGCTTCCAGATATCCCGGTTGTACTCCATGATCGTCCGGTCAGAGGAGAAAAAGCCGGCCTGGCTGATGTTTATCAGCATTTTCTTTGCCCAGGCCTTCCGGTCGAGCCAGTCGGTGATGGCCTGGTTCTTTACCCTTACGTAATCCTGAAAATCCGGGAAGGTCATGAACCAGTCTTTATTCAGCAGCTCGGTGGAAAGCCGCTCCAGATGTTCTTTGGAGCCGATCTTCATCATCTCCTTGCCGGTGATGAAATCCACGGCTTCTTTAAGTTCAGGATCAGCCGCATAGTAATCCCTTGCCCGGTAGGAGCCGTCGGCATAGCGCCGGATCACGGTGTCGCTGGATTCGCCGAAAATATAGATATTCTCATCGCCCGTCAGCTGATGGATCTCCACATTGGCGCCGTCTTCCGTGCCCAGGGTGACGGCGCCATTCAACATAAACTTCATGTTCCCGGTCCCGCTGGCTTCCTTGGAGGCCAGGGAGATCTGCTCGGAAATATCGCAGGCAGGGATCAGTTTTTCGGCAAGGGTCACGTTGTAATTCTCGGCCATCACCACCCGCAGCCACGGCCTTACCTCAGGATCGGCAGCGGTCAGCTCCTGCAGGCAGAGGAGCAGGTGGATGATATCTTTGGCGATCACGTAAGCCGGGGCAGCTTTCGCGCCAAAGATGGCGGTGACCGGTGCCGGCGGCAGGATGCCCCTTTTGATGTTCAGATACTGGCGGATCAGATACAGGGCGTTCAGCTGCTGTCTCTTGTACTCATGGAGCCGTTTGATCTGGATATCAAAGATGGAGGACGGGTCGATGATCAGGCCCTGTGTATCTTTGAGATAGGCGGCGGCCATCTGCTTATTCTCCGCCTTGATCTGCAGCAGCTGCTCAAGCACCGTCTCATCCCCGGCAAAATCCCCGAGCTTTTTGAGGCAGGAGGCATCCTGTTTGAAGCCGTCGCCGATCAGCGAGGAGATCAGCTGCGTCAGACGGGGATTGCAGTGGAGCAGCCAGCGGCGGAAGGTGATGCCGTTAGTCTTATTGGAGAATTTCTCCGGATACAGCCGGTAGAAGTGATGGAGTTCGTTTTTCTCCAGGATTTCGGTATGAAGCGCGGCCACGCCGTTTACCGCGAATCCATAATGGATATCCAGGTGGGCCATGTGAACGGTGTCGTTTCGGTCGATGATGGCGACCGATTCGTCGGCAAAGCGGCGGCGCACCTTATCATCCAGCACTTCGATGATGGGGACCAGCTGAGGTACGCATTTCTTTAAGTAGGAAACAGGCCATTTTTCCAGCGCCTCCGCCAGGATGGTGTGGTTGGTATAGGCGCAGGTCCTGGATACCACGTCGATGGCCTCGTCCATATCCATCCCCCGTTCGGTTAACAGACGGATCAATTCCGGAATGATCATGGTAGGATGCGTGTCATTGATCTGAATGACCGCATAATCCGGCAGATCGGACAGCGTACAGCCTCTGGCGGTACACTCATCCAGGATCAGCCGGGCCGCGTTGCTGACCATGAAATACTGCTGATAGATACGCAGCTGGCGTCCCGCCTCATCGCTGTCATCGGGATAGAGAAACAGCGTCAGATTCGCCGGGATATCCTGCTTGTCAAAGTCGATGGAATTCTCGCCGACGATCGCTTCATCCACGCTTTCCACATCAAAAAGATGCAGCTTGTTGGTGCGGTT
Organism: uncultured Lachnospiraceae bacterium; assembly: GCA_964425595.1. Lineage (GTDB taxonomy): Bacteria > Bacillota > Clostridia > Lachnospirales > Lachnospiraceae > Caccovicinus. The sequence continues at coordinate 28,118 of CAYRMW010000024.1, forward strand.
GTGATAGCCGGTAATCTGGATGTCATAAAGACGGGAGGTCAGGGTAAAGCCGTTAAAGGAAACAGGATAGGAAACGTCCGTCTTCTGCAGCCATGAGGGTTTTTCAATCCAGGGATTCGGCGTTTCCTGCTGCAGATGGTCCTGGAATTTCTGCTTGAAAAGGCCGAAATGATAGTTCAGGCCGATCCCGTCTCCGTTTAAACCGAGGGTGGCGATGGAGTCCAGGAAACAGGCGGCCAGACGGCCGAGGCCGCCGTTGCCAAGCGAAGGCTCCGGCTCGATTTCTTCGATCTTGCTCAGGGATTTTTGGCAGCCGGCCAGGATTTCTTTCACTTCATCATAGATCCCCAGATTGATCAGGTTATTGGACAGAAGCTTTCCGATGAGAAATTCCGCGGAAATATAGTACAGCTTCTTTTTTCCTTCTGCGGATTCCCGGCCTGCCGCCATAGACTGGGTGAGGCAGAGAAGGCCGGAGTACAGCTCTTCGTCGGTGCACAGGCTCAGCTCCTTTCCGCAGATCTGAACAAGGGTTTCTTTTATGTTCTGATTCATATGCATGATCTCCTCTCAATAAAGGACGTGTGCCCGGTCTCGGACGCGGGCAGCCAGCGGATACATTACCTGCATTATAAAAGCCGGACCTGCCGAAAGCTTGCATAATCATGCGCATTCATAGTACAATACGATCATAAATTGTGAAAAAACGGTGAAAAGAGGGAAAATATGGATATCCTGCACGACGAAAGCCAGTATGAAAAGCGCAAAGAGGAAAAGCGCCATGCCGACAGCCGTTTCCCCTATAATATTTATCTCTGCTCGATCCCCCGTGACTTTCGGGTTGTGCCGGTCCACTGGCATGAAGAGATGGAACTGATCTCCATCAAGAAAGGGGCCGGGCAGGTTATCCTGGATCTGACGCCGTTTTCGGTTGCGGCGGGGGATCTGGCGGTGGTTTTTCCGGGCAAGCTTCACGGCATCCGCCAGAAGGCGGGCTGCGCCATGGAGTATGAAAATATCATTTTTCGGCTGGATATGCTGATTCCGGCACTTCCCGACCGGTGCAGCGCGGAATACCTGGTGCCGCTTACGGCCGGTCAGGGCCCCGCTTCCTACGTCTGCACCAGGGGATGCCCGGAATTTTCGGCGGTGCAGGAGCAGATTGCCCGTCTGGATGCCATATCGGACAGCCGCCCGGCGGGATATGAGCTTGCGGTAAAAGGAATCTTTTTTGAATTGCTGTTTCTGATCCTCCATGAACGGCAAGGCAGGGCGGATGATGCGGCCGGCAGCCGTTTTCAGGACAAGATCAAACGGGTGCTGAAGGAAGTGGAGACCCGATACGCACAGCCGCTGCCGGTTAAGGAGGCGGCACAGCTGTGCGGATACAGCGCCTCGCATTTTATGAAATTTTTTCGACAGCAGATGGGAATGTCCTTTGTGGAGTATCTTAATGATTACCGTCTTCAGATGGCGGCCCGGATGCTGGTTTCCACCGAGGAGACCGTGACGGCGATCGCCCGTCTTTGCGGATTTGACCAGCCTTCCTATTTTAACCGTCTGTTCCGGCGCAAATACGGGATGACTCCTTCGGCGTATCGGAAAGAAGAAGGCGGGTTTCTTGCGGGCCGGAAGGAAGAATGATATAATACACAAAGATCGGATGGGGGAGATCTCCCCCGCGGCGCCGGGCTGGCTTTCGCACATTCCCGGCTGCCTGCAGAAAATAGATCATACAGGAGGATGCTAGCATGAGAAGCTGCGGAATGTTGCTGCCGGTGGCCAGTCTGCCGTCGCCATACGGTATCGGCGCGTTTTCAAAGGAAGCGTATGATTTTGTGGATGATTTGGTCCGGGCCGGTCAGAGGTACTGGCAGATCCTTCCTTTAGGTCCTACCAGTTACGGGGATTCTCCTTACCAGTCCTTTTCCGCTTTTGCCGGGAATCCGTATTTTATTGACCTGGAAACGCTGATCCGGGAAGGCCTGCTGACGCGGGCGGAGTGTGATGCGGCGGACTTTGGGGACGATGAGGAGCGCATTGCGTACGACAAGCTGTATGAAAGCCGCTTCCCGCTCCTGCGTAAAGCGTTTCTGCGCTGGAAGAGCGGCCGCGGGAAGGGGACAGACCTGGGAAAAAGCCTCTCTCCCGAGACCGGGGAGTACTGCTTTTATATGGCGGTGAAAACGTACTTTAGGGGAAAGGCCTGGAATCAGTGGGATGAGGATATCCGCCTGCGCCGCCCGGAGGCGGTGGAGCATTACCGGAAACTTCTGGCGGAGGAGATTGGATTTTATCAGTTCCTGCAGGACCAGTTCCGGAAACAGTGGAAAGGGCTCAAGGATTATGCGAACGCGCGGGGAGTACAGATCATCGGGGATATTCCGATCTATGTTGCCTTTGACAGCGCGGATGCCTGGACGCACCCGGAGCTTTTCCAGTTTGACGAGGAGAATCTCCCCCTTGCGGTGGCGGGGTGTCCTCCGGATGAGTTCGCGGTGACCGGCCAGCTGTGGGGGAATCCTCTTTATCGCTGGGATTATCACAAAAAGACGGGATTTGCCTGGTGGATGAAGCGGATGGAGTACAGCCTGCAGCTTTATGATGTCGTGCGGGTAGACCATTTCCGCGGCTTTGACGAATATTATTCGATCCCTTACGGAAAGAAAACCGCCGAGGAAGGGACCTGGGAGAAGGGGCCGGGGATTGCGGTTTTTCAGCAGATGAAGAAGCACTTCGGGACGGAGGAACTGCCCATCATTGCGGAGGATCTTGGCTTTCTTACGCCAAGCGTGTTAAAGCTGGTGGCCGATACGGGCTTTCCGGGGATGAAGGTGCTGGAATTCGCCTTTGAGGCCGGACAGGACAGCGGGTATCTGCCCCATCATTATACCAGGAACAGCGTGGTATACACCGGAACGCATGATAATGATACCATCTGCGGCTGGTTCGCGGCCCTTTCGCCGGCGGACCGGGAAATGGCGATGGATTATATGTACGGCCCGAAAAACCGCGCCGCGTCGCAGGTGGACGAGGTGCACTGGGATGTGATCCGACTGGCGCTCTCGAGTGTCGCGAATCTCGCGGTGATCCCCGTTCAGGATTATCTGGGGCTTGGCACAGAGGCGCGCATCAACGTCCCATCGACGCTGGGGGAAAACTGGAAGTGGAGGATGAAAAAAGGGGCTCTCACGGAATCGGTGATCCGGAGAGCCCGCAAGATGGCGGAGTTATATGGAAGAGCAGGAGCAAAGCCGGAGCGCGTTACGTCGTGATGTAGATGCTGACCTCATCCTCTTCTCCGGTTGTTTCCGGACGGCTCTCTTCGCTTTCGGCGGCGGTGCCCTCCGTATCGGTGTCTTTTGCATCGGCGGTGTCTTCTGTGCCGTCGCCTTCTGACGCTTCGGTATCCTGGTCTTCCCCGTTTTCTACATCTTCGCTGCCGGTCTCTGTATCCGCAGCGGGTTCGCCATTTTCATCCAGGATCTCGGTATGGGTACTGAAGGTGGCCTGCATGGCGTTCCCGGCCAGATCGGATGCATGGATGTACAGGGTTTGCGCGGTCATGATAAAGGTGAAAGTACCCGTCTCATCATCCACGGAAGACGGCTCGATGACGTTCTCCTCGTCGTCGGTCGCATAGACAGAAGAGTAGTCCAGCCCGGACTGGCTGTCCTCCAGGGTGAAGGTCAGGATGTCGTCTTCGATGGAATAGGTATCGCCGACCTGCGGAGCGGTATCATCCAGGATACTGATGTGCTCGTACTGTCGGGCTGTCATGCCGTTCATGCTTTTGACATAGATTTCAATGACGCCGTTTTGCGTGATCTCCGCTTCATACCGGCCGCGTCCGGTCTGGGTCAGTTCCAGGTCGACGCTTTCCAGGGTGGAGGTGAATTCCGTGATGGGAAGAAGGGAATCGATCTCCACGGATACGGTGGTCGTTTTATAATCGGATGTTCCGCCGGCATAGATCGTGATATGCGGCCGGACGGCGACAAGCATGAATAAGATCCCGTTTACGAGAATAAAGGGAAGGACATAAAAGCACAGGACCGTTACCCACTCGGGCCGCTGCTTCGGCGTTTTCGATCGTTTGTGGGCGGCGCGGGAGCGGGAATGGATAGAGTTGTCCATAATAACCTCCTTAAGCTGCGGTGTTTCCGGCCGCAATGCCGGAGATGCTGTCCTGACGGTTCGGATGACGCAGTCAGTGCCAGAGCAGCAATTCCAGAATAGCAGAAAACCGGGAATCTTACAAGATAATCTTCTAAATCGGCGACGGCTGTGTTATGATAGGCGTGAGACCAGGTGGTTGTCGGGCGGACGCCGCAGGAGAGCCGGGCGTCTGCATGGAGGAAAGAATATGATGATTCAGGAAGCGGTGGAATTTGCGGAACGGGCGCATCGGGGAGCAGTTCGAAAGGGGAGTTGTATCCCGTATATCACGCACCCGCTGGACGCGGCGGTGATCGCGGCATCGATTACGGACGATCCGGAAGTGATCGCGGCGGCCGTGCTTCATGACGTGCTCGAAGACACGAGGGTAACCAAAGAGGAACTGGAGCGTCAGTTTGGCAGCCGGGTAGCCGGCCTGGTGAAGGCGGAGTCAGAGGATAAGACGAAATCCTGGGCCGAGCGGAAGGCGGCGACGCTGGAGCATCTGAAGACTGCGCCGCGGGAGATCAAGATCATCGTATTGGCCGATAAGCTGAGCAATCTGCGCTGCACGGCGCGGGATTACTTTCTGCTTGGCGATCAGATCTGGAACCGCTTTAACGAAAAAAGGAAAGAACTCCATGCGTGGTACTATGAGGGCGTAGCGGAAGGGATCAGGGAGCTGGCACACTGCCCGGAGTACGAGGAATATGTGCGGCTTTGCCGTCTGGTCTTTCATTCGGATGTGTTTACCGCCAGGTGACGGAGGCAGGATACGAAAAAGGGCGTCACGCGCCAGACTGCGGGGAACAGCCCGTCCCCAGGGAGGCGCGCCGTT
>CAYRMW010000025.1:0-33028 GCA_964425595.1 uncultured Lachnospiraceae bacterium
AAGTAAGAAAACCCAGTAAAATCAATGGGTTTGGCGATTTAACAATCGCCTAAGTAATGATAAGATAAGGAGAGAAACAAGATGGTAAGCAAAACGTTGACCGTTGTTAATCCGTCAGGATTGCATTTAAGACCGGCGGGAGTTCTGTCTCAGGCTGCGATGAAATATAAGTGTGATGTGATCATCGAATGCGGTGAGAAGAGGATCGTTGCTAAGAGTGTGCTGAATGTGATGGCGGCCGGCATCAAGTGCGGGACAGAGATCACGCTGATCTGTGACGGAGAGGATGAAAACGAGGCTCTTGCGGACATCACGAAGGCGATCGAGAGCGGACTTGGCGAGAAGTAATCTTGCAGTTGACTTATCAGATAGGGCGAGGAAGCCGTTCTGTACGGGAAAGTGTGCGGACGGCTTCTTTTTTTGCGGCCAACTGCAGTCTTTCGGTCTGCGCTGCTTTTTCGCCGTGCGGGAGGAGAGAAGGAATTGTTTTCTTTTGCTGGATAAAACAGGTCGCCTTGCATAAATGGTCAGACAACCAGTGAAGTAATTCCCGAATTAACAAATAATCAGACAATTATAGAGAAAAAGGGGATTTACAAAATGAGAATCATATAGTATTATCGTTCAATATAATAATCAGCCATCCCGCGTAAGGCACCCCGGCCGGAAAGCGCCGGCTGAGAGAGAAAGGAAGAGTGTTTATGGAAGCAAAACAGAATCCGTCCGTTCCCGGACTTTACGATCCGCGATTTGAGCATGACAACTGCGGTATCGGTGCGGTAGCAAACATCAAGGGAATCCGTTCGCACAGGACAGTGGATCAGGCCCTTCACATCGTGGAGAACCTGGAGCACCGCGCCGGCAAGGACGCGGAGGGAAAGACCGGTGACGGTGTGGGTATCATGCTTCAGGTTTCCCATAAATTTTTTCAGAAAGCTGTCCGTCCCCTTGGTATTCAGTTAGGCGCCGCGGGCGAGTACGGTGTGGGTATGTTTTTCTTTCCCCAGGATGAACTGGCCCGCAATCAGGCGAAAAAGATGTTCGAGATCATTGTCAAGAAAGAGGGACTGACCTTCCTTGGCTGGCGTGAGGTTCCCAATCATCCCGAGATCCTGGGCAAGCGGGCTGTCGATGTGATGCCGTATATCGCGCAGGGCTTTGTGGCAAAGCCGACGGAGATCAGGGCGGGGCTGGATTTTGACCGCAAGCTTTATGTGGCGCGGCGGGTGTTTGAGCAGAGCAATGAGGACAGCTATGTGGTTTCCTTAAGCAGCCGGACCATCGTCTATAAGGGGATGTTCCTGGTCGGCGAGCTGCGCCGGTTCTTTGAGGATCTGCAGGATCCGGATTACGAGACGGCGATTGCTCTGGTCCATTCCCGTTTCTCGACGAACACGAATCCCAGCTGGATGCGCGCCCATCCCTACCGCTTCATCGTGCACAATGGCGAGATCAACACCATCCGCGGAAATGTGGACCGGATGAAGGCCAGGGAAGAGACCATGGAGACCGAGTTCTTTAAAAACGACATGTACAAGGTCCTGCCTATCATCAATCAGGAGGGCTCGGATTCGGCCATGCTGGACAACGCGCTGGAATTCATGGTCATGAGCGGCATGGAGCTTCCCAAGGCGGTGATGATCACCATCCCCGCGCCATGGCAGCACGATCAGTCCATATCCCAGGAAGTGCGGGACTTTTACCGTTACTACGCGACCATGATGGAGCCGTGGGACGGCCCGGCATCCATCCTTTTTACGGACGGCGAAGTGGTGGGGGCTGTGCTGGACCGGAACGGCCTGCGTCCGTCCCGCTACTACATCACCGATGACGATTACATGATTCTGGCGTCTGAGGTGGGCGCTATCGATATCGATCCCGCCCATGTGGTGCGCAAGGACAGGCTGAGGCCGGGCAGGATGCTCTTAGTAGATACCGTGAAGGGCGAGCTGGTTAACGATGAAGACCTGAAGAAAAAATATGCCTCCAGCCAGCCGTATGGCGAGTGGCTGGATTCCCAGATCGTGCGGCTTAAGGATCTGCCGATCCCCAATAAGGGCGTGCCGGAGTTGGAGCATGACCAGAGGCTTCGCCTGCAGAAAACATACGGTTATACTTACGAGCAGTATAAGACCATGATCCTTCCGATGGCACTAAACGGCGCGGAGGCGGTATCGGCGATGGGCGCGGACAGCCCGTTAGCTGTCCTTTCCAAGATGCACCAGCCGTTGTTTAATTACTTTAAGCAGCTGTTCGCGCAGGTGACGAACCCGCCGATCGATGCGATCCGCGAAGAGATCGTGACCTCCACGACCGTGTACATCGGCCGCGAGGGGAACCTGCTTAGGGATCTCCCGGAAAACTGCCATATTTTAAGCGTAAATAATCCGATCCTGACCAACACGGACATGCTGAAGATCAAGAACATGAAGAAGCCGGGCTTCCAGGTGGAAACGATCTCCATCACCTACTATAAAAATACTTCGCTGGAGAAAGCCATTGACCGGCTTTACCTGGAAGTGGACCGGGCGCATAAGGACGGAGCGAAGATCCTGGTCCTGACGGACCGCGATATCGATGAGAACCGTGTTCCGATCCCGTCGCTGCTTGCGGTTTCCGCGGTGCATCAGTATCTGGTGCGGACCAAGAAGAGGACCAGCCTGGCGCTGATTCTGGAGAGCGGCGAGCCCAGAGAGGTGCATCACTTCGCCGCCCTGCTGGGCTATGGAGCCAGTGCTATCTGTCCGTACCTGGCCCATGAGTCCATCCGCTACCTGATCGAGACGCATATGCTGGATAAGGATTACTACGCGGCGGTGGATGATTATAATTCCGCGGTTCTTCACGGCATCGTAAAGATCGCCTCCAAGATGGGGATTTCCACCATCCAGTCTTACCAGGGGGCGCAGATCTTTGAAGCGATCGGGATTTCCCGGGATGTGGTGGACCGGTACTTTACCAATACCGTCAGCCGCGTAGGCGGCATCACTCTGAAGGATATTGAACGGGATGTGGACGCCCTTCATTCGGCGGCCTTCGATCCGCTGGGCCTGGACGTGGACCTTACCCTGGAGAGCGTGGGAAGCCACAAGCAGAGAGCCGGGCAGGAAAAGCATATGTATAATCCGCTGACGATCCATCTGCTTCAGGAGGCCACCAGAAAGGGTGATTACGCGATATTTAAAGAGTATTCCGAAGCACTTTACGGAGAGGACCAGATCCGGAATCTGCGCAGTCTGATCGATTTTAATTTTCCGGAGGACGGCGGAATCCCCATCGACCAGGTGGAGAGCGTGGACTCCATCGTGCGCCGATTTAAGACCGGCGCGATGAGCTACGGCTCCATCTCGCAGGAAGCCCATGAAACGCTGGCGATCGCCATGAACCGGATCCACGGCAAGTCCAATTCCGGTGAGGGCGGCGAAAGCCTTGAGCGTCTGACGGTCGGAAAAGACGGCGTGAACCGCTGCTCCGCGATAAAACAGGTGGCTTCCGGCCGCTTCGGCGTCACCTCCCGCTATCTGGTGAGCGCAAAGGAGATCCAGATCAAGATGGCCCAGGGCGCAAAGCCCGGCGAGGGCGGCCAGCTGCCGGGCAACAAGGTATACCCCTGGGTAGCCAAGACCCGTCACTCGACTACCGGTGTCGGTCTGATTTCCCCGCCGCCGCACCATGATATCTACTCGATCGAGGATTTGGCTCAGCTGATCTACGATCTGAAGAATTCCAACACGGACGCCAGGATCTCCGTGAAGCTGGTCTCCGAGGCCGGTGTGGGCACGGTGGCGGCCGGTGTGGCCAAGGCCGGGGCGCAGGTCATCCTGATCTCCTCATTTGACGGCGGGACCGGCGCGGCGCCCAGAAACTCCATCTACAACGCCGGCCTTCCGTGGGAGCTTGGCATCGCGGAGGTGCATCAGACACTGATCATGAACGGTCTGCGGGACAAGGTGATCCTGGAGACCGACGGAAAGCTGATGACCGGCCTGGACGTGGCCATCGCCTGTATGCTTGGCGCCGAGGAATTCGGCTTTGCCACGGCCCCGTTAGTAGCCATGGGCTGCGTGATGATGCGCGTCTGCAATCTGGATACCTGTCCGGTGGGAATCGCCACCCAGAATCCGGAGCTTCGCAAGCGCTTTAAGGGCAAGCCGGAGTACGTGATCAACTTTATGCGGTTTGTTGCGCAGGAACTGCGGGAGTATATGGCAAGGCTGGGCATCCGCACGGTGGATGAGCTGGTCGGCCGGACGGATCTTCTAAAGAAAAAGGAGAAGATCAGCAATGAGCGTGTCGCTGAGGTGGATCTGAGTAAGATCCTGGGGAATCCCTATGAGGGACAGAAGCTGGCAGGCTACGACGAGAAACAGGCCTATGATTTCAAGCTGGAAGAGACGATCGATCAGAAGATCCTCTTAAAGAAATTAAAGTCCGCGCTTTCGACCGGACAGAAGAGGAGCCTCTCCATCGATGTGTCCAACGTGGACCGGACGCTTGGGACCATGTTCGGGGCGGAGATTACCAGACATTATCCGGACGGCCTTCCTGAAGATACCTTTATCATCAACTGCACCGGTTCCGGAGGACAGAGTTTCGGCGCTTTCATCCCCAGGGGCCTTACCCTTGAGCTGGTGGGCGACTCCAATGACTATTTTGGCAAGGGGCTTTCCGGCGGAAAGCTGATCGTTTACCCGCCGACCGGAGTGCAGTTTAAGGCGGAAGAGAATATCATCATCGGCAATGTCGCGCTTTACGGCGCCACCAGCGGAAAGGCATTCATCAACGGAATTGCCGGCGAACGCTTCTGCGTGCGTAATTCCGGCGCCACCGCGGTGGTCGAAGGCGTGGGCGACCATGGCTGCGAATATATGACCGGAGGCCGGGTCGTGATCCTGGGCCCGACCGGAAAGAACTTTGCGGCAGGCATGAGCGGAGGGATCGCGTATGTTCTTGATGAAAACCGCGATCTTTACAAGCGACTGAACAAGTCGTTGGTTTCCTTTGAGGAAGTGACGAATAAATACGATGTACAGGAATTAAAAGCCATGATTCAGGAGCATGTGGCCTACACCAATTCGAAGAAGGGCAAGGAGATCCTGGATCGCTTCGGAGAATACCTCCCTAAATTTAAGAAGATCATGCCTCATGATTACCGGAGGATGATGAACACCATCGTGCAGATGGAAGAGAAGGGCTTAAGCAGCGAACAGGCGCAGATTGAGGCATTTTATGCCAATATAAGCCAGTAGGAGGGAGGATGCGACATGGGAAAAATAACCGGATTTTTGGAATATGACAGAGAAGATACCAGGGCGGCGGATCCGAAAACACGGATCAAAGATTACAACGAGTTTCATTTCCCCCTCGGCGAGAAGGAGAGGAAGAAGCAGGGTGGGCGCTGCATGGACTGCGGCGTTCCCTTCTGCCAGTCGGGCATGATGATCAAAGGGATGACTTCCGGCTGCCCGTTGAACAACCTGATCCCGGAGTGGAACGACCTGGTCTATACGGGGAACTGGAAGCAGGCCTACAACCGCTTAAAAAAGACCAACAGCTTTCCGGAATTTACATCCAGGGTATGCCCTGCGCCCTGCGAGGCGGCCTGTACCTGCAGCCTGAACGGCGACCCGGTGACGGTCAAAGACAATGAGCATGCCGTGATCGAGAAGGCCTATGCCGAGGGCTATGCCGCGGCGCGCCCACCGAAGCTGCGGACCGGAAAGAGGGTCGCGGTGATCGGTTCCGGCCCCGCGGGCCTGGCCGCGGCAGATCAGCTGAACAAAAGGGGACACAGCGTCACCGTCTTTGAACGGAACGACCGTCCGGGCGGCCTTTTGATGTACGGAATCCCCAATATGAAGCTGGAGAAATGGGTGATCGACCGGAAGGTCACCGTGATGAAGGAAGAGGGCGTTGCCTTTGTCATGAATGTCGACGTAGGAAAAAATTATAAAGCAAACAAGCTTCTCCGGGACTTTGACCGGGTGATCCTTGCCTGCGGCGCGTCCAATCCGCGGGATATCAACGCGCCGGGAAGGGACGGGCTGGGCATTTATTTCGCCGTGGATTATCTAAAGGCGACCACAAAGAGCCTCCTGGATTCCAATCTGGAAGACGGCAAGTATATTTCCGCGAAGGATAAGCATGTCGTTGTCATCGGCGGCGGCGACACCGGAAATGACTGCGTGGGTACAGCCATCCGCCAGGGATGCGCGTCGGTGACCCAGCTGGAGATGATGCCGAAGCTCCCGGACAGGCGGACCGACGATAATACTTGGCCGGAGTGGCCAAGGGTCTGCAAGACCGATTACGGACAGGAGGAATCCATTGCCGTATTCGGAAAGGATCCCAGGGTGTACCAGACCACGGTGAAGGAATTTGTTAAGGACAGCGAAGGAAAGGTCTGCAAGATCATCACGACGAAGCTTGCGCAGGTGAAGGATCCGGAGACCGGGCGCAGCGTGATGCAGCCGGTGGAGGGAAGCGAGAAGGAACTGCCGGCCGATCTGGTGCTGATCGCGGCCGGATTCCTCGGGTGTCAGTCTTACGTGGCTGACGCTTTCGGTGTGGAGCTGAACGCCAGGACGAATGTGTCCACGGAGGCAGGAAGCTACCAGACCAGCGTACCCCGAGTTTTTGTGACCGGGGACATGCGACGCGGCCAGTCCCTGGTGGTATGGGCGATCCGGGAAGGCCGTGAAGTAGCCAGGGAAGTGGACTTAAGCCTGATGGGATACACGAATCTGGCATAACGTGCCGCTGGCGCCGGATTGTTTGCCGCCGCAGTGCGGTCAGTGGAATTGGCGGGTACCGCAGAGAGAATTTTGCGGTATCCGCCATTTTTTTAGCTTCATTTAAGGTAAGACCGTTATATACTTCATGAAAGAAGCAAAATGTCATGTCCGGGCTGTCGGATGTACAGGAAAATGCGGAGGAGGGATTTGTGTATGAGATTGCTGCTTGCCGAAGATGAGCGTTCGCTCTCCAGAGCGGTCGTGACGATACTTGAGAAAAATAATTATTCCGTGGATGCGGTTTATGACGGAGAGGCGGCGCTGGAATATCTGGAGTCCGGAAATTACGACGGTGTGGTCCTGGACATCATGATGCCCAGGATGGACGGGCTGACGGTACTCCGGACGCTGCGGGAGAGAGGGAGCACGATCCCTGTCCTTATGCTGACTGCCAAATCCGAGGTAGATGATAAGGTGAAGGGACTAGATACCGGAGCCAATGATTATCTGACTAAACCGTTTGCCACCAAGGAACTGCTGGCCAGGATCCGGGCCATGACCAGGAACCAGACGGCGCAGCCGACATCGCAGCTGACCATGGGGAACATTACCCTGGATCAGGCGACGTTTGAACTGTCTTCTCCCACAGGAAGTTTCCGGCTCGCCAACAAAGAGTATCAGATGCTGGAAATGATGATGCGCAATCCCAGACAGCTGATCTCGGCAGAGCGCTTCATGGAACGGATCTGGGGCTATGACAGCGATGCGGAGATCAATGTCGTGTGGGTGTATATTTCCTACCTGCGCAAGAAGCTGGCAGCCCTTCACGCGGATATCCAGATCAGGGCATCAAGGAATGTCGGGTACGCGCTGGAAGAAATCACGCAGTAGGACGAGACAGGAGAAAGGAGACGGGCCATGATCAAGAAGCTTCGGATCAAGCTGATCGCCGTATGTATGCTTTCCGTATTTTCGGTACTGTTTTTTATTATGGGGACCATCAATGTGATCAGCTACGTCCATATGATCAATGAGGCGGACGATACGCTGGATTATCTGGCGGCGAATGACGGCAAATTCCCCATGGTCGGAGAACACTTCGATTTCGGCAATGACCCGGGTGTCATGTCACAGGGAATCGCGAGGACTTCCCTGTATTTCTGGGTCGATGTGACGGCGGACGGCGAAGTCCTGGAGGCGAATGTCAGCGCGATCGCGGCGGTGAACCGGGAGACAGCCGGTCAGTACGCGCTGCAGATCCTGGAGTCAGGGAAAGAAAGAGGATTTATCGATGACTACCGTTTCCTGCTCGCAAGCGTCGATAACGCCGGGGCGGATGGCGGTGAAGACGTGGTCAGGATCATCTTCCTGGATTGCTGGAGAAGCCTTTCAAATTTCCGCACGTTTTTATTCAGCTGCTTCTGGGTATCGTTCTTTGGGCTGATCGCCGTACTGTGCCTGGTCTTTCTGTTCTCGGGCTGGATGATCCATCCGGCCCTGGAAAGCTACAAAAAACAGCGGCAGTTTATCACGGATGCCGGGCATGAGATCAAAACGCCGCTGACGATCATTGACGCGGACGCGGACATCCTGGAGATGGAGCTGGGAGAAAATGAATGGCTCCGGGATATCCAGAAACAGGTAAAGAGGATGACGGTCCTGACCAATGATCTGATCTACCTTTCCCGGATGGAAGAGCAGCAGGAACAGACGCAGATGATCGAGTTCCCGTTTTCCGATCTGGTGGAGGAGATGGTGCAGTCGTTTCAGTCCCTGGCCAAAGCGCAGAACAAGACCTTTACCTGCAGCATCCAGCCCATGCTTTCTTTGCGCGGGGATGAGCGTTCTCTGCGCCAGCTCATTTCCGTTCTTCTGGACAACGCGTTAAAATACTCCGAAGAAGGCGGAAGGATATCGCTTACACTGGAAAAACAGGGCCAGTCCCTGCGGCTCTCCGTCTTTAATACGACCAGCCAGCTGGTGGACCGCCAGCATACCGACCGGCTGTTTAACCGCTTTTACCGGGGCGATCAGTCCCGAAATTCCAAGATCAGCGGTTATGGGATCGGCCTGTCGATCGCGGCGGCGGTCACAGCGAACCACAAGGGAAAGATCAGCGCATCGTCGCAGGATGGACATTCGCTGCTGATCACCGTGACGCTCCCGATCCAGGGAGAAAAGAGAAAGATAGGAAAGCGGGTGAATTTATGACAGAAGAGGAATATTACGGGGATCTGCTTCCCAGGCTGCACGCGGTCAGGACACAGCTTTTGGATATGATCGGGGAATACCCGGAGACAACCTGTGAAAACGGTGGGATGCACGCCATCATGTACTGCTGTTCCAGGATCAAATCCCCGGAAAGCATGATGGCAAAACTGAAAAAGAGAGGACTGCAGACCGACTGCGCCTCGGCGGTGAGCCATATGTATGATACCGTAGGCATCCGAATCATCTGTTCCTTTTTCGACGAGGTGTACCGGGTGGCTGACTGGCTCAAGACCAGGAAGGAGATTCAGGTGCTGCAGATCAAAGACTATATCGCTTATCCGAAAGCCAACGGCTATCGGAGCTATCATCTGATTCTGTCTGTCCTGGAAGGCCCGGGCGCGGGAATGAACGCGGAGATCCAGCTGCGTACGATGGCGATCGATTTCTGGGCCAGCCTGGAGCACCAAATGAAGTATAAACAGAAGGTGAAACATGAGAATCTGATCCGCGATGAACTGAAACGGTGCGCGGATGAGATCGCGTCCGTCGACTTGTCCATGCAGACGATACGGGATTTGCTTGCGGAAGATTTTTAACGATAAACAGGAGGTATGTACGATGAGAAAGTATGACGCAGAGTATAACCGGGATTATACCTTACTAGAAGAGGGGGCCGCGCCAGGAGAGCGTCGTTACGGGAGAGGCGGTTTTCGAAGCCGCAGGAGGAGAAAAAAGTCTCTGATCAGACGATGCGCGTCGCTGATGCTGTCGGCATCGCTCTTTGGCGTAACCGCGGCCGGCGCCTTCCAGGGCGCGAACCTGGTTTTTGACCGCATCGGAGCGGGTGTTGCGGCCGTGGCGGCGGATGCTGCGGATACCGGCTTAGCTTCGCTTGACGAAAGCGAACTGAGCCTTACCAGCGCGAGCGGCGGGGTCATCCGGACCGCTACCGTAAATTCCGGCGGTATGGACGTCTCTACGATCGCCGCGGCCGCCTTGCCTTCTGTGGTCGCCATCACCAATGTTTCCGTGCAGGAGGTAAGACGGTATTACGGGCTGTTTGGCCGGTACGGACAGTGGGCTACGGAGATGCAGGAGACCGAGAGCGCTGGTTCCGGCGTGATCATCGCCCAGGACGGATCCTACCTATATATCGTGACAAACAACCATGTCGTGGACGGCGCGGTATCGCTGTCGATCAGCTTCGTGGATGAGGCGGTGTACAGCGCGACGGTGTGCGGTACCGATTCCGATCTGGATCTGGCCGTGGTCAGGGTGGCGATCGCCGACCTTTCCGATACGACCAGGTCGCAGATCGCGGTGGCTTCGATCGGAAACTCCGATGATATGCTGGTCGGCGAGCAGGTTGTGGCGATCGGAAATGCCATGGGATACGGCCAGTCGGTCACGACCGGGATCATCAGCGCCCTGAACCGCACGGTCACGACCGGCACGGATTCATCGGGCAATGCCATTACGTCTACCTATATCCAGACTGACGCGGCCATCAATCCGGGCAACAGCGGAGGCGCTCTGCTGAACATGGACGGGCAGCTGATCGGCATCAACACAGCGAAAGTATCTTCGACCGAGATCGAAGGCATGGGGTATGCCATCCCGATCTCTCAGGTGTGGGGAACCATCCTGGAGCTGATGGGGGAGACCTCCGGAATCAGTGCATGACCCCCTGCCGCACGGATCCTGACCTGAGCAGCGGTTTGGCCGCAGATTTCATTGATTTTTTCTTGACAATAAGGAGAAAAAATGATAAGGTAACTACATCGTAAGGGAGTAGTCGGCACATGCAGCGATGCATGCGGTTGCGAAGTCAACAGCACGGGGCAGTGATGCTCATTGGCTTGGTATTAAATGGCGAGACTTACCTGCTATTGCAGTATGATAGCAGGGGAGTCTCTTTTTTTATACCCTGACGGAGCAGGACAGCCGCTGCGAACCGGTACGATAACGCTGCACAATGATGCTGAACCAGAAAAGGAGGAGAAGTTGAGTGAAAGAGTATTTATCCAGCGTTGAGGATGTGCTGAGGGAGCAGAGCTCAACCGAGGAAGGCCTTTCCCAGGCGGAGGCTTCCAGGAGGCTGGAGCAGGTCGGCCCCAATAAGCTGAAGGAAGGCAAAAAGGAGTCCCTGTTCCGGAAGTTTTTGGATGAACTGGCGGATCCGATGATCATCATCCTTTTGGTGGCGGCGGCCATTTCCGGCGTGACCGCTTACTACGAAGGCGAATCGTTCGCGGATGTCATCATCATCCTGATCGTGGTGATCATTAACGCGGTCCTTGGCGTGTTCCAGGAAAGCAAGGCGGAGGCAGCCATCGCCGCTTTGCAGGAGATCGCGGCGGCCACCAGCAAGGTGATGCGCGACGGGAAGCTGGTAACCTTAAGAAGCGAGGAGATCGTCCCGGGCGATATCGTGGTGCTGGAAGCGGGAGATTCGGTGCCGGCGGACGGGCGGATCATCGAGAGCGCCAGCATGAAGATCGAAGAGGCGGCGCTGACCGGCGAGTCGGTTCCGGTAAACAAGCTGGTCAAGGTACTGAACCTGGACGGCGAAAAGGATATCCCGCTCGGCGACCGCAAGAACATGATGTATATGGGATCGACGGTGGTGTATGGCCGCGGCAAGGCAGTGATCACCGGGACCGGAATGAACACCGAGATGGGCAAGATCGCTACGGCGCTGACGGAGGCCAAAGAGGAGGAGACGCCCCTTCAGATCAAGCTGAACCAGTTAAGCAAGATGCTGACCGTCCTGGTTGTCGGGATCTGCGTCATCATCTTTGCCGTCGGTCTGATCCGCGCGAATCTTTCACCGGAAGGCATTACCGGGGATACGGTCTTAAGTACCTTTATGGTTGCCGTTTCTCTGGCTGTGGCGGCGATTCCCGAAGGCCTTGCGGCGGTGGTGACGATCGTGCTGTCCATCGGCGTGACCAATATGTCGAAACGCAACGCCATCATCCGGAAGCTGACGGCAGTGGAGACACTGGGATGTACCCAGATCATCTGTTCGGATAAGACCGGTACCCTGACCCAGAACAAGATGACGGTGGTGGAGCATTTCACGGATGACGAAAAGCTGCTGGAGACGGCGATGGCCCTCTGTTCTGACGCGGAGCTTGATCCGGATACCAGTGACGCGGTCGGCGAGCCTACCGAGTGCGCCCTGGTCAACGATGCCAATCAAAACGGCATGCCAAAGACTGCCCTGAAGGATGCTTACGTCCGCGTAGGTGAAGCGCCCTTTGACTCCATGCGCAAGATGATGTCGACGATACATGAGACGAAGGAGCATCAGATCGTCCAGTTTACCAAGGGCGCGCCGGATGAAGTGCTGAAACGCTGCACGAAGGCGCTGGTGAACGGCGAAATCGTTCCCATGACGGAAGAGATTAAGGAGCGCATCCTTGGCGCCAATAAGTCCATGGCTGACCGGGCGCTCCGTGTGCTCTGCGCCTCGTTTCGCCAGTGGGACAGCCTGCCCGGCAGTTTTGAACCGGACGAGCTGGAGAAGGATCTGGTGTATGTGGGACTGTCCGGGATGATCGATCCGGTCCGTCCGGAGGTTAAGCCGGCGATCGTCGAGTGCCGGGGAGCCGGCATCCGTCCGATCATGATCACCGGCGACCATAAGGACACGGCGGCAGCCATCGCGATGGAGCTGGGCATCATTGACAGCCCGGATCAGGCCATTACCGGCGCGCAGTTAAATGAGATGGATGAGGCGGAATTTGTCCGGAACATTGAAAAGTATTCCGTATATGCCCGCGTCCAGCCGGAGCATAAGGTCCGGATTGTCAACGGCTGGAAGGCCAAAGGCATGATCACGGCCATGACCGGAGACGGCGTCAATGACGCGCCCTCCATCAAGAGCGCGGATATCGGCATCGGTATGGGCATTACCGGCACGGACGTGACCAAAAATGTGGCGGACATGGTTCTTGCGGATGACAACTTCGCGACGATCGTATCGGCGGTAGAAGAGGGACGGCGGATCTACGCGAACATCCGCAAGGCGATCCAGTTTCTTCTGGCGTCCAACCTGGCGGAGGTCCTGGCGATCTTTTTTGCCACGCTGATCGGCTTTACCATCCTTGAACCGGTGCATCTTCTGTGGATCAACCTGATCACAGACTGTTTCCCGGCGCTGGCCCTTGGCCTGGAAAAGAGCGAGGCGGACAGCATGAAACAGCCCCCGAGAGATCCGAAGGAAGGGATCTTCGCCGGAGGCATGGGCTTTGATGTATTCTTCCAGGGCCTGATCGTAACGGCTCTGGTCATGCTTTCTTACCTGATCGGCCATCATATCGAGACCGGCGCGTGGGAGTTTGTCAACAGTCCGGACGGAACGACGATGGCCTTCCTGACGCTGTCCATGGTGGAGATCTTCCATTCGCTGAACATGAGAAGCCGCCGCGGCTCCATCTTCTGTTTAAAGACGCAGAACCGTTTCCTGTTCGGCGCCATGATCGTATCGCTGATTCTGACGACGGCGGTGATCGAGATCCCCGTCCTGGCGGCGGCCTTCGAGTTTACGCCCATTGATCTGGGCGAGTATGCGATCGCCCTGGGACTGGCTGTGCTGATCATCCCGATTATGGAAATCGTGAAGTTCATCCAGAGACGGCTGGGCGTGTAAATCGCCTGCCCGGGTCACCGGGCTGTCCGCCGGGAAAGGCACAGATAGAGGACGTAGAAGGCGGCCATGCATACCGGAAGGATCAGGAAACTGGCACGGTACCCGATGGAGCCGCAGAGCACGCCGAAGAGAAGATTAAACAGGATATCGGCGATCGTTGCCACACTGATGATGGCGCCGGTCCGTGTGGCAGCGACCGAGACCGGATAAAGCTCCTGGAAAAAGAGGATGATCGTCGGATAGAGCACCGAGATGGCGAAGCCGGAGACGCCCACGAGGAAGACCCCGGAAGCGCCGAGGAGGATGCCCGCGCAAAAGAGCAGCGTCCCGATGCCGCCGAAGAGGCGGATACTCTTTACGGTTCCCAGTTTCTGCACGGCGGGTGCGAAGACCAGCCGGCCGATGGTCATGCCGCCCCAGAAGATCGACAGGCAAAGCGAGGCGCGATCCGAATCCATGGAAAATGCGGCGATGCAGTAGGAGAGGAACCAGTTCATGATCCCGTGCTCCCCGATAAAATAGCAGCCGAGCATGGCCGCCAGAAGCCAGAACAGGGCGGGAGAGGGGGCGGCTTTGGGCGGCGCCGCGGCGGCTTCGCCGGTGGTTTTCACGGTTTTTTTGGGGGCGTCTTCCCGCCTTTCGGCGATCTCCTTCCAGCCGGGGAGCCCAACCTGGCTAAACAGCAGGATAGCGGCGGCTCCGATGATCAACAGCACGGCGTTGATCATCTTCCATCCGCCGTAGCTGAAGGCGTAGCGTCCCAAAAGGAACTGGCTCCCGCTGGTCCCCAGGCCCTGGATGAAGAAAAAGACATTGACCATCAAACCGGCATAACCCGCGCAGACCATGGGGGTAAGGATATTGATGGTGGTGTTCAACAGCGTGGAGGCGCCCAGCGCCAGGAACATGGAGACCAGGATGAAGGCATAGCTGTCGGTCAGAAGATTCAGCACCAGGGCAAACATCCAGACCGCCATGATGGATAGGGTCACCTTTTTGCGGTCAAAGGTATCCAGGAATTTTCCGCCCAAGCTTAAAAACAGAAGATTGCCCACATAGCTGATGGTGACGATCAGGGACAGCTGGCTGTCGCTTAAGCCGTACCGCTGTTGAAATACAGGGGCGAAGATGCCGCGCAGCGCGTCGTTGGATCCCAGGCCAAGCATCAGGATCGCGAAGCAAAGGATCGGGATGATGATTCGTTTCTCTTTCATGATCAGTTTCCTCCGGATGGATATTCTTTTCTTTATTGAAAGTATAGCCGGTTTTTGCTGCAAATTCTATGCATAATTTGCACACTGAAAATCGGAACATTGTATTTTTTGCTCATCTTCTTTCTGCACGGAAATCGAGAAAAAACGGATTTTACAGCATGATTCCCAATGAAAAAACAAAAAATGCAACAAAAAACGGATACGACAAACAAAAAATGCATAGATTTATTGGCTTTCATTGTGTAATATATAGACATTAAACGAAATACAGCTGTACAAGACGCGTTGGACGAAACCAGAAAGATGAGGAGAGGGCACGATGAAAAAAATGAACGGAGTAACAGCGGTAAGAAAAGGAAAAGGCTTTGATACGCGCCAGGCATGGGCATTTGCCTTTTGTCTGCCGAATATCCTGTTTTTCCTTGTCTTTTTTATTGCGCCGGCAATCGTGGGAGTATGGTATTCCCTGACGAATTATAACGGATTTAAACAGATGGATTTTGTGGGCCTGGATAATTACATCAAATTATTCCAGGATTCGGACTTTTACAGTACCCTGTGGAGGACGGTGCTTTACAGCCTGGTCTCCGTTCCGGTCGGGTATGTGGTAGCGCTGGGCTTCGGCCTGCTTTTGTCGTCTGACCGGATCAAGGGACTGACGATCCTTCGTATCCTGATCTACTGGCCCATCCTGCTTTCCACCATCCTGGTCGGTCTTACCTGGAAGTGGATCTTTGGTGAGAGCTTCGGCCTGATCAACTTCCTGCTCGACAGCGCAGGGCTTCCGCAGATCCACTGGTCAACGGATGCGACTGCGGCGTTTATCACGACCATCATCGCCGGCACCTGGTCCGGATGTGGCACGAACATGCTGATCTTCATCGGCGCGCTGAAGCAGATCTCCACGGAGTTGATCGAAGCGGCCACGCTGGACGGCGCGAATAAATGGCAGGTGTTCTGGAATATCACCATTCCTCATTTGAAACCGGTCTCCTTTATGGTGATCATCCTTTCCGTTATCAACTCGTTCAAGGTCTTTGCCATGGTACAGACCCTGACCAACGGCGGACCGGGTACATCGACGACTTACATGATCCAGTACATTTATACCACCGGCTTCACCAGGAACCGGGTAGGCTATGCGAGCGCGGCATCCATGGTACTGTTTGTCATCCTGTTGATCCTGTCCTTTGTTCAGACAAAGATCAGTGATAAGGCATCTGAATAAGGAGGAGGAAGAAGAATGAAGAATATCAAAGCTGTCGCAGTACATATCGTTATCTTTGCGCTTGCATTTCTCTGGATTTTCCCGGTGATCTGGCTGGCGCTCAGTTCCTTTAAAGACGGCTCGGAACTGTTTACCTTTCCGTTGACCATTATCCCGAAGCACTTTACGCTGGAAAATTACAAGACGGCCTGGGAGCAGTTTGACCTGCTGCTTTATACCGGAAATACGGCGTTTATCACCGTTGTGGCTACCGTGATCACCGTCATCATGAGCAGCATGTGCGGCTATGCCCTGGCAAAATACGACTACAAATGGCTGAAGATCCTGTTCCTCTGCCTGCTGGCTACGACCATGCTTCCCACCGAGGTGATCATGAGCCCGAGCTTTACCGTGCTGAATAAGCTTGGCCTCTACAACAGTCTCTGGGGCTGTATCATCCCTACCGTTGGCACCATGACCGGTGTGTTCCTAATGCGGCAGTTCTTCATTTCCGTGCCGAATGAGCTGATCGAGTCCGCCAGGATTGACGGCGCTACCGAGGGGCAGATCTTTACCCGGATCATGTTCCCGATCTGCCGTCCGCAGGTCGCCATCCTGGCGATCTTCAGCTTCCAGTGGAGATGGAACGACTATATCTGGCCGCTGCTCGCGCTGAGCGATCCTAAGAAATACACCCTGCAGCTGGCGCTGCGCACCTTATCCGGAGCGGAGGCGGTCAACTGGACGGTCCTGCTGTCTACGGCAGTTCTGACCATGATCCCCATTTTGATCGTCTTTGTTATCTTCAATAAGCAGATCATGAATGCAAACATGTCGTCCGGCGTTAAGGGCTGACATGGGCAAATAAAAAGGAGGAGATGTAGAATGAAAACAACAGGCTATGGAAAAAAATGGAAGAAAGTCCTTGGCACAGCGTGCCTGACGATGGCGGGGATGGCCGCCCTGACGGGCTGCAGCAGCTCTTCTTCGTCCGGCGAGGATGAGGTCGTCGAGCTGGAGATCCTTTTGTCGGATGATACGCTGGAAGGCGGCGCGATGCAGACGATCGTGGAAAAGTTTAATGAGGAACATGCGGATCAGGGCATCCAGGCTTACGTCAACGAGATCGCCTACGCCGACATCGAGACCCAGATCAAGAACCGCGCCCAGGCCGGCAATCTGCCTGCCCTGTGCAAGACGTCCAACTTTGACACTTATGTTGATTACGTCCTGCCTCTGGATGACACCTCCCTGGATCCGGACAATTTCAACCGCAGCGGCGTAAGAGACGGCAAGCTGATGGCTACGGATATCAACGATACGGCCGTAGGCATGATCATCAACAAGACCGCATTTGATAATGCCGGCGTGTCCTATCCGACCACGGAAGAAGAACGCTGGACCTGGGATGAATTCGTGGAAGCGGTCACTGAGGTCGCGGAGAAGAATGACAACATTACCACGCCCTTCGTGATCGACCATTCCCAGCAGCGTTCAGGGACCCTCCTGTACCAGTTTGGTATGCAGTATTTTGATCCCGACGATTCCACCCATCTGATCTTCCGCAGCGAGGATACCAAGAGGGGCATCGAATTCTTCCTGGCCATGTTCGAGGACGGCGGCATCTCCAAGGCGTCGATCGGAACGGGCGCGGAGAATGCGCAGGATGTCTTTAAGACCGGGACCGTAGCGGCGCATATGGCCGGAAACTGGGTGATCACGGACTACACCGAGAACATCACGGATTTTGAGTGGATGCCGGTCCTGATGCCGTATGAGAAGGAGATCGCTACCTCTCTGGGCGGCAACTGGTTCTACGCGTTTGACGGCACCGGCGTTGAGGAAGAGGCCAAGTACTTCCTTGAGTGGTTCTATCAGCCGGAGAATTATCAGCTGTACTGCGAGACCGGCAGCTATCTGCCCGGCACGCAGGATGTTGAGGTAACCTATGAGATCGCCGGACTGGATATCTTCAACATGGAGATCGCGGCCAGCATCGACCAGCCGCAGTATGATACCGAAGTGACCGAGCAGGAGCACAGCGGAGAGAGCGCAGGCAATGCATTAAGAGACGCGCTGGACCGTGCGATCGCCGGGGAACTGGATGCCGACGGCGTTATGGATTATGTGGTTACCCAGTATCTGGACAGCCTCAGCGGACTGCACGAGTAAGGCAGTGCACGGATAAGTAAATACTGACCGATGAACAGGGGTGTGGCAATCTGGCTTTCACTCGGTTACCATACCGGGCCGTGAGCTGCTGCCATGCCCCTTTTTGCAAGGAGAAACGGATGTACAATATTCTGGAATACGGTGCTGCCGGCGACGGCGTGACCAATGACGGGCCGGCAATCCAGCGGGCCATCGACGCCTGCAGCCGGGCCGGAGGCGGCCGGGTGCTCTTTCCGGGCGGCCGGGTCTATTCCTCCGGCCAGGTGGCTCTCCGCTCCAATGTGGAAGTCCATCTGGAGATGGGGGCGGTATGGAAAGCCAGCAGCGATCTGAAGGATTACCTGCCGCTGCGCGAATTCCCGGCGGACGGGGACGGAAGGGACGGCGTACCTTCCTACTTAAACTGCGAATACGCAGGACGGCCGTACCTGGTGTTTATCCACGGCTATGACCTGGAACACGTGTCGATCACGGGATTCGGCGTGATCGACGGAAATGAACGCATCTTTTACGGGGCCGATACAAAATACCACATAGAAGGAAGCTTCTATCCCCGGGTGCCGGTCCTTTTTCTGGAGGCGGTGGAGCATCTGACGATCCGGGATATCTGCATCCGGGGGAGCGCCTTCTGGACCATCCATCTGGTAGGCTGCAGTGATGTGCTGGTGGACGGCGTCCGCATCCTAAACAACCTGCGGATGGCGAACTGCGACGGGATTGATCCCGATCACTGCCGGAATGTCCGGATCACCAACTGCCATGTGGAGTGCGGGGATGACGCCATCGTGCTGAAGAATACGGCCGATCACCGGCAGTACGGTCCCACGGAAAATGTCCTGATCAGCAACTGCACGCTGGTCTCCACCAGCGCGGGCATCAAATTCGGCACGGAGGGCGAGGATGATTTCCGGAATATCTGCGTGACCAACTGCAGCATTTCCCGGAGCAACCGCGGCATCTCCATTCAGATCCGTGACCGCGGCAACGTGGAAAACGTGATCTTTTCCAATATCTCCATCGAGACCAGGCGGTTCTCGTACCAGTGGTGGGGCCGGGCGGAGGCCATCAGCCTGACTGCCATTGACCGAAAGCCCGGGGTAAAGGCGGGAAAGATCAGAAAGATCACTTTCAGGGATATCTGCTGCCGGGGGGAGAACGGGATCTTTTTGATGGGAAGCGCGGATAACTGGATCGAAGATGTGGAATTTGACCGGGTTTCGGTCGCGCTTGAACGAAGGTCAAAGTGGGACATTGAAGGGTATGACAAGCGGCCGTGCCCCGGGACGATGGAGGACGGGATCATTCAGACGAAGATTTCCGGCATCTACGCGGATTACGTGAAGAATGTCCGCTTTTCCCGCGTCACGGTGGAGCACTCTGCAACGATCCTGCCGTACTTTAAAGAAGAAAAAACCTTTCTGCATGTGCAGGAGATAACGGATCCGAGAAAGGAGTAGGAGGCATGCAGCACACAGCATCGGCGATCAACGCCCAGATACAGAATTACCTGAGCAGTTTTGAAAAAGTACTATACGAGGAGGATTCTCAGTTTCTGGAAGGGATGAAGACCAAAAGCCTGGCAAACGACGATATCCGCCGCTACCAGTTCTGGGAATGGACCCAGGGTGTCGGCCTTTTCGGCGTATGGAAACTGTATCAGGAAACCAAAGACGAACGGTATATGGATATCCTGCTGAAGTATTACGAGCGGCAGCTGGCGATCGGGCTTCCGTCCAGGAATGTAAATACCGTAACGCCTCTTCTGGCGATGTCCTACGTGGCGGAAGAAAAGAACAATGCCGTCTATCTGGATATCTGCCGGGAGTGGGCACAGTGGATCTACGCGGACTTCCCCCGCACCCGAGAGGGAGGCCTGCAGCATATCACCTCCGATTCGGTGAATGAAGAGGAGCTCTGGGACGACACCCTGTTTATGACGGTGCTGTTTCTGGCCAATATGGGGCGGATCCTGGGCGAACAGAAGTACATCGATGAGGCGGAATACCAGTTCCTGCTCCATGTCAAGTACCTGGCGGACAGAAAGACCGGTCTGTGGTACCATGGCTGGACCTTCAAGGGCGGCCACAACTTCGCCGGAGCCTTCTGGGGACGGGGAAACTGCTGGGTGACCGCGGCGATCCCGGAGTTTCTGGATATGGTGCCCTGTTCGCCGAGCGTGAAGAAATTCCTGGTCGGCGCGTGGCGCCGTCAGGTGGAGTCGCTGCTGCAGTACCAGGAGAGCGGCGGCATGTGGCATACGCTGGTGGACGATCCGGATTCCTATCTGGAAGCCAGCGCGACCTGCGGCTTTGCCTATGGGATCTTAAAGGGCGTCAGGATGGGATTCGGTGAGCCGGAATGGAAGGAGAGGGCGCTTCTGGCGCTGGATCCGATCATAGCGGCAACGGACGACGAAGGTGTGGTCCATCAGGTTTCCTACGGCACGCCGATGGGAAGAGAGAGCAAGGATTTTTACAAGCAGATTCCCTTAAAGCCCATGCCCTACGGACAGGCCATGGCAATGCTGTTTTTCATGGAAAGCTTAAAATCAGAAAGAAAAGGGTAAAACGAAAATGAAACGATATATGCAGCATCTGATCCGCAGCGCGGAGATCAGAACAGAGCAGTTTATGAACAGACAGGACCTGAATCCGGAAAGCATCCAGTACGGCGGGATAAGGGGAGAGATCTGGGAGCCGAAACCGACGGTTTATGCGCTGACCACTGCCTTATCCGTCTATCTGAACCCGGACAGCCGCTTTTACGCAGATGCGAAACTCCTTCAGGCGATGAGCATGGCCCTGGACTTTGTGGAAAGGACGCAGAGAGAGGACGGAAGCCTGGATTTTCCGTCCTGCAACTTCCGGTCAGCGCCGGATACCTCCTTCTGCTTTAAGCGTCTCTATGCCGCTTGGTGCCTGATCCGGAAACGGGGAAGGAAAGAAGACCAGGGGCTTGCCGCGCTGGAGCAGAAGTACCTGGTCATCATGCGCCGGGCGCTGGAGATCATCTGCGCCGGCGGGTTCCATACGCCCAATCACCGCTGGGCGATCACGGCGGCGCTTCTGCAGGGAGCGGAGCTGTTTGCCGATGAGCCGGAATACGCTTCCCGGTTAAAGGCGCGGGCAGAGCAGTATCTGGCCGAGGGGATCGACGGAGACGAGGACGGCGAGTACGCGGAACGTTCGACCGGCAATTACAACGCAGTGGTGAACAATGCCATGATCGGCATGTACCAGGCAACCGGCGACGAGACCTTCCTGGGCTACGTGCGGCGCAACCTGTCCATGATGCTGATCTACATCGACCCGGACGATACGATCTTTACCCAGAATTCCACCAGACAGGATCAGGGGAAAAAGAAATATGCCGACATGTATTTCTATCAGTACCTGTACCTGTGCAGCCGGGAGGATGATCCGGTGTTTGACGGAGCCGCTCACAAGATCATCCGGGACAACATGGCGAGGGGCGATCTGGCCCCCGACTGCCTGCACCAGGTCATGCTCCAGGAGGAGATGGAGAACCACACGTTTACGCATTACGGCTTTCCGGAAAGCTACCGGAAATTCTTTACCCATTCCGGCGTGCTGCGTGTCAGGAAGCCGCGCTATGCCTACACCGTCCTCCGCGGAAAGAGCGCCTTCCTCTTCTTCCAGGCGGGCGCGGAACGGGTGTACTTTAAGATCGGCGAGAGCTACTGCGATATCCGCAATTTTCTTCCTTCCGAGATCCGGGAGACCGAGGACGGCTGCGTGCTGAAAGGACGGGCAAACGGCTGGTACTATCTTCCGTTTACGCAAAAGCAGGGGACGAGCGACTGGTGGGCCATGGATCATGCAAAGCGGGAAAAGCTGATCAACAGCCGCCTGGATGTAACGGTAACCATCCGGGAGCTGGACGATGGCCTGGCGATCACCGTAAAGACCGAGGGCCTGGACCGGCTGCCCCTGCGTTTAGAGACCTGTATCCCCGCAGGAGCGGTGCTGGAAAATCCGCATTTCTGGATGAAGGCCGGGGCCGGGGAAGGCATGATCCTCCGGGAGGGACAGCTGACGATCCGCAGCGGGGAGGAGACCCTTACCCTGGGCGACGGCTTCGGAGAGCATGAATTCCATGGACACTATTCCGGAGAGGAGATCAATACCGAGGGCTATACCATCTTCTGCAACGCCTATACGCCGGTGGAGAAGACGATCCGCATTGCCGTGAAGGAAAAGCGCCAGGCCTGAGCCGGCCTTGCAAAAGACGGCAGCCGATCAGGCGACGTTTTCCGGCCGCTTACTGATCCGCCGAAGCCAGCGTGACATCCGTGCTGCTTTTCCTGCCCTCCGCCTTGTAATCCGAGGGAGAACGGTGGCAGAGCTTGCGGAATACCCGGTTAAACTGCGAAAAGCTGGCAAACCCCGTATTTTCCGCGATCTTTGTGATCTTTTCGTCGGAATTCAGCAGAAGATACTGCGCGTTCTTGATCCGGGTCAGCTGGATATACTGGATTACCGTGTATCCGGTCACTTTCTTAAACTGGTGCGACAGATAGTAGGGACTGATATAAAACGCGTCCGCCAGCGAGGTCAGGGAAATATCTTCGCTGTAGTGCTGGTGGATATAGCTGGTGACGGAATAGATCTTTTCCCTGATCCCGCCCTCCGTACTTGGTGTATAGTGGCTCTTCTCCTTGAGTGAGTACAGGATGCAGAGAAATTCGATAAATTTGTTATGGATCATCAGGTTGCGGATCGCCTGATTTTCCGTCTTCTGGCTGATCTGGACGATCGCGTTCATGCAGGAAAACAGCAGGTTCTGTTCTTCCCAATGAAAGCGGAAGACCGGACACGGACCGGAAAAGATCGACAGGAGTTCCTGGTAGCCTCTCGGAAAAGACGGCATACGCTTCGGCGGGAGAAAATCGATGATGATCCGGTCGCTGGGCGCGCCCGGGGGATACTCGGACTGGTGCAGCACGGACGGCGCGAGCAGGACGATATCGTTTGCCGCCAGGTCATAGCGGGTGCCATTGACAAAGTGGTAGGCCCGCGGACTTAACAGGATCAGTATTTCATAAAAACTGTGAAAATGAGGGAAATCCATGTTGGCCGAATGGTTCCGCTGGTCATAATCGAAGTAGTAGCAGGTCGAGGAATCGAAGGAAAGCGATTCATCGTTGATGATGATGGAAAACCCCTTCTCATAAAGCAGAGGGGAGTTTGGATAATATTTCATGGAAGGACCTCCTGATCGCTGATGTTTTTATTATTTAATCACGAAATACCCAAAAAGGCAACGGAGGAGGGAAAAGCAATATGATTCAATTTGGCATGCGCGCGCATGATTTCTGCCGTCCGGGACCGATGGAGGAAGTATTCGAAAAGCTTCACGGGGCCGGCATCCGCCACATCCAGCTGGCCCTGGAGAAGTCTGTCTCGGATTATGATTTTTCATACGGCAATTATTCCGCTGGACTTGGCCGCTATATCGGGGAGCTTTTGCGCAAGAACGAGCTGCATGTATCGGTGCTTGGCTGCTATATCAATCCGGTGATCCCGGATGAGAAATTAAGGATGGCGGAGGTGGACCGCTTTATTGAGCGTCTCCGCTACGCCAAACGAATGGACGCTGACATGGTGGGAACCGAGACCGGACGCTACAGTGTGGATATGTCGGTGACGCCGCAAACCGAATCGCCGGAATGTTACCGGCTGCTTTTAGACAGCTTCGCCAGGATCGCCGAGGCGGCGGAGGCGCTCGGCGTCGTGGTGGGCGTCGAGGGTGTCTTTGACCATACCCTGTCCAGCCCGGAAAAAATGAAAATGTTTCTGGATGATATCGGTTCGCCGGTCTTTGAGGTCATCCTGGACGCGGCCAATCTTATCGCGCCGTGGACGACCGAGCCGGAAAAACAGAACGCGATCATCGATCAGGCCTTCGAGCTGTATGGGGACAGGATCTCTGTCCTCCACTTAAAAGACTGCGTCTTTACTGAGGAGGGTGTGCAGTCCTGCACCCGTCCGGGAGAGGGACTGATCGTCTATGACAGCCTGATGAAACACATCGGCCGGGAGAAAAAACAGATTATCGGCCTGTTGGAAGAATCGGACCCGGTGCATTATGCGGCTGACTGCCGGTTTTTCGCCGAACAGTGCCGGGCGCATGGATGCGCATAAAGGAGAGAATAACAGATCAAAACACCACTGCCGTCGTATGGGAAAACCTGTACGGCGGTTTTTTTGCGCGAAAATGACTGCGCACCGGCGGGAGATACTTCGCCCCACTCCGATGATCAGCGATACGCTTTCCCCTTCTTTTCGCAAAAAATTTCTGATACCTCTCGCAAACTGGAAAAATGTGTGGTATACTTAGTTGATACTTTTGAGGACATTATGGCTGCTGAAAGGAGCTTGACTATGCTGAGTGAAGAGAAAATCAGGCTTATGACAGGGATCGCCATGTTTGAGAAGAAGGAGGGGAAGCACATTTTCCCTCAAAATCGTTACTTTAAGCGGGATTACATCAGCTGGCATATGATCGGAGCCTTTTTCGGATACACCGTATGTTGTGTGCTGGTTGTGGTTCTGTGGGCTTTGTACCACGCGGAAACTTTGCTGGAGGAGTTCAGCACAGACTTGCTCTCTTCCCTGGTACGCCGGTTTGGCCTGTTTTATGCTGTCGGACTGATCCTTTACCTGCTTTTGTCCGGGTGGGTCTACCGGAGACGGTATGAGTATTCGAAGGGCGGCATGCGGATCTATGTGGCGAAGCTGAACCGTCTGGAGAAGCGGTACGAGCATCAGAACAGAGCAAGGGAAATGACAAAGGAGGACGCACACCATGATGGGGCTTCTGGTGTTTAAGGAGCGGCTCCGTGCCTTCTACGGCAGGCACAGTGTGTGGGTACGGCCGCTGTTAAAATTCATATTGTCGCTCATCGTGCTTTATCTGCTGAATGAAAACCTGGGCTATATGACAAAGTTAAATGAACTGTCGATCGTGGTGATCCTCAGTCTGGCGAGCGCGTTTTTGCCGACGAGCGTGCTGACCTTTCTGGCGGCGGTTGTCATGCTGCTTCATTTGTACGAACTGAGCCTGGAGTTAGCGATGACGTCCGGGATCCTGGTTCTGATCGTAGCGCTTTTATATGGAGGTCTTCAGCCGGGGGATTCCCTTCTTGTGGTGATCACGCCGGTGCTGTTTTTCCTGCGCGTGCCTTATGTAGCGCCGCTGGTCTTCGGCCTGACATGGAGCCTTTCTTCGATGATCTCCATGTCGGTGGGCATCTTCGTTTATTACCTGATCATGTACGCGAATCAGAATGCCGGCGTACTGGCCGCTTCGGACACGGTGGACATCGTGCAGAAGTATACACAGATTCTGAACAGCCTTTTTACGAACAGTACGATGCTTTTGATGGTGGCTGCTTTCGCTGCCGCTTTCCTGGTGGTCTTTCTGGTGCGGAATCTGTCGCTGGACTACGCCTGGCCCCTGGCGATCGGTGCGGGGACCGTGGTGATGCTTGCGGTAATCTTTATCGGCAATTCCACCATCGGCATGAATCTATCCATCGTTTCGCTGGCGTTTGAGATGCTTGTTTCGGTCATTCTGGCGTTTATCTATCAGTTTTTTGCCTTCGCGGTAGATTACAGCAGGACGGAGTACCTGCAGTTTGAGGACGACGACTATTACTACTATGTCAAGGCGGTTCCGAAGATCGCCGTCTCCGCGCCGGATGTGAAGGTGCAGCGGATCAACAGAAGGAAAAGTTATTAAAATTTATGATTGACCGGCGGACGGCCGCCGGGGCAAGACCGGCGCCGGCGTGTGTTTTGACGCCTGCATCGGTGTGTTTTAGGAAGGGAGGAGATGGCGGCATGGCGGAACTAATGGAAAGATTTGGTTCC
Organism: uncultured Lachnospiraceae bacterium; assembly: GCA_964425595.1. Classification (GTDB taxonomy): domain Bacteria; phylum Bacillota; class Clostridia; order Lachnospirales; family Lachnospiraceae; genus Caccovicinus. The sequence continues at coordinate 26,091 of CAYRMW010000025.1, forward strand.
TGGATGTGGTTTTTGCCGAGGATTGCTCTGTCAAATCTGGTGGAGATCATCATTATCACCATCGTGATCTATAAGGTCCTTCTGTGGATTATGAATACCCGTGCCTGGACCCTGTTGAAGGGCCTGGCAGTGATCTTGGCCTTTACGCTTGTGGTGGCGGTGTTTCAGCTGCGCACCATCCTATGGATTCTGGAGAGGACGGCGGCCATCGCGGCTACGGCGCTGCTGGTCATCTTTCAGCCGGAACTGCGCAAGGCGCTGGAACAGCTGGGAAGTCAGAAGATCATCACGCATCTTTTTTCCTTTGACGACGGCAGGGAGAGTAATGAATTCACGGAGCGGACGGTGAATGAGATCGTCCGTGCCACGTTCGAGATGGCCAAGGTAAAGACCGGAGCCCTGATGGTGATCGAACAGAATGACTCTCTTAAGGAGATCGAACGGACGGGGATCCAGATCAACGGACTGATATCGAGCCAGCTTCTGATCAATATTTTTGAACATAATACGCCGCTTCATGACGGGGCGGTTGTCCTTCGGGGGAACCGGGTGACGGCGGCGACCTGTTATCTGCCTCTGTCGGACAACATGAGCATCAGCAAAGAGCTGGGGACCCGCCACCGGGCGGCTGTGGGCATTTCCGAAACGACCGACAGCCTGACGATCGTCGTTTCGGAGGAAACGGGCGGCGTTACCGTGGCGGAGGGCGGCAGGCTGACACGCATCGGCGATGGAGAGACCCTCCGCGTCATCCTTTCCAGCCGTAAGGATGGCCAGGAAAGCACCAAAGGCAAGTTTAAATTGTGGAAGGGAAGGCTGAAGCATGAAAGAAAAGATCACGCGTAACCTGGGTCTTAAGATACTTTCCGTTGTGATCGCCTTTCTGGTATGGCTGATCGTTGTCAATGTGTCGAACCCGGATGTGTCCGATTCGGTGAACGTTACCCTGGAGGTGCTGAACGGGGATGTGCTGACGGACGCGGGATTGTCCTATCGTATTGAAAATAACCGCACCACGGTAACGGTAGCCTACACGGCGAAGACCCAGGATTTAAGCAGCATCAGCAAAGCGGATTTTCGGGCCTATATCGACCTGGCGGATTACTATCCTGCCACCGGCACGGTTCCTGTTTACGTAGAGGTGCTGAACAATAAAGAGAGCCGGCTGCTTACCGTGTCGGCCAGGCCATCGGTCCTCAGGGTGGAGACGGAGGAGATCCAGCAGAAGGATTTTGATCTTGTGGTCCACTATGAAGGGAGCGCGGCGGAAGGATATGAGCTGGATTCGGTGGAGCTTTCCCCCAGCATGGTGACGGTCAAGGGGCCGGAGTCGGTCGTCGGGCGCATCAGCTCCGTCGGTGTGGAGATCAATATTGACGGCCTGAGCGAAGGAATTAGCGGTGTGGCCGAACCGGTGTTTTACGACGCGAACAATAACGAGATGTCTCTTGAGGACGAGGTAGAGGTGGATGTGTCGGAAATCGAATATACGCTTTACTTTGTCGAGGAGAAGACGGTACAGCTGGAATTTGAGGTCAGCGGTACGCCGGCGGACGGGTACCGTTATACCGGGCTTGAGACCTCGATGGATTCGGTGCAGGTCATCGGTCCTCATGATGTGATTTCCCAGATCGATACGATCACTGTATCGGGACAGGTGTTGAGCATAGACGGCGCGACCGGAGACCGGGTATATACGGTCGACGTGGAAAATTACCTGACGAATCTGGAAAATGTGAGCATACCCTGGGACAGCCAGGTTACCATAATCCTGAAAGTGCAGCAGACGGAGCGTCTGACACTGGAGGTTTCTACTGATCGGATCATCCGGGTGGGCAGTCAGGATGACTATTATTACAGCTACGACCAGGATACGATCGAGGTGGTCGTGGAAGGACTCAGTGAAGAGCTGGACGGCCTGGAAGCCACGGATCTGATCATCGAAATGGATGTGTCGCAGCTGGAGGCCGGTTCCTATGAAGGTGTGCTAGACTTCGACGGCTTGGATGACGGCGTTGAGGTGGTTAGTTACTCGGATTTCCATGTTCTGGTCAGCAGCAGAGAGCTGGGGCCGGGAACCGCGGTGACGGAAGGAAGCAGTCAGGCGGAGAGCACGGCTTCGCAAGAGAGCGGGACGGAGGAACAGGAAAACAGTACAGAACAGACAGAGAGCAGCAGCGAGACAGCTGCTCCGTAACGGAGGTATTTGCAATATGGTAAGTGAAAAAGTAGTTATCAAAAATCCAAGCGGGCTGCATCTGCGCCCGGCAGGTCTTCTTTGCAAGGAGGCGATCAAATATAAATCTTCGATCAATTTCCGCTTTCAGAGTACGACAGCCAATGCGAAAAGCGTATTGAGCGTGCTGGGCGCGTGCGTCAAGGCAGGCAACGAGCTGGAGTTTATCTGCGAAGGCGAAGATGAAAAGGAAGCACTGGCCGCGATGATCAAGCTGATCAATGAGGGACTGGGCGAATAAAATGGGGAGGTAGCATTATGTGCAAGGGTACGGGAGCATCGGCCGGAATTGGGATCGGCCGGGCGGTAATCGTGGAGGAAAAGGAGTTGGTCATCAAGCGGGAGACGGTTACCGATACAGCAGCAGAGGTGCGGCGTTTTAAGGAAGCACTGGAAGTCAGCAAGAGCCAGACGGAGGCGCTTGCCGAAGATCTGGGCAAACGCGTCGGTGAAAAAGAGGCGGAGATCTTAAAGGGACACATCATGCTGCTGTCTGATCCCATGCTGGTCGGCGAGATCGAGACGAACATCACCAATGAGCAGGTCAATGCGGAACATGCCATTGAGACCGTGTGCACGATGTATGCAGATATGTTCGCGTCTATGGGGGATGAACTGATGCAGCAGCGGGCTACGGATATGCGTGATATCAAGACTCGTATGCAGAAGGTGCTCCTTGGCGCAGATTCCGTAGACATTGCCTCGCTCCCGGCCGGAAGCGTGATCGTAGCCAGAGATCTGACGCCGTCAATGACGGCAGGCATCGACCCGGCCAGAGTGTCCGGGATCGTGACGGAGCTTGGCGGACGTACTTCGCACAGCGCGATCCTGGCGAGAGCGCTGGAGATTCCGGCGGTCGTGGCGCTGACCGGCATCCTGGACCGGGTAAAGGACGGGGACATGCTGGTCCTGGACGGAACGGACGGCGCAGTCCTGGTCAATCCGGACGCGGAAGTTCTTGCGCAGTACCAGAGCAGGCGCGAGGCATTCCTGGTGGAAAAGAAGGAACTGGAACAGTACATCGGAAGGCCTTCCATCACAAAGGACGGCGTGCGGGTGGAGCTGGCAGGGAATATCGGCAAGCCGGAAGATGTGGACAAGGTGCTGCAGTATGACGGTGAGGGCGTCGGCCTGTTCCGTACTGAATTCCTTTTTATGGACAGGGACTCCATGCCCACGGAAGAAGAGCAGTTTGAGGCGTACCGCAAGGTGGCCGTAGCGCTGGATGGGAAGCCGGTGATCATCCGCACCCTGGATATCGGCGGTGACAAGGATATTCCCTACATGGGACTGGAGAAGGATGAGAATCCTTTCTTAGGATACCGCGCCGTCCGTTTCTGCCTGGACAGGAAAGATGATGTGTACCGTCCGCAGCTCCGCGCACTTTTGCGCGCCAGTGCTTACGGGAATATCAAGATCATGGTGCCGTTAGTAACCTGTATCGAGGAGTACCGCCAGGTCAAGGCGCTGCTTCATGAGATCATGGCGGAGCTTGACCGGGAGGGGATCGCTTACAATAAGAATATCCAGCTGGGGATCATGGTAGAGACGGCCGCGGCCTCGCTGATCGCCGATCTCTTTGCCAAGGAAGCCGACTTTTTCAGCATCGGGACCAACGACCTGACGCAGTATACGATGTCGGTAGACCGTGGAAACGACAAGATTTCCTACCTGTATTCCACCTTTAATCCCGCAGTCCTGCGCAGCATCCGGCACATCATTGCCTGTGCCAGAGAGGCCGGCATCATGGTAGGTATGTGCGGCGAGGCGGCCAGCGATCCGATGATGATCCCGCTGCTTCTGGCGTTTGGCCTGAATGAATTCAGTATGAGTCCGTCCGCGATCCTCCGGGCGAGAAAGATCGTCACCCGGTACAGTACCCGGGAACTGCAGGCTGTAGCGGACAAGGCGATGAGCTTTGCCACGACGGCGGAAGTAGAAGACTATATGAGAGAGTTCGTAAAACAATGATCGTTTATCTGATCAGCTATGGATTGTGTTTCTGCCTGGCCAGGGCCGGATGGTATATCCCATCCGGCCTGGTGCTGCTTGTCGGCGCGGTCTGGCTGTACGGCAAAGATTACCGCTTTTCCGGCAACCTGATCCATCTGCGCGGGCTTTTCTGCCTGTTTTTCGTGGGAGGACAGGCGATTTCCTGCTTTAAGCTGAGCAGTCTGCAGAGCGACTGGACGTGGATGACCTGGGCCTGCTGTCTGGCGGCGGTGGTTTGTTTCTATCTGGCTTTTTCCCTGGCCATGCGATGCTTTGGAGAACCGGGGCAGCCGCACTGGATGAAAAAGCAGGCCAGGGGCAGCCGGGAAATCCTGCCGGGAGAACTCCACAGCAGACTGCGCCTCTATAAGAAGCCGTTGTTTTATTCCATGGGGATTGTGACGGTAGTTTCATCCGCCGCGTTTTGTCTGGAGGCGCTGGTCCTTGGCTATGTGCCCATCTTTTTACGGGGCGTACCCCATGCATATTCTTATTTTCATATCAGCGGCGTTCATTATTTTACGGTATCCTGCGTGCTGGAGCCCTCGCTCGCCGTGCTGTATCTGCTGGCGGGAGAGGAGAGGAGCCGTTCGCGGCGGGTGCTTGCGGTGGCCTTTACGGTGATCTGCCTGCTCAATCCCATCCTCTGTGTGTCCAGGTTCCAGCTGATCTTCGCGGTGGGCATGGCGGTGTTTACGTTCATCGCGGTTAATCACCGGATCCGTCTGACACAGGTGCTCCTTCTAATCTGCGTCATGATCCCGGCATATGTGATCCTGACTATTGCCCGCAGCCACGATGTAGAATACCTGAACGGCATCTTTTCCATGAAGAGCGATGCGGTCCCCATCTTCATCACTCAGCCTTATATGTATATCGCGAACAATTATGACAACTTTGATTGTCTGGTGCGGGAGCTTCCTGCCCACGCCATGGGCCTGCGGATGCTTTTCCCCGTGCTGGCGCTGACCGGACTGAAGTTTCTCCTGCCCTCCCTGGTGGATTTTCCTATCTATGTCAATAAAGAAGAGCTCACGACGCTGACACTGATCTATGACGCCTACTATGATTTCGGTTTTCCGGGAGTCGTACTGTTTTGCGCGGTCCTAGGTGTTCTTTGTGCCTTCCTGGTCCGGGCGCTTTTGCAGATGAGAAATCCGGTCGGCTATCTGATCTATGCCCAGGCGGCCATGTATATGACGTTATCGTTTTTCACGACATGGTTTTCCAATCCAACCACCTGGTTTTACTTTGGGGCGACGGTGTTGATCTACCTTTTCTGCCGTTACCGCAAGGGCCGATAGCTTGCCATGCAGCAGATGAGGACGATGCAATCGCGAAAAATTCTCAACAGACAGAACGTGACGTGGTTACTGATAATTCTTTCGCGATAAATGTAAAATGGGGAGTTGACGAGATCGCGCATAGTTGGTATATTGTATACATGAGCAGGGTTAATTTTTTAACAGGAGGTTAAATGCAATGGTACAGAGAGAGCAATGGAATGGGTTCAAGGGAAGGATCTGGAAAGAAGAGATCAATACACGCGATTTCATCCAGAACAATTACACGCCGTATGATGGCGATTCTTCCTTCCTGGCCGGACCGACAAAGGCTACCGAAACACTTTGGGGCATCCTGCAGGGACTGCAGAAAGAAGAGAGAGCAAAGGGCGGCGTGCTGGATATGGATACCCATATCGTGTCCGGCATCAATTCCCATAAACCCGGTTACATCAGTGAAGAGCATAAGGACCTGGAGAAGGTCGTCGGTCTTCAGACGGATAAGCCGCTGAAGCGCGCGTTCATGCCGTTTGGCGGGATCAAGATGGCGGAAGAGGCCTGTAAGACCCATGGCTATGAGCCGGATCCCGAGCTGCATAAGATCTTCACCGAATATCATAAGACCCATAATCAGGGCGTGTTTGACGCATATACGCCGGAGATGCGCAAGGCCCGCCATAATAAGATCATCACCGGCCTTCCGGATACCTACGGCCGCGGACGGATTGTGGGCGATTACCGCAGAGTGGCGCTCTACGGCATTGACTTCCTGATGGAGAAGAAGAAAGAGGATTTCGATAACTGCGGCGACCGGACCATGTCCGACGATGTCATCCGTAAGAGAGAAGAGATCACCATGCAGTACCGCGCGCTTGGCGAGATGAAGCAGATGGCCGCTTCCTACGGCTGCGATATTTCCCAGCCGGCCAAGAACGCGAGAGAGGCGGTACAGTGGCTGTATTTCGGCTATCTGGCAGCCATTAAGACCCAGAACGGCGCAGCCATGAGCGTCGGCCGCGTATCCACGTTCCTGGATATCTACATCCAGCGTGATATGAAGGCAGGGATCCTTACCGAGGAAGAGGCACAGGAGCTGATCGATCACTTCGTTATGAAGTGCCGTATGGTGAAGTTTGCCAGAATCCCGTCTTACACCGAGCTGTTCTCCGGCGACCCGGTATGGGCGACTCTGGAGGTTGCCGGTCTTGGCCAGGACGGACGTTCCATGGTGACGAAGACGGACTACCGCTTCCTGCATACCCTGGAGAACATGGGCCCCAGCCCGGAGCCGAACATGACGGTTCTGTATTCCTCCAGACTGCCGGAAAGCTTCAAGACTTACGCGTCATACATCTCCATCAAGACCAGCTCGATCCAGTATGAGAACGATGATGTGATGCGTCCTGTTTGGGGCGATGATTATTCCA
>CAYRMW010000026.1:0-32636 GCA_964425595.1 uncultured Lachnospiraceae bacterium
TGCCGCCATGTTATCGGGATGCAAGGTACGGCCGGTGCCGCCGCCGGAGGCTACGGAGAAGTACTTCTTGCCGGCTTCCAGTCTCTCCTTCTTGTAGGTGCCTGCTACCGGATGCTGGAAACGGGTGGGATTGGTGGAGTTTCCGGTGATGGAAACATCAACGTTCTCCTTCCACATGATGGCCACGCCTTCCGGAACGCTGTTTGCGCCGTAGCAGTTTACCTTCGCGCGCAGACCATCGGAGTAGGCAATGCGCTCGGTCTCGGTCACGGTGTTGGTATAGGGATCGTATTCAGTCTCAACGAAGGTAAAGCCGTTGATCCGGGAAATGATCTTGGCCGCGTCCTTGCCTAAACCGTTTAAGATCACGCGCAGCGGTTTCTGGCGAACCTTGTTCGCCTTCTCGGCGATACCGATCGCGCCTTCGGCAGCGGCAAAGGATTCATGGCCGGCCAGGAAGCAGAAGCAGTCGGTCTCCTCCTCCAGAAGCATCTTGCCCAGGTTTCCATGGCCCAAACCTACCTTACGGGTATCGGCTACAGACCCGGGGATGCAAAATGCCTGCAGACCCTCGCCGATGGCAGCTGCCGCATCCGCGGCTCTGCGGCAGCCTTTCTTGATAGCGATCGCCGCACCTACCGTGTATGCCCAGCATGCGTTCTCAAAGCAGATGGGCTGAATTTTCTTTACCTGATCGTATACGTCCAGGCCGGCATCCTTGGTGATCTTCTCAGCCTCTTCGATGGAAGCGATGCCATAGCTGTTTAATACGCCATTGATCTTATCAATACGTCTCTCATATGATTCGAATAATGCCATCTTAAGCGTCCTCCTTTATCATTCTTTCCGTGGGTCAATAATCTTTACAGCATCGTCAACGCGGCCGTACTGTCCGCAGGACTTCTCATATGCGGTGTTTGGATCATCGCCCTTCTTAATGAAATCGGTCATCTTTCCAAGGTTTACGAACTTGTAGCCGATGATCTGGTCGTCCTTATCCAGAGCGATACCGGTTACATAGCCCTCTGCCATTTCCAGATAACGAGGACCCTTCTTTAAGGTGCCGTACATGGTGCCCACCTGGCTTCTTAAGCCCTTGCCCAGGTCTTCCAGGCCGGCGCCGACAGGCAGTCCATCCTCAGAGAACGCGCTCTGCGTACGTCCGTAGACAATCTGCAGGAACAGCTCTCGCATGGCGGTGTTGATTGCGTCACAGACAAGATCAGTATTTAAAGCTTCCATAACGGTTAAGCCGGGAAGAATTTCAGCTGCCATAGCCGCGGAGTGGGTCATACCAGAACATCCAATGGTCTCTACCAGCGCCTCCTGGATGATGCCTTCCTTAACGTTCAGGGTCAGCTTGCACGCGCCCTGCTGAGGAGCACACCAGCCTACGCCGTGAGTCAGACCGGAAATGTCTTTTACTTCTTTGGCCTGAACCCATTTTGCTTCTTCTGGGATCGGAGCACAGCCATGATGGACGCCCTGTGCTACGGTACACATTTCTTCAACTTCTTTTGAATAAATCATGTGTGAAAACTCCTTTCAAATATGTAGTTTTTCTTTTCTTCTTGTATGGCAGTGATATGGAAGCCGCCTGTCCCGGGCGGTTTGTTAATTCCATCACATCATACTTGATGATATTTTCTCACAAAATCAGACTTTCGTCTATACCTTTTTTCCATAAATCCGGCAGCAAAAACCGGCCGGGTGCCATGAATCTGCTGATTCATGGCACCCGGTTCGCGATACGTCCGTGCAGGCGGATCTAGCGCTGTTTTGCCCGTTCCAGCCGCCTGAGAACGGCCAGATAAAAGGTGAAAAATACGATCCCCTTTGCCACTGTAGATACGGTGAATGCCCACCAGATCCCGTTCAGTCCGAACAGGGCACCAAGCAGGATCGCCAGAGGTATCCTCGCGGAAGTCAGGACCACGCTGATCACCGAACAGGAAAAGGTCCTGCCCAGTCCGGACAGCGCGCCGTTGGTCATCAGTTCCACACACAAAAACATCTGCCCATATCCCAGGATCCGCAGGTAGTCCGCGCCCATCGGGATAACCTCGGTTTCCTGGATGAACAGACGAAAGATCGGAACGGCGCCGAACACCATCGCCGCCGTGGTCATGCATCCCCAGACGCAGGCGACCAACGCAGCCGTCATGTATCCTTTCTTGACCCGCTGCAGCTGACGGCCGCCGTAATTCTGACCCACAAAGGCGTTGATGGCCGTACCAAAGCCGTCCGCCGCCATCCAGGAGACGGACTCGATCTGGCTGCCCACCCGCTGGACCGCCACCGCCTGGTTGCCCCAGCCCGACACGAACCGGGTAAGCACCATGGAGATCGTGCAGTAGATCATGCTCTGCACACCGGCCGGCACGCCGATCCGGATGATCGTCTTCCATGCTTCCCTGGGGGCCGGGCTGAAGACGCGAATATGCGGAAAAAGCACCTGTTCCCGCCCGGCGCAAAGGATCAGCACCACCGTCACGACGGCCTGAGCCGTCACCGTGGCGATGGCCGCGCCTGCCGCTTCCATCCTGGGGACCGGCCCCAGGCCGAAAATCATCAGCGGGTCCAGCACGATGTTGGCCCCCATCCCCACACAGTTGGCCAGCAGCGGCGTGCGGCTGTCTCCCGCTGCCGTATACAGCCCGGTCATGGTCTGGTTCAGAAAGGAAAAAAGGATAAGCCCGCAGGCGATCCGCAGGTAGATCACCGCGTCCGACACCGTCTGTTCATCCTGGAGCGCGAAAAAACGGATCAGAGGCTCCGCCAGGATATTCACTGCCGCCGCGAAAAGCAGAGCAAGCACGATGGTCAGCTGGATCGCGCCTGCGCCGAATACGCCCGCTCCCCGGCAATCTCCCTCTCCGATCGCGTGAGCGGCCTTTACCTGCCCGCCGATCACGGCGATCGTCACCAGTCCGGAAGACAGCCAGGTATACATGCCCGCGGCGCCTACGGCCGCCACCGCGCCGCTTCCTAACCGTCCCACCCAGACCATATCCGTCAGGCTGTATGCCGTCTGCACCATCGCGGTCGCCATGATCGGCACCGCCAGCGAAGTCAGCGAATGAAGGATCCTTCCGTGAAGCAGGTCGATATTCTTTTTCATTCTTTCCTTTCTTCCTCTGCGCTATGCGCCACAATGGCGATCCCCAGCTCTTCCAGCTGCCCGGGATCAACGGCCGAAGGCGCTTCACTCATCAGGCAGGAGGCATCCTTCACTTTCGGGAAGGCGATCACATCGCGGATGCTTTCCGCGCCTACCATCCACATCACCACACGGTCCAGACCATAGGCCAGACCCGCGTGCGGAGGAACGCCGTACTTGAAGGCCTCTAACAAAAAGCCGAACTGCTCGTGCGCCTTTTCCTGGGAAAATCCCAGCACCCGGAACATCTTCTCCTGGATATCTGCCTGATGGATACGGACGGACCCGCCGCCTAATTCCGTGCCGTTTAACACGATGTCATAGGCCTTGGCCCGGACCGCACCCGGATCGGTATCCAGAAGGGGAAGATCTTCCTCCATCGGCATGGTAAAGGGGTGATGCATGGCCACGTACCGGCCCTCTTCTTCGGAGTACTCAAGAAGCGGGAATTCCGTTATCCACACAAACCTCCAGGTATTTGCCGGGATCAGATCCAGCTGCCTGGCCAGTTCCAGACGAAGAGCGCCCAGCACGTTCCATACGACCGGCGTCTTGTCCGCCGCGAATAAAAGCAGGTCTCCCGGCTTTCCGTCCATGGCCTCCACCAGGCGGGTCAGCTGCTCCTCGGTCATAAATCTGGCAAAGGACGATTTGTAGGTGCCGTCCTGGTGGATCGCCAGATACGCAAGCCCCTTGGCGCCGTATCCTTTGGCAAACTCCACCAGGGCGTCGATTTTCTTTCTGGGCATACCGGCCTGTCCCTCTGCCTTAAGGCCCCTGACCGTACCGCCGCTTTCCAGCGCACTCTTAAAGACCACAAATTCACAGTCTTCCACAGCCCGGGATACGTCCGTAAGCTCCATGCCAAAACGCATATCCGGCTTATCGGAGCCGAAGCGGTCCATGGCTTCCTTCCAGGTGATCCGGGGCAGAGGGAGGGTAAGCTCCACGCCGCAGATCCGGCCGAACAGCTCCTTTAACAGGCGCTCATTGACATCCAGCACATCATCCACATCCACGAAGGACATCTCCATGTCGATCTGCGTAAACTCCGGCTGACGGTCCGCGCGCAGGTCCTCGTCGCGGTAGCACCTGGCCAGCTGGAAATACCGGTCGTAGCCGGAGCACATCAGCAGCTGCTTAAACAGCTGCGGAGACTGCGGAAGGGCGTAAAATGACCCGGGATGGACACGGCTGGGAACCAGATAATCCCTAGCGCCCTCCGGCGTGCTCTTGATCAGGGTCGGCGTCTCGATCTCCAGAAATCCTTCCTCTTCCAGGAACCGGCGCACCAGGATGGCCGCCCGGCTCCGGATCATGAGATTGCGCTGGATATCCGGCCGGCGCAGGTCAAGATAGCGGTATTTCAGGCGCAGCTCTTCCTTCGTCTTGGAATTTTCCTCGATGGGGAAGGGAGGCGTCTCCGACTCCGCCAGGATGCGCAGGGAAGCTGCCCGCACCTCGATCGTTCCCGTCTTCAGGTTCGGATTCGCCGCTCCGGAGCGGGCCTCGATCCGGCCGCAGACCGCAACCACAAACTCACTGCGCAGCCGCTCGGCTCTGGCAAAGTTTTCCGCGCCGCAGTCGCTCTCCTCAAAGATGATCTGCAAAAGGCCGGAACGGTCACGCAGGTCCACAAAGATGATCCCGCCCTTATTCCTGCTCTTCTGCACCCAGCCCATCACCGTTACCTCCTGGCCGATATTGGCCTCCGATACCTCGGTGCAGCGATGGGAACGCTTAAGTCCTGCCATTGATTCTGCCATTGTTTTTCTCCTCCGTTGTGGTTATTTCTTTAACGCGTCTTTATAGAATTCGCGAAATTCCGTATAGCCCTGCTTCTGGAGCTGTTCTTTCTGGAATTTCTTATTCTTGTTCATCTGGCACACCAGGACCTGCACGCCTCCGGCGCGCTCCCGGCCCGCTTCACGGATCACCTGGCTCAATACCTGGCGGCTTACGCCTTTTTCGTACAGATACGCCTTCTTCGGCGCCTGGCTTGGCACCGTAAAGCCCTGATCCAGAAGGATGGTGACGATCCGCTCAAACCCGATGGAGAAGCCGCAGGCCGGCGTCTCATTTCCGGTAAACTTGCCGATCATCTGATCATAGCGGCCGCCTCCGGCTACCGAACCGCCGAAGCCTTCCATCGACACCTCAAAAATGGTGCCGGTATAATACGACATGCCGCGCACCAGGGTTGGGTCGAACCGAAGCGAAAAATCCGTCTCCGACGCCTCCATCACCGTATCCATAATGCCGGCCAGGTTTTCGCAGGCGGCCTCTGCCTCGCTGCTTGTCCCGGATAACAGGCTTCCCATCCGGCGCACGCCCTCCGTATCCGGCGCGGCTTCAGCAAACAGGCCCAGATAACGGTCCGTCTGCTCCGCGCTAAAGCCGGAGTCAATCAGCTCCTCTCGCACGCCGTCCATGCCGATCTTGTCCATCTTATCCAGGATGATAAAAATCCGGTCAAAATCCTCCTCGGCAAATCCGCAGCCGGCCGCCATGCCCCGCAGGATCCGCCGGTCATTTATCCGGACCGTAAATGAATTCTCCGGGCAGATCTTTCCCAGCGCCGCGGTCGTAGCCAGGATCAGCTCGATCTCCGCCAGGCTGGTCGAATCACCCAAAACATCAATATCGCACTGCACAAACTGGCGGAAACGGCCCTTCTGCGGGCGGTCTGCCCGCCATACGCTGCCCATCTGCAGCGCCTTAAACGGCGAAGGCAGGTTCGCCGCGTTATTCGCATAGTAACGGGAAAGGGGGAGGGTCAGATCGTAGCGCAGACCGCCGTCCACGATCTGTTCCTCCGTTTGTGCCCCGGCCACGTCCAGCTTGTCGCCGCGCTTTAAGATCTTAAAGATCAGCTTTTCATTATCGCCGCCCTGCTTGCTGGTCAGATTTTCAATATGCTCCACACAGGGCGTCTCGATCTGCGAAAAACCGAACGCCGCGTACGTCTCCCGGATCAGGTTCATCACATATTCCCGGATCTGCATCTCTGCGGGCAGGACATCCTTCATGCCGGTAACCGGCTTTTTTTTCAGTGCCATAACCTTATCTCCTTTTCTACCAGAAGCGCTTCATTTCCTCGAAAAAGCGCCGCTTCTTTTCCAGCACTTCCGGAAAACGCGGCAGATACTCCTGGATATTCTTTATATTTTCCTGGCGCTCTACCCGGTTGGATGCCGGAAGCACCACCTTGGTGGTCGTTCCCGCGCCGCAGCCAAAGACCGTGTGCTTTTCTTCCATCATCAGGATATTGTACAGGCAGGCCTTTCCGTCCTGCGCGTAGCCCACGTTTTCCAGGTTGCCCGCTATGTTCTTTTGCCGGTACAAATAATACGGCTTCATCCCCAGCCCGCGGGCCGCGTCCGCCGCCAGCTCCACCAGCGCATCCATCGCCGGGCCGGAAGCCATCGGGTAGCCGGCATAGCGTTCCTTCTCCAGGTTCAGCCGCGCCGCGCGCTTTAAGGCCAGGCAGTGGACCGTAAGGCTCTCCGGCGCCATCCGGCAGACCTTCGCGAGCGTAGCCCGCACCTCATCCTCAAGCTCCCCGGGAAGGCCAAGGATCAGATCCATGTTGATGTTGGCAAAGCCCATCTCCCGGGCCATGGCAAAGACGGTCTCCACCTGTTCCACCGTGTGCCGCCTTCCGATCAGATCCAGCGTCTTCTGGTTCATGGACTGCGGATTAATGGAGATCCTCCCCACGCCGTGCGCTTTCAGGATCGCGAGCTTTTCCCGGGTGATGCTGTCCGGCCTTCCCGCCTCCACCGTAAACTCCCGGAGCGCGTTCCGGTCAAAGATCCGGCAGATCATCTCCAGAAGCCGCTCCAGCTTATCCTCCGGCAGGGAGGTAGGGGTGCCCCCGCCCACATAGATGGTCTGCAGCTTTCTCCCGCCCAGGTACTCCCTTGTCAGGATAAGCTCCTGCTCAAGCGCGTCCAGATATTCGTCCAGCCTCCCGCTCCATCTGGCAATGGGATAGGAGGTAAAGGAACAGTACAGGCAGGTTGTGGGACAGAACGGAATCCCCACATACAGGCTGCACCCCTTCCGATAATCCAGTCCCGATAAGAGCCTGCGCTCCTCTCCGGCGATCTCCAGGCTCAGCTTCCTCTTTTCCGGCCCGGTCAGATACGTTTCCTCCATAAAATCCAGGATCCGCTCCGCCTCCCAGCCTTCGGCCAGCTTTGCCTCCGGGATCTTGACCGGCCGGATGCCGGTCAGCGCTCCCCAGGGAAGCTGCCGCCCCGTATCCAGCATCAGCAGAAAATACAGACGCCGTTTAATCCGGTTCTTCGTCTCCGCCCGGTCTTGCGGCACCGGGAACGGCCGGTTCTCGCGCGCCTCCCAAAGGCCCTTTTGGATCACCGGGCTTTCCTCCCGGCCTGCCCCGTGCCCCGCGCGGCCTTCCTGCGCGGCTGTCCCGCCAGCCTCCCCGGGCGCTTCCTGCGTCCCGCCGCCCGTTTTTCTCTTTACCGTCAGCCGGTAGCTGCGTCCGTCTTCCGCTGCCAGGAAACGGCCGGAAACCAGCAGATCCGGGCGGCCATCATCCCCGCCGCGGCTTTCTGCCTCCTCCCCGCTGCCGTAAACGAAGCGGCAGCCCGGATAAAACGCCATCAGCAGCTCGCGCACATCCTGCTCAAATGCATTATCCTCCAAATCCAGACCAATGATCATGAATCCGCAACTCCTATCTTCCTGTTTCGTTCGCCTGCTCCCCCACGGTCCGCCGAAGGCATGCTTTCCGGTCAGAACCCTGCCGGTCTCCGGGGCGCCAGGGGATTATATCGCTTTTCATGGCCAATGGTCGTCGCGGCCTCATGCCCCGGATACACCACCGTACCCTCCGGCAGAGCAAAAAGCCGGCCGGTCACCGAAGCGGTCAGCAGCTTCCCGCTCCCGGTGGGGAAGTCCGTCCTCCCGTAGGATTCGCAAAAGAGCGTATCCCCGGAAAACAGCGTCCTTTCCTGTTCCACATAGTAGCAGACGCTGCCCGCCGTATGGCCGGGCGTGGCGATCACCTTCCACTGCCTTCCCAAAAGCGTGATCTCCTGACCGTCCTCCAGAAGCCGCGGCTCCTTCACCGTCATGGGCCTCCCGTAAGCTGCCGAGAGATTAAGCTGAGGGTCTGAAAGCAACGGCTGCTCCTGCCGCCCCGCGTACACCGGCACCGGAAACGCGCGGAGCAGTTCACTGACTGCGCCGATATGATCAAAATGACCGTGCGTCAACAGGATCGCTTCCGGCGTAAGCCCCAGTTCCCTGCACTGATTCAGCAGGAGGGCGGCATTTTCCGCCGGATCGATCAGCACCGCGCCGCTTTTGTCCGCGTCATAAACCAGGTAGCAGTTCGTACCGACCATGCCGATCACGTTCGTTTGTACCGTGAATTTCCCCATAAGCTCCTCCTTTTTCCTTGTCCCCCGGCCGGCCGCGGCGCTTCTTTTTGGCGTCCCGCCCGGCACGGTGGGCTTAGGATGGAAAAGGGCTGCCGCGATAGCACCGCAGCAGTCCCTCCTGTATCCTGTCTTTATCGTAAATCTTCATTCAGCGGCGCAAGTTCAGGGATTCCCCGCGCGCCGCCCGTCCTTTGCGGACCGGCAGCGGCCGCGTCAGCCGGCGGAACGCTCGATATCCAGAACGCTCTCGATCTGGCGGATCTTATCCGTAAGGCGGTTCAGTTCCTCCACGCCATGAATATCAAAGGTCATGATGATGGTCGCCATGCCCTGCTTGGTGGTACGCACATTCATGGACTTGATGTCGATCTGCCGCTCGGTAAATACCTTGGAAATATCCACAAACAGACCGATCCGGTTATTGGCGTACACCTTGATCTCCGTAGAGTAGGTGGCGCTCCCGCTGTCCGTCTCCGGCTTCTGCCACTCGGCGTCGATCAGCCGGGAACGCTCGTCCTCCGGCAGATTGATCATGTTGACGCAGTCGGTCCGATGGATGGAAATGCCCCTGCCCCTGGTCACAAAACCGACGATCTCATCGCCGGGAACCGGATTGCAGCAGCGCGAAAAGCGGACAGCCAGGTCATGGATCCCCTTAACCACGATCCCGCTTTTTGATTTCCCGGCGATCTCCGGCGGCTTCCCGGTCATATCCGTCAGTTCGTTTAAGATCGAGGCGTCGGTGATCTCCTTTTTCTGCTTCTTCGCCTTCTCCTCCAGCATCTTGTTGATGACCTGGCCCTCCTTTAAGCCGCCGTGGCCGATGGAGGCAAGCACCGAATCCCAGTCGCGGAAGGCGTACCTGGTCATGACCTTTTCCATGTATTCCGGTTTGCTGATCTCGGAATAGTTGATCCCCTTGGCCTTGCAGTAGCGGTCAAGAAGCTCTTTTCCGCGGAGGATATTATCCTCCTTCAGCTCGTTTTTGAACCACTGGTTGATCTTGTTTTTGGCCTGGGTGCTCTTGACCAGGGAGAGCCAGTCGCGGCTCGGTCCCTTGGAATTCTGCGACGTGATGATCTCAATCCGGTCGCCGTTCTGGATCACGTAATCGATGTTGACCAGCTTGCCGTTTACCCGCGCGCCGACCATCTTATTGCCCACCGCGCTGTGGATGGAATAGGCAAAGTCAATGGGCGTGGAGCCGCTGGGCAGATTTTTCACGTCTCCCGACGGCGTAAAGCAGTACACCGTATCGGAAAACAGGTTTAAGTCGCTCTTGATCAGGCTTAAAAACTCCTTGGAGTCGTCCGTATCCCGCTGCCATTCCAAGATCTGGCGCAGCCAGCTTAACTTGGCCTCCTCGCTTCCCGCGGCTATCTGTCCGCTCCCGCTCTCTTTATATTTCCAGTGGGCGGCAATGCCGTACTCCGCCGTCCGGTGCATCTCATAGGTGCGGATCTGGATCTCGAAGGGCTGGCCGCTGCTGCTGATCAGGGTAGTGTGCAGGGACTGGTACATATTCGGCTTGGGCATGGCGATGTAATCCTTGAACCGGCCGGGGATGGGCTTATAGAGCTCATGGATCACGCCCAGGGCCGCATAGCAATCCTTCACCGAATCCACGATGATCCGCACGGCAAACAGGTCGTAAATCTGGTCAAGCGTCTTATTCTGGTTGACCATCTTCCGGTAGATGCTGAAAAAGTGCTTGACGCGTCCGTCCACCTTGGCCTGGATGCCGGCGGTCTCCATATGGCTCCTGACCTCCCGGACGATGCTGTCCACGAAAGCTTCTCTGGCCTCCTTGCGAAGCGAGATCTTCTCCGAAAGGTCTTTATACACTTCCGGCTCCAGATATTTTAATGAAAGGTCATCCAGCTCGACCTTGATCTTGGAAATACCGAGCCGGTGGGCGATCGGGGAATAGATGTCCAGCGTCTCCCTGGCCTTCTCCTTCTGTTTCTCCGGCGTCTGGAACTGGAGGGTCCGCATATTGTGGAGGCGGTCCGCCAGCTTGATGAGGATCACGCGGATGTCCTTGGCCATGGCCAGGAACATCTTGCGCAGATTTTCCGCCTGCAGCTCGACCTTGTCGGCTGACCAGGACAGCTGCGTCAGCTTGGTGACGCCGTCCACCAGGAGAGCGACCTCATCGCCGAACTCACTCCTGAGTTCATCCAGCGTCATGACCGTGTCTTCCACCACATCGTGCAGAATAGCTGCCACCAGCGTCTCCTTATCCATCTCCAAGTCCGCCAGGATGATCGCCACGCAAAGAGGATGGATGATGTAGGGCTCGCCCGACTTGCGCTTCTGCTGCGCATGGGCCTTATCCGCAACCCGGTAAGCCTTCTCGATCACGCTGTTGTCAGCCGAAGGGTGGTACCTGCGGATGCTGCGGATCAGGTCCGCGTACAGCTCCTCCGGGCTGGTAAACGACGCCGGCGCTTCCAGTTTAATATCCAGTTTTTCCTTGATTCCCTCGTTCGCCATCCCAACACCTGCCTGTTTTCTATATGATCCGCAGCGGTTCCGGGCGGCGTCTGTCCTGCCGCCATCCTGAACGGTTGCCACAATTATTACACATTATAGTTTTTTTTGTCATAAATTGCAAGTATTATACGCGCGCGCTATTTCCCTTCATAGATAATGGCGGACTCCACCGGATATTCCTTCAGGCGTTCTCTCCCGTTCAGACCGGCCAGCTCCATGACAAAACAGATCTTGACCACCTGTCCGCCCAGCGCATTAACCAGGCCGACGATCGCCTCGGTCGTCCCTCCGGTGGCGATCAGATCGTCCACGATGAGCACCTTCTGGCCCGGTTTGATGGCATCCCGGTGGATCTCGATCTCCGCCGTGCCGTATTCCAGCGCGTAGGAGACGGAAATCGTCTCTCTGGGCAGTTTTCCTTTCTTGCGCACCGGCACAAACCCCTTATGGAGCGCATAGGCCACCGGGACGCCGAAAATAAAGCCCCTGGATTCCGGCCCGACAACCAGGTCAAAATCCAGTCCGTCCGTCATCCCGATCAGCCGGTCCACCGCCTGATGCAGTCCGTCCCCATCCTGGAGGATGGTGGTCACATCCCGGAAAATGATCCCCGGCTCCGGGAAATCCGGGATACTGGTTACATAGTCATCCAATTTCTTCATCTTGCGCTTACCCCTTCTTCAGGACTGGATCTGGTCGATGTGCTCCAGCACCATCGCCTCGCCGTCCTGTCCTTCGATGTCTACCTGATGCAGCACCAGGGTCCTGATATTGGCAGCAAACAGACCGGCCCGGCTCATCGGCTCAACGCCTTCCATCATCGCCGGAACGCCGCTCTGCGCCTCTTTTGCGTAGTTTACTCGCACATTGGACATCTCCACCCTGCCGATCTTGCGTTCCGGAAGACCGTAGAAAAACGCCGCCGCCACATGGCAGTTGTCTGCCTGAATGTTGCGGAAAGTCAGCGAACGGATATCCGGCGTCCGGCCGTCTACCGGAAGCGCTTCCTTCGTCCGGACGTATTCGGTGTGTCCGTCCGGATCGCAATAATAAAAGCTGTTGACCACAAACGGCGTCATCACCTGATCCATGTGGATATGGTCAAAGAGCACGCCCTCGATGATGGCGTCCTTTCCTCTTCCTCTCCTGGTCTTGATCCGCAGCCCGCGGTCGGTATGCAGAAAGAGGCAGTCCTTAACCACCAGATTCCTGACGCCGCCGGCCATCTCGCTTCCGATCGTCACCGAACCGTGGCCGTCCCGCATGCAGCACTGCCGGATCGTAATGTCCTCAGACGGCGTGCGGTACTTAGCTCCCATATAGATCTTCCCGGATTTTACGGCAATGCAGTCATCGCCCAGGGAGAAGTATACGCCGGCCACCTCCAGGTCCCGGCAGGATTCCGGATCCAGGCCATCGGTATTCGGCGAGTCCTTCGGATTCAGCACGGTCAGGTCCAAAAAGCGCAGATGCCGTGAAAAGAAGGGGTGGATGTTCCAGGAGGGGCTGTTCTGCACCGTAATCCCCTGCACCACCACGTTCTCGCACTGGCTGAGGAAGATCATCCGGGGGCGGAAGGCGATTCGCTTCACTTTAGGCTCATACCACCAGTTCCCTTCTTCTTTCCCGGCCTTTCCGTCCAGCACGCCTTCGCCGTAAA
Organism: uncultured Lachnospiraceae bacterium; assembly: GCA_964425595.1. GTDB lineage: Bacteria > Bacillota > Clostridia > Lachnospirales > Lachnospiraceae > Caccovicinus. The sequence continues at coordinate 12,731 of CAYRMW010000026.1, forward strand.
GCACGGCGTTTTTGACCCCTACGCCGGTGATGATCGCCGAAAACATGGGAAGCGGGTTCCCTTCCCATGTCCCCAGGATGTACTCCCTTTCCTCATCATAGCTCTGGATCGTATCCGGGAAGATAGGAAACATCGTCCTGTCCGTGTAGGCCTCCAGGACAGCCCCCTTCTCCAGTTCGATCTGCACGTCATCCTTTAAAAACAGGGAGGTGATCTTATAGGTCCCCGCCGGGATCAGCACCCGGCTGTCCTTCGGGCAGGCCATGATCGCCGCCTGGATAAAGGAAGTGTCATTGTTCGCGCCGTCGCCCTTCGCGCCGAAGTCCCGGACATTCAGAGTGACAAACTCGTAATCCGTGGTAAAGACCGCCTGCGCCGCCGTCTCCTCCCCGTCCTTTAATTCTACCGTGTACATCGTCTGCGGCTTTAAGCCGTACAGGCTGAAGATCACCCGGTCCGTCTCCTTCGCCTTCACACCGTTTACGTAAACATCCAGCTTCTTTTCCCGCCGGAAAATACTGCCGTCAATGCACTCGACGACAGCGCATCTCGCATTCTTATAAATGATCTTTAACTCCATGGCATCCATCCCTTTCCTGATCTGCATAAAAGCAAAGGCTGCAAAATATGCCTCCAGCCCGTGCCTGCCGAAACCGGCATCGCCAGCTGCTCCATATCTTCCAGCCACTCTATCTTTTCTCACACCTCGATCGGCAGATTCTGATACTTTTCCCCAAGGAGCGTCCTGTTCGCGCACGCCTTCTCAAGGCAGGCCGCAAGCAGTGCCTTCTCCTCCTCATCGTTCACCCGGAAGATCCCTTCCGGTTCCCGGATTGTTTCCAGCAATCGGTGCATATTGGCCCGAAAAATGTCCTGAAGACTACGGTAATGCTCATAAATCTCCGGGCTCATCCGGTCGATCGTATCAATCAGCGCCATCATATCCCGAACCCGGGAACAATCCGCGGCACGAAACTTCTCCACGATCTGCCCATAGTGCGCTTTCTTCCCCTCTCTGGTATCCTGCTCTGCGTACGCAGGCATCTCCTCCAGTGTCATCTGCGACAATTCATCCACCGTCTTCTCCTCCTTCTCTCCATCGTATGTACACGAACCCCCTCCAAATCATACCATAGGAAAATTCCTGCGTCAATTATGCAGCGTTCCCTACCCGGTTATTTTTTCATTTTGTCCACAATATCCGGTTCCTTTCCTCCGTCATTTGTGATAAACTAATGGAAATAGCAGCCCGGCGCTAGGCTGCCGCCGCTTCCGGCGGGCCGGTTTCGTCACTGCCCCCGAAAAACAAGAAAAGGAGTACTGATCTATGGACATCTTAGACCGCTATATTGACCAGCTTCTGGAGAGAAGCACCCCGCAGGCCCCCGTGTGGAACCTGGAAAAGATCCGGGCAGGGAAAGAACCTTCCTGGAATTACATGGACGGCTGCATGATCAAGGCGATCATCGAACTGTATCATATCACGAAGAACGAAAAGTACCTGCAGTTTGCCGACGCATTCATCGACTATTTTGTCATGGAAGACGGCTCCATCCGCTCTTATGATCCCAAAGAGTACAACCTGGATAACGTAAACGCCGGAAAGACCCTGTTCGATCTGTATCAGCTGACCGGAAAAGAAAAGTACCGAAAGGCCATCGACACCGTTTACAGCCAGTTAAAGGGGCAGCCCCGCACCTCCACCGGAAATTTCTGGCACAAGATGATCTATCCGAACCAGATCTGGCTGGACGGTTTGTATATGGCGCAGCCCTTCTACATGCAGTACGAGATCACCTACAATGAATGCAAAAACTGCGCCGATTCCTTCCGCCAGTTTGAGAACGTTTACAACCTGATGCGCGACACCCGGAACGGCCTTTACTACCATGCTTATGATGATTCCCGCCAGATGTTCTGGTGCGATAAGGTGACCGGCCTGTCCGCGAACTTCTGGCTGCGGGCGCTGGGATGGTACGCCATGGCGTTAATCGACACCATGGAGATCATGCCGGAGTCCCTGGCGCAGGAAAAGGCCCGCCTGAATACGATCTACCGGGAACTCATCGATTCCATGCTCCCCTACCAGGATGAGGAGTCCGGCATGTGGTACCAGGTCGTGAACCGGGGCGGCATCAAGCCCAATTACCTGGAAACCTCCGGCTCCGCCATCTTTGCCTATGCCATCATGAAGAGCGTGCGCCTGGGCTTCCTGGATGAACACTATTTCCAGTACGGAAAAAAGGCCTTCGACGGCATCTGCAGCACCTATCTTTCCGAAGAGAACGGCGAGCTGCAGCTGGGCGGCATCTGCCTGGTGGCCGGTCTTGGCAACAAGGAAATGCGCGAGGGGACCTTTGATTACTATATGAGAGAACCCATCGTAAAAAATGAGGCCAAGGGCGTGGCGCCGCTGATTTTAGCTTACATCGAGATCATGTTCCACAACGGCAGATAGACCCGCACCGGGTCCGGCGGCCGTCCTGATCGGACCGGCGCAAACAGGGAGAGGCAGACCGTTTCCGGTCTGCCTCTCCCTGTTTGTCTGAATCCTGCTGCTTTCGGTAAAAAGCCATTCTCTGTCTGAAGCATGGCCGCAGGCGGCGCGGTTTCCTCGCCGGCCGGCTTAGCGGATCTTCTCCCTGGCCTGCTCCAGCCTGCCAAAGTAGGTCGTATACGCCTGGGTCGTAGAAGTATCGGAATGTCCGAGCATCGCCTGCACCGCATGGATATCCGCCCCGCTCCGCAAAAGATGCGCCGCGAAGGAATGGCGCAGGCTGTGGGGCGTGATATCGCTCTTAATCCCGGCCTTATCCCCGTAAAATTTGATGATCTTCCAGAATCCCTGACGGCTCATGGGAAGCCCGCTGCAGTTCGTAAACAGCCACTCGGATTCCCTCCCCTTTAACAGGATATGGCGGCTGTCTGCCAGGTACTCCTGAAGCGCTTTCCTGGCCACCTTCCCGAAGGGAACCATCCGTTCTTTCTGCTGATCCCTGCAGGTAATAAACCCTACGTTCAGATTCACGTCCTCCAGCTTCAGATGGACCAGCTCCGACACGCGGATGCCCGTGGCGTACAAAAGCTCGAGCATCGCCTTGTCCCGGATCTCCTTCGCGCTTTTGCCGCACGGCTGCGCCAGCAGCGCTTCGATCTCACCCACCGTCAGGATGACCGGCGCCTTCTTCTCGATCTTCGGCGCCTTGAGCAACTCCGCCGGATCCTTCCGGATGTTCCCTATACTGAATTCATAATGAAAAAACGCCTTCACCGATGCCAGGACCCTGGATATGGTCGTCGTCGCCCGGCCTTCCCGCTCCAGATACAGGATGTAGGAATTCAGGCTGGTCCTGGTCACTTTTGACACCTCATCGATCCCCTGATCGTCCAGATATTCACACAGCTGCATCAGATCCCGTCGGTAAGATACCTGCGTGTTGATGGATGTCTTCTTCACATCTTTTAAGTATTCCACAAAGTTCGTTATTTCCCCAACCATAACCTTTTCCTCTTCTTACCGGACCGGCGCCGGCCGAATGATACCATCCATTATATATACAAAGTCCGATAAAATCAAATACTATTTCGCGTCCGGAATCTTCGTCTGCTCGTCCTTCGGCAGGCTCCGGTATTTCCGGGCATAGGCCAGGATGGCTGCCATTGTCTTCGCGTCCGTGATCCTGCCCGTAAAGATCATCTCCTCCAGATCTTCCAACGTCCATTCTTCTACCTGGATGACCTCGTCCTCATCCAGGTGCTGATGCGACGGCTGAAGGTCCCTGGCCAGATACACGTCGATATGCTCATCGCAGAAGGCGATGGTGGTATTGACACTGATCAGAAATTCCAGCGTACCGGCCCGGTACCCGGTCTCCTCCTCCAGCTCTCTGGCAGCACATTCAAGCGTCGGCTCATCCGGGCGGTCCAGCTTTCCGGCCGGGACCTCCAACGTAAACCGGTCCAGGGCGTTGCGGTACTGACGCACCATCAGGATCTTCCCCTGGGCGGTAACGGGGATCACCGCCGCCGCTCCATCGTGGTGGATAAAATCCCACCGGCACTCATGGCCGTTGGCGAGCACCCTGTCCTCATAGATTTTTAATATGGTTCCCTGGTACTTTAATTCTCTTCCCAGACGCACCACCGGCGGCTGTCTGTCTTCCCTGCCGCCGGTCCGATCCGCTGTTTTGTCTGTCGTTTTTTCGATCGCCGTCTTCTCTTCCATGATGTTCTCTCCCATCTTCTCCTCCATCTTCTGCTACGCGATGCGCCGTCTCTACACGGAACGGCACCGGTCAAAACACGCGTCGGTGGCCTTCATGACCGCGTTTCGGAATCCCCACTCTTCCAGCGCTTCCACCGCGGCAATCGTGGTCCCGCCCGGCGAGCAGACCATATCCTTAAGCACCCCCGGATGCATCCCGGTTTCTAACAGCATCCTAGCGCTGCCCAGGACCGTCTGCGCTGCCATCTCGTAGGCGTCCTGTCTGGGCAGCCCGCATTTCACCGCGCCGTCCGCAAGCGCCTCAATGAACAGATAGACATAGGCCGGAGAGCTTCCGCTGATGCAGGTCACGGCATCCATGAGCCGTTCCTCCACCCGCTTCATCTTGCCGAAAGAGCAGAAGAAGCGGGAAATCATCTTCTTTTCCCCATCGTCAAACGCCGACTCGTCGTAGCTGACGCCGGTCATCCCCTCGCCCACCAGTGCGGGCATATTCGGCATGGCGCGTACGTACCGCCGTTCCCCGCCGAGCGCTTCCCGCAGATACGCCAGCGTCTTGCCCGGGGCAATGGAGATGACGATCTGGCCCGGGCACACCGCCGTCCGGATCTCGTCCAGGACGCCCCGGTAGTACTGCGGCTTAATCGCCAGAACCAGATAGCGGGCCTGCTTCGCGCACTCGGCGTTCTCTGCCGTACAGGCTACCCCCGTCTCCCTGCTCATCCGCTCACGGACGCCCCCGTCCGCATCGGTAAAAAGAAGCTCATCCGGCAAAAACCCATGGCTCAGCAGCCTCTTCATGATCGCTGATCCCATATTGCCCATACCGATAAACCCAATCAATGCCATGTTATCCTCCTCCTTCCGGCTGCCGCCGGCATCCATCCCATTCTCCCGCGCCGCCGGCAAAAGAAAAGAGACCGCAGAAATCGCTTCCCACGGCCTTCTCTTTCCTTTTTCATGCGTCACTTCGCATAATCCGTAACCCTTGATTCCCGGATCACATTCACCTTGATCTGACCTGGATATTCAAGATCATTCTCGATCCGCTTGGCAATATCCCTGGCTAACAGAACCATATCATCATCGCTGATCTGTTCCGGAACCACCATCACGCGAACCTCACGTCCCGCCTGAATGGCAAAAGACTTATCCACTCCCTTGAAGGAGTTCGAGATATCTTCTAACTGCTTTAATCTGTTGGTATATGTTTCCAGAGTCTCTCTTCTGGCACCCGGTCTGGCCGCGGATATCGTATCCGCAGCCTGCACGATGCAGGCAATCAGACTCTGGGGCTCAACGTCGCCATGATGCGCCTCCACTGCATTAACCACTACAGCGGATTCCCGATATTTCCGACATAACTCCACGCCAAGATGCACGTGGGTCCCTTCCTGCTCATGGTCAACGGATTTCCCGATATCATGTAATAAGCCGGCCCGCTTGGCCACACGCACATCCAATCCCAGTTCACTTGCCAGCAAACCGGAAAGCTGCGCCACTTCAATGGAATGCTTCAGCGCATTCTGGCCGTAACTGGTCCTGAATTTCATCTTCCCCAGAAGCTTCACCAGCTCAGGATGGATACCGTGGACACCCGCTTCCAGCGTGGCGGCCTCGCCCTCTTCCCGCATCATGGTCTCGACTTCCTTCTGGGCCTTCTCTACCATTTCCTCGATCCTGGCCGGATGGATACGTCCGTCCACGATCAGCCTTTCCAATGCAATCCGTGCTACTTCTCTTCGAATTGGATCAAATCCCGATAATACGACGGCTTCGGGCGTGTCGTCAATGATCAGCTCCACGCCGGTCATCGTCTCCAATGTACGGATATTCCTGCCCTCGCGTCCGATGATCCGTCCCTTCATCTCATCATTCGGAAGCTGTACGACCGATACCGTGGTCTCTGCCACGTGATCCGCCGCGCACCGCTGGATGGCGGTCACGATATAGTCCTTCGCCCTGCGGTCTGCTTCCTCCCTGGCTTTGTTTTCCAGTTCCTTAATCAACTTTGCAGTATCATGTTTTACATCGTCTTCAACAGATTTTAAAAGATATTCTTTTGCCTGTTCGGAGGTTAGTCCTGAAATCCTCTCCAGTTCCTGTATCCCCCTGTCGTAAAGCACGTCCACTTCCGCGCTTCTCCTGTTCAGGGCATCCTCTCTCTGCTGCAGACCGGCCTCCCTTCGTTCAAGGGACTCCGCCTTCTTTTCTACGTTCTCTTCCTTGCTCAATACCCGGCGTTCATAACGCTGAAGCTCCGCTCTTCTTTCCTTCGTCTCTTTTTCCAGCTCGTTCTTCGTCTTTAACGATTCTTCTTTCGCTTCCAGGAGAGCTTCTCGCTTCTTTGTCTCTGCTACCTTTAACGCTTCGTCTATTATCTCCCTGGATTTCTCTTCCGCAGAACTGACCTTACTTTCGTAGGACTTTTTCTGATAGGAAGTCGCCGCAACCCAGGTAATAACAGCAATGATAATGCAAGCAATCAATGCTATAAGCAATGCTGTAATCAGTGACACAGGAGCACCTCCTTATTTAATTTTCATTGTACGAATACAATAGTACCAGTTTAAACGTTTTTCGGTATTATGTCAAGTATATAAACAAGTTTTCTGCTCTATTCGGACAATTTCAACAACATGGAGGGAACTCTCAGGAAATTCTCTTTTTCACCGCATAAAACTCGGGCAGCTTTCGCGGATCATCTGCCGGCAGGCCGGGGCTAACCGGAACATCAGTCGTTCCGCGCCCATCCGCCCATCGCGTCCGCGACCTGCTCATACGTATATCCCCGACGGGCCAGCATCGCCGTCAGGCGGGCATACTGCTTGGCATCCATCTGCTGTCCCGGCGCGAATCCCTTCTTTTCCAGGATGGCGCGAATCTGCTGCCTCTCGTCCGGCGGCTGCTCTTCCAGAAGACGGCGGATGAGCTCGCCGGAAAATCCCTTCCGCTGCATCTGCGCGGATAACTGCCTGCGGCTCTTCTTCTTCCCCTCCTGCTCCAGATAACGGCGGGCATAGGCCTCGTCGTCGATGTAACGGTACCGGCGCGCCATAGCCAGTGCGTCCTCCGCCGCCTCCCCCGGAAACCCCTTGCGCGCAAGCAGGCGCCGCAGCTCCTCTTCCGTCCGGTCCGCCGCCTGCAAAGACCGGAGAAGGCACCGCCGGGCTCCCGGCTTCAGGACCGTCTCCATAAGATCCCGGAAGACACGCTCATCCAGGACCGCGCCCTCTCGAATCCCAAAGCGGGAGCAGTCGTTCCCATCCAGGATCATCGACTCCTCCCGCTCTGCGCCTCCCGCGCCATCCGCCGTAAACGTCACACGGATGCGGCGCTTATCCAGGGCGGTCACCGACGACACCCAATACCTCACCGGTCATCCGGCCGGGACGCCGTCCCGGCCTGCGCCGCCGCATCGAGGTCTTGATCTCCATCCGGGATCAGGCCGTAGCGCACCCGCACCTTATGCTCGATCTCGTCCCGCACCTCGCGGTTATCCCGGAGATAGTTTTTCGCGTTCTCCCGGCCCTGACCGATCTTGACGCCATTGTACGCGTACCAGGCGCCGCTCTTATCGACGATATTCTCCTTGGCCGCCAGATCCAGGATGTCGCCGTCGGTGGAAATCCCCTTCCCGAACATGATATCAAACTCCGCCTCCTTAAACGGCGGCGCGATCTTGTTCTTTACCACCTTGACGCGGACGTGATTCCCGATCACCTCGCCGCCCTGCTTCAGCGATTCGACCCTGCGCACGTCCAGACGGACGGAGGAATAAAACTTCAGCGCGCGGCCGCCCGTAGTCGTCTCGGGATTCCCGAACATGACGCCCACCTTCTCACGCAGCTGATTGATAAAGATCACGATGCAGTTCGACTTGCTGATCACCGCCGTCAGCTTCCGCAGCGCCTGGGACATCAGCCTGGCCTGGAGGCCGACGTGGGCATCACCCATATCGCCTTCGATCTCAGCCTTCGGCACCAGAGCCGCCACGGAATCCACGATCACGATATCCACCGCGCCGGAGCGGACCATGGTCTCCGTGATCTCCAGCGCCTGCTCGCCGTTATCCGGCTGGGAGATATATAACTCGTCAATATTTACGCCGATGTTCCCAGCATACACGGGATCCAGAGCATGCTCGGCATCGATAAAACCGGCGATACCGCCCCGTTTCTGTACCTCGGCAACCATGTGGAGGGCCACCGTGGTCTTGCCGCTGGACTCGGGCCCGTAGATCTCGATGATCCTGCCTTTGGGAACGCCGCCGAGGCCAAGCGCGATATCCAGGCTCAGGGAACCGGTCGGCACCGTCTCGATATTCATATTCACGCCGGAATCGCCCAGCCTCATCACGGAACCCTTCCCGTATGCTTTCTCTATCTGTGTAATGGCCGCGTCCAGGGCTTTCAGCTTCTCTTCTCTCTCCATATCTTCCTCCATGTGAACAAACGTTCGTTTCTGCTTTCTGATTATAGTATAAATCAGCCGGGAAGTCAACCGGTTCCGGGCCGTTGTTTCCCCATCCCTGCCCGCCCATCTCCGGCATATGACAACCTATGTTCAGGATAGCACGGGGCGGAAGTTTTTTCAAGCCACTCTTCCATTTTTTTACAATTTTAACAAGCCCTCGCGCGCCAGGGCCGCGGGCCAAAGCAAGCGGCTGCGGAATGACAGAAGCAGTCAGGGAACAGCAAAGGTAGCCAGGAAACGACAAAAGCAGCCGGGAAACGACAAAGGCGGCTGCCAGCGCAGCCGCCAATCCATCCGGTCGTTCTCATCCGCGGGCAAACGCCGGCGCGCTCTCCCGACCGCCTATCGGTAACAAAAATGGTCAATGCCCAGCGTCAGGCCGATCCCCAGCACCGCGCCCGCAGCCACCTGGAGGGGGGTGTGCCCCACGTATTCCTTCAGCTTTTCCTGAAGCACTTCGCCGCTTAGCTTCAGCGGATTCTCCAGGAGGATCGAATTCAGCAGCTTCGCCTGCTTTCCCGTCTCTCTGCGCACCCCCATGGCATCATACATGACGACCATCGCCAAAACGAAGCTGATCGCGAACGCGAACGAACCCACGCCGTAACAGATCCAGGTCGCCGCAGTCAGGCTGCATACCGTGGAAGCATGAGAGCTGGGCATCCCGCCCGAACCATAAAGCCGTTCCGCATTAAAATTCCGGTGCAGGACACAGTCAATGATGGTTTTTAACACCTGCGCCACGGTCCAGCCGACGACCGAGCTGACCAAAACCTGGTTCTCCAGGATCTCCTGCCAAATACTCATCGTTTCCTACTTTCCTGTCGTTTTCTATCCGGCTCGCGGCGCCGGCAATCCGCATCAATACCCGATCAGCCAGTCATACAGCTCCTGGTACTTCTTCGCCGAAGAGTTCCAGGAGAAGTCGCAGGCCATACCGCGGTCGATGATCTTATTCCATTCGCGCTTCTTATCATAGTAGATATACTTCGCGTAGCGGATGCTGCCCAGCATCTCGTGCGCGTTGTAATTCGCGAAGGAAAAGCCGGTGCCGGTGCCTTCGTATTCATTATACGGCTGCACCGTGTCCTTCAATCCGCCGGTCTCGCGCACGATCGGCACTGTACCGTAACGCAGCGCGATCAACTGGCTCAGGCCGCAGGGCTCAAACAGCGACGGCATCAGGAAAGCATCGCATGACGCGTAGATCTTATGGGCCATGGCGTCCGAATAATAGATCTGCGCCGACACCCGGTCATTGTACTTCCAGTCATAGTGACGGAACATGTTCTCATACCGCTCATCTCCCGTGCCCAGGACGACCAGCTGCACGTCATCCGTACAGATCTCATCCATCACGCACTGCACCAGATCCAGTCCCTTCTGATCGGTCAGGCGGGAAACGATGCCGATCATGAACTTGCGCTCATCCTGCTGCAGGCCCAGTTCCGCCTGCAGGGCCTTCTTATTCTTGATCTTTTCCTTGCGGAAATTCTTCGCGCTGTAATTCTGCGCGATGATCGGGTCGGTCTCCGGGTTAAACTCATTGTAGTCGATGCCGTTGACGATGCCGCGCAGACTGTTCGATCTGGCCCGCATCAGGCCGTCCAGCCCCTCGCCGTAGAAGGGCATCTTGATCTCCTCCGCGTAGGTATTGCTCACCGTCGTGATCGCGTCGGCATATACGATGCCGCCCTTCAGCAGATTTCCATCCTTATAGGCCTCAAGCTTATCCGGCGTAAAGTAATAATCCGGAAGACCGGCGAAACGCTGGATCGTCTTGACATCCCACACACCCTGGAATTTCAGGTTATGGATCGTGATGACCGACTTCATGTTCCGGAAAAACGCACCCTCATGAAACTTATCCTTCAGATGGACCGGAATCAGGCCGGTCTGCCAGTCGTGGCAGTGCACCACATCCGGCTGGAACCCGATCACCGGCAGCGCGGACAGCGCCGCCCGGGAAAAGAACGAGAACTTCTCCAGGTCATTGTACCAGTCGCCGTAGGGCTTCGCCCCGCAGAAATACCCCTCGTTATCAATAAAATAAAAGGTGACGCCTTCATGAACATACTGCATGATGCCTACGTAACGGCTCTGTCCCAGGTAATCCATGTAGAAGTGGTTCACGTACTGCATCCGGCTGCGCCACTCTTCTTTGATACAGAGATATTTGGGGATCATCACCCGAACATCAAAATATTCCTTGTCAAAACATTTCGGCAGAGAGCCGACCACGTCCGCCAGTCCACCGGTTTTGATAAACGGAACGGCCTCCGATGCCACAAACAATATCTTCTTCATGAAATTACCTCCCTTGCCACGATCGTTGCTTCCGCCTAAAAATCCATAAGCATAGTATACAATATTTTTCCGGTTTTAGGAAGTGCTATCGCAAGAATTTTCCGGCGTGCCTGCCGGTTTCTGCGGGGCCGCGTCCGCCCTGACCGCATCATCCGTTTTTGCCGGATGCGCCCGCCCGGGCATCTCCGCCAGCGCTTTCATCTCATGGGCATTCTGCAGCACCGCGTCCGTGATCTGCGCGCCGCCCAGCAGCCTGGCCAGCTCCCGGATGCTTTCCTCCCGGTTAAGCCGCCTGATCTGCGTCACTGTATTCCCTTCCCGGACGGACTTTTCAATCGCATAGTGGCAGTCGGCCATCGACGCGATCTGCGGAAGATGGGTGATGCAGATCACCTGGTGCGTCCCGGCGATCTCTCTCAGCTTTTCGGATACCTTCTGCGCCGTCCGGCCGCTGATCCCCGTGTCGATCTCGTCAAAGATCAGCGTGGGGATCTGATCCGTATCAGCCAGCACTGTCTTGATCGCCAGCATGATCCGGGACAGCTCCCCGCCGGAAGCCACCGCCCGCAGCGGCTTGACCGGCTCGCCCGGATTCGTGGAAATGAGAAATTCCGCTTCATCCCAGCCCTCCGCCGTGAAATGATCCAGCTGCCGCACTTCCATGACAAACTGCACCTCAAGGAAATTCAGGTCAAGAAGGCTTTCCCGCATCCTTGCCGCCAGCCGTTCGGCCGACCGGCGGCGCACGTCGGTCAGGCGGCCGCAGGCCTCGGAAAGCCGGCTTTCCAGCTCCTCTTTTTCCTGTTCCAGTTCCCTGCGGATCTCATCAAAATGTTCCAGCTCTTCCAGCCGCTTTTTCTTTTCCTCCAGCGCCGTTAAGACCGCGTCCACCGAATTCCCGTACCGGGCCTGGATCCCGCGGATCGTATCCAGCCGCTCTTCGATCTGCCGCAATTCCTCCGGTTCAAACACGCAGCCGTCCATATATGCCTGGATCCCGCGGGCCAGGTCATGGATCAGGGACTCCACGTCGTAAGCCTGCGCCCGGATTTCCTTTAGCTCGCCGTCATACCCGGCCGCCTGGTCCACCGCCCGGACCGCTCGCGAAAGGGAGTCCGTATCCAGGGCCTGATAGGCCTCGGAAAGCGCTTCCGTGATCCGCCTGGCGTACGAAAGCTTCCGGTAACGGGCCGCCAGCTCTTCCTCCTCGCCCTCCCGAAGCGCCGCCTCCTCGATGCTGCGGATCTCAAACCGGCAGAAATCCGCCTCACGGAGCCGTTCCTCCGCACCGCCCTCCATCGACGAAAGCTTCGCCTGCACCGACTGGTACTGCCGGTACGCGTCGGCGATCTTCTTCTTCCACGGCTCCGCCTCGGCGCGGCAGTAGGCATCCAGGATCTCCAGATGCTTATGCAGATGCAGAAGCGACTGATGCTCATGCTGTCCGTGCATGTCGATCAGCAGGCCGGTGACTTGCTTAAGCTTTACCGCCGTCACCGTTTCATCGTTGATCCTGGACACGCTCCGGGAAGGAAGGATGCGCCGGGAAAGGATCAGCGTCCCGTCCTCCGGTACGTCGATATCCAGTGCCTGCAGCGCCTGCCTCTGCGCCTGGGAATCCACGGAAAAAAGCAGCTCGACATAAGCGCTCTCTGCCCCCCGGCGGATGCTCTCCCGGGAAACCTTTCCCCCCAGAGCCATATTGACCGAGCCGATCAGGATCGATTTTCCCGCTCCCGTCTCTCCGGTGAGGATGTTTAGCCCCTCGCCGAATGTGATCCTGGCCTGCTCAATGAGCGCCAGGTTCTTAACCTGCAGTTCCAGAAGCATGCGCCTGCCCTCCCCTTCTTCTGTCTTCATCGTCCGGTCCGCCTGGATGCCGTCAATCCAAAAGCTTCCGGATCTTATCCATCACCAGGATCGTGTCGTCCACGCTGCGCACCGCGCACATGATGGTATCGTCTCCGGCGATGCAGCCCACGATCTCCGTAAAATGAATGGCGTCCAGCGCGGCCGCCACGGCCATGGCCATCCCGGAGACCGTCTTGATCACCAGGATGTTCTGCGCCATATCCATGCTGAGGTACCCATCCCGGAGGATGCGGATATATTTGTCGCTGAAATTTCCCGGAGTCTGCAACACCATATACCGCTGCCTTCCGTTCACCGCAGGCGCCTTGGTCAGCTTCAGTTCGCGGATATCCCGGGAGACCGTGGCCTGTGTCACATTAAACCCAGCCTGATTCAGGTACTCCGCCAGTTCTTCCTGTGTCTCGATCTCATATTTTCCAATCAGTTCTACAATCTTGCTGTGACGCTCTACCTTCATCTTCTCCCACGCTCCGTTTCTTATGCTCAACCATGGCTGCCGCCGTTCCATCTTATATTCTTGTCATCTTGCTGCTGAGATTCTGGAGAAAAGATACCCTCTCCAGCTGTATCAGGACCGTATCAAGCGGCGACTGGCCGATCAGGATCTGGTCGCCGGGGACCAGCGGCCCTGCCGCGTTCCCGTCAAAGGCCGCCATATGTCCCTCTTCTTCCACCTGCACCGCCACCCGATCATCCGCGCCAAGGACGATGCTCCTGGCATTCAGCGCATGGCAGCAGATGGGCGTAAGCACCATCACTCTGGCCTCCGGCGCCACGATGGGACCGCCCGCCGAAAGATTGTACGCCGTCGAGCCGGTGGGCGTAGCGATGATCATCCCGTCCGCCGTATAATTATTCAAAAATTCCCCGTTTACCGTGATGCGGAAATGGAGCGGCTTTAAGATATCCTTCCGGCTGATGACGATCTCATTTAACGCGATATCCTGAAACACAGGACGGCCGTCCCGCAGGACCTGTCCGGAAAGCATCATCCGCTTTTCCAAAACGTAGCGGTCATCTAAGAGGGCATCCAGCATGGCGGACATGTCCCGGCTGCTGCTAATCTGGGTCAGATAGCCCAGATGCCCCCGGTTCACGCCGATAAAGGGAACGCCCCGGCCGGCCAGATCTCTGGCTGCCTGGATCAGCGTGCCGTCTCCCCCGATCGTGATCACGCAATCCGTGCCCGCCGGCACCTGCTCCGGATCCGTATAGCTTCCCCCGGGCCGGTCCATGGAACAGACGGCACAGGAAGCGCCCCGCTGCTCCAGGTACGCGCGGATCTCCTGCTCCGTCTTTTCTGCGTCCTTCTTGCTCCGGTTTGTCACAATGTAAAACGACCTCATCGCTATCCCTCCAGTTCCCGGTGCGATGCCTCCACCACCGCTGCGGCGTCCACGGGCACGGCGTCGGAAGACGGCTCATCCCCGCCGCTTTGGAGGTAGAGCAGATATTCGATATTGCCTTCCGGTCCGCGGATCGGCGAGTATTCCAGATTCAGGATCTGAAAACCGGCCGTCCGGGCAAATCCCATCACCATCCGGATCACCTCCAGATGCACGGTTCTGTCCCTGACCACGCCCTTTTTGCCCACCTTCTCCCGGCCGGCCTCGAACTGGGGCTTGATCAGACAGACGACGCGCCCGCCGTCCCGCAGCAGGGCCTTCACCGGCCCGAGAACCTTCGTCAGGGAAATGAATGAGACGTCGATGGAAGCAAAGGCGACCGGCTCCGGGATCTGCTCCGGCGTCACATAGCGGATATTGGTCTTTTCCATACAGACCACCCGGCTGTCGTTGCGCAGCTTCCAGGCCAGCTGTCCGTGACCCACATCCACCGCATACACCTTCGCTGCCCCATTCTGCAGCATGCAGTCAGTGAACCCGCCGGTGGAGGAACCCACGTCCATGCAGACTAGGCCTTCCAGACTGAGGCCGAACTGCCGCATGGCCTTTTCCAGTTTCAGACCGCCCCGGCTGACGTACGGCAGCGTGTTCCCCCGCACTTCCAGGGACACCGTATCCGCAAAGACCGTCCCGGCCTTGTCCTCTTTCTGCCCGTCCACGTAAACGATCCCGGCCATGATCAGCGCCTTGGCCTTCTCCCTGGACTCAGCCAGATTCCGTTTTACCAAAAGTACATCCAAACGTTCCTTCATCCGCTCCTCCAAAAAAGCCCTGTTCTTCCATTTTCCTGATGATCGAATCGCTGTCTATCCCCAGGCACTCCCGCAGCACGCTGACATTTCCGTGCTCCACGTAGGTATCCGGAAGCCCTACCGGGTAGACCCGGGTTTTCGGATGCCGCGCGCTGATGTACACGGCAACCGCCTGGCCGAAGCCGCCCCGGAGCACATTTTCCTCCAGCGTGACCACAAGAGGATGCGTATCCGCCAGGCGATCCGCCAGCTCCCGGTCAAAGGGCTTGACAAAACGGCCGTTGGCCAGGCTGCAGAGTATCCCACGCTTGGCTAACTTCTGGCAGATGTGTTCCGCGGTGCTGACCATGCTGCCCACCGCGAGGAGGGCGATCCGCGCCCCCCGCGCGCTGTTGTCGATGAGAAGCTCGCCCTTTCCGTACTCGATGGGCTGACGGTACTCCTTAAGCCCCCGGTAAGCCTCGCCCCGGGGATAGCGGATCGCTACCGGCCGGCCCAGACTTAAGCCAAAAGAGAGCATCGCCTCCAGTTCCCACCGGTTCTTCGGCGCCATCACCGTCATGTCGGGGATGCAGGTCAGATAACTGTAGTCAAAAATCCCCTGATGGGTCTCGCCGTCGCTTCCCACCAGACCTGCCCGGTCCACCGCGAAGAGTACCGGAAGCTCCTGGATGCAGACATCATGCAGGATCTGGTCAAAGCCCCGCTGCAGAAAAGAGGAATACACCGCCACGACCGGCTTTAAGCCGGCAGCCGCCATGCCCGCCGCGCTGGTCACCGCGTGGGCTTCCGCGATCCCCACGTCAAAGAACCGTTCCGGGAACTTCCTCGCGAACGTCTTCAGACCGGTGCCGTCCGGCATGGCCGCCGTCACCGCCACGATCCGCTCATCCTTCCTGGCCAGACGGCAGAGCGCCCGCGAAAAGACATCGGTATAGGCGGGATGCTCCTTTTTCTGCTGCGGCTTTCCCGTGGCAACGTCAAAGGGATCCACTCCATGAAACTGGGAAGGGTTCCTCTCGGCCGGCGCATAACCCTTTCCCTTTTTCGTCAGCACATGCACCAGCACGGCGTGATCGAGCCGCTTCGCTTCCAGAAGCGCCCGCTGCACCTTCCGGATATCGTGGCCGTCCACCGGCCCCAGATAGGTGATCCCCATGTTTTCAAACAGCATCCCGGGAATGAACAGCTGCTTGATGCCGTTCTTCGTCCGCTTGATCCCGTCGATCATCTGCTGCCCGCCGGGAATCCGCTCCAGCGCGCCCGTCACGTTTCTTTTCAGATCATTGTAGCCGTCTCCGGTGCGCAGGCCGTTCAGATAGCTGGAGATGCCGCCGACATTCTCCGAAATGGACATGTTGTTGTCGTTCAGGACGATGATGAAATTCTTCTTCATCCTGGCCGCGTTGTTCAGTGCCTCATAGGCCATGCCCCCGGTCAGCGCACCGTCCCCGATGATGGACACCACAAAATAGTTTTCGCCCAGCAGATCGCGCCCCTGCGCCATCCCCAGTCCGGCGGAAATGGAGGTCGAGCTGTGTCCTGTATCAAACGAATCATAGGGGCTTTCCTTGCGCTTGGGGAATCCGCTCAGGCCCCCGTACTGGCGCAGCTCACGAAACAGCTCCCTCCTTCCGCTTAATATCTTATGCACGTAGGACTGGTGTCCCACGTCCCATATCACCTTGTCTTTCGGCAGGTCAAAGGCCAGGTACAGGGCAATGGTCAGCTCCACCACGCCAAGATTCGAAGCCAGATGCCCGCCGGTATGGCTGATCTTCTCCACTAAAAAGGTCCGGATTTCCTGAGCCAGCGTCTCCAGCTCTTCTGTATTAAGCGTCTTGATCTCTTCCGGATCCTGTATTCGCTCCAACACCATAATCGCACCTTACTTTTCCCTGGTGACCAGCATCCGAATCAGCTGCTCCAGAAATTGATTTTCCCGATCCAGCGAATGCAGCCGGTCAATGGCCTCCTCCGAAAGCCGCTCTACCTCTTTTGCGGCCTCCTCCAGCCCGGCAAGCGTCACGAAGGTCGTCTTCGCGTTCCGCTCGTCGCTGCCCACCGGCTTTCCCAGCAGCGCGGAATCGCCCTTCACGTCCAGGATGTCATCCTGAATCTGAAAGGCCAGCCCCACGTCTAAGGCAATCTGGGATATCCGCGCGCACTCTTCCTCCCGCGCGCCGGCCAGCACCGCGCCGATCAGCATAGCCGCCTCCAGCAGCGCACCGGTCTTTAACCGGTAAATAAAATCCAGCTGATCCGCCGAAATGGGCCGGTCCGTCAGCTCGACATCCACGACCTGACCGCCGATCATCCCATAGATCCCCGTCTTCTCCGCCAGGATCCGGATCGCCTGGCCTACCCGGTAAGGATGGGCCGTCCCGGCGAACGCGCCGGAAGCCGTGGAAAAAGCCTCCACGATCAGCGCGTCCCCGGCAAGAACGCCCATATCCTCCCCGAACGCGGCCCAGGTACTCTTCTTCCCCCTGCGGTACTCGTCATTATCCATGCAGGGAAGATCGTCGTGGATCAGCGACGAAGTATGGATCATCTCGATCGCCGCCATGAAATGCTCCAGCTCCTTTTTCGCACCGCCAAAGCCGAACAGGCGGGCAGTCTCCCGCATGAGGAGCGGACGGATCCGCTTCCCCCCTGCATTCATGCTGTAATTCATAGCCCTCATGATGGTCCGCTGAAAGCCTGCTTCCTCCGGCAGATACCGGCTGATGATCTCTTCTGTTTCTCTTACCCGTTCTGCCAGCACCCTGTTAAACTCCGGCATTGTCCTCCCCCTCACTCAACACGATCATTTTTTTCTCTACCTGATCGATCTGCTTTGCGCAGCTACTGACTAACTTCATGCCCTTCTCAAACCAGCGGAAGGATTCCTCCAGAGAACTCTCCTCGTCCTCCAGCTTTTCCAGGATCCCCTCCAGCTCCCGGAACGACTCCTCTATGGTCAGCAAAGGCGCCTGTTCATCCCTGCGTTCATCCTTTTCTTCCATTACCTGCATCCTCCTCCCCACGCTAAGCGTCCCCGGTCAGCTCCACCGTCTCGGCCCTGGCCAGGATGCGGCCGTCCCGGACGCGGATCTCCAGACGGTCGCCCGGCTTTACCCGGGAAGCGCTGACGATCCGTCTGCCCCCGCCGTCCGTCAAAAAGCCATAGCCGCCGCTGATCTTCTCCAGAGGCGACAAACCCTGCAGGCGGCCGGCCAAAAGCTCCAGGCGGTGCTTTCTGTCCAGAAGCTTCCTCTGCATGGCCTGCTCCAAATCCTCCTCAAACCCGACAAGGCGCATCCGCCGGTCATTGATCCGGCGGACCGGATCCCTGGTCCCAAGCCGCAGGCGGTACTGTTCCAGCCGGTTCTTTTCCTGCTCCACTCGCCGCTCCCCGGCCTGCACCAGGGCCCTGCGCGCTCCGTCAAGGTCTGCCTGGAACTGCCGGTAATCGAACACGGCAAGCTCCGCCGCGGCGGACGGCGTCGGCGCCCGCAGATCCGCCACATAATCGGCGATGGTCACATCCGTCTCATGCCCTACCGCGGAGATCACCGGGGTGGCGCACGAAAAGATCGCCTGGGCCACATCTTCTTCATTGAAGGCCCACAGATCCTCGATGGATCCGCCGCCCCGTCCCACGATCATCACGTCCGTCCCCACATCGTCCAGGGTCTGTATCCCCCGGACGATGCTCTCCTTCGCCCCCTTGCCCTGCACCAGGGCCGGGTAGAGGATCAGCTGGACATAGGGGTTCCTCCTTTTCGCGATATTCATGATATCCCGGATGGCTGCCCCGGTAGGCGCCGTCACGACTCCCACCGTCCGGGCATAGCGGGGAATCGGCTGCTTGTAGACCGCGGAAAACATCCCCATCTCTTCAAGCTCATCCCGCAGCCGGACAAACTCCATATACAACGCGCCCAGGCCGTCCAGGCGAATCTCCCGGGCATACAGCTGGTACCTGCCGTCCCGCTCATACACATCCACGGAACCGGAGGCCACTACCTGCTGCCCTTCTTTTAGCGGAAAAGAAAGGCCCATCCTCTGGCTGGCAAACATGACCGCAGACAATGCGCCCTTCCCGTCCTTCAGGGTAAAGTAAATATGTCCCGAGGTGTGGTACTTGACATTCGACACCTCGCCTTTTATGGATATCCTGCTCAGCGCATAGTCCTGCACGAACATGTTTTTGATATATGCATTTACCTGGGATACGGTATACACCCCGGCCATAAGCTACACCAGCTTTGCCAGGATCCCGTTGATGAAGGCCGGCGCGTCCTTCCCGCCGAAGCGCTTCGCCAGCTCCACGGCTTCATTGATCGCCACCTTCTCCGGGATATCGTCATCGTACTTCATCTCATACACCGCCAGCCGCAGGAGCGCCAGCTCTACCCGGCCCATGCGTCTGGTCTTCCATCCCTCGGCGACCTGATCGATCTTTTCGTCCAGCTCCGGGATCAGGTCGATCACGGCACTCACCCTGTCCTTCAGATACCGGCTGTCCTTCTCACTCATATCCACCCGGTGCACAATGATCTCGGCTCCCTCCGGGGTCGTATCCTCTTCCTCCGGCACAAGGAAATACTGCTCCAGCTGATCCCGCGCCTCCTGTGCAGGGTAAAAGGCAGCGCCAAACAGCATCTTAAAGCAATGCTCCCTCAACTCTCTTCTGGTCATGAATCGTTCCTCCTGAATCCTCTGTTCCCGATCTGCCGTCCGCGGACAGCGCCCGGGCATCCGGACGTTTTGGCTTATTATAGCAAATTTGGAGAAATTGCACAAGATTGAAAAAAGCCAGGGCCCCGCTTCGTCTCAGGACCCTGACTTTCAATTCCCCTTTTATTTTGATCATTGATCGC